>CAYRJV010000055.1:0-2623 GCA_964424745.1 uncultured Candidatus Saccharibacteria bacterium | reverse complement strand
AAATTATTCGCTTGGCGTGTTCGGCAATATACTTTTCATGAGTAATCAAAATAATCGTTTTCCCTTGTTTGTTCAATCCCTGGAATGTTCTAAGAACAATCTCGCCTGTTTTGCTGTCAAGATTGCCAGTTGGTTCATCGGCAAAAATAACAGTTGGGTCATTCACCAAAGCCCGGGCAATGGCTACTCTCTGCATTTCGCCCCCAGAAAGTTGATTAGAAAGATGCTCAAAATGTCTCTCCTCTAAGCCCGCACTTAATAAGACATCCTTGGCGAGCTCTTCTCTTTTTTGCTTCGACGTATTGGCGTAAATTAGCGGTAACTCCACATTCCGCAAAACCGTTGCCCGCGGCAAAAGATTAAAGGACTGAAACACAAAACCGATTTTCTTCTTACGAATATCAGCCAACTCATCATCAGAAAGCTTAGAGACGTCTTTTCCCTCAAAAAAATATTGGCCGCTGGTCGGCGTATCTAAACATCCCAAAATATGCATTAAAGTTGATTTGCCAGAACCCGAGGGCCCGATAATCGCCACGAATTCGCCTTTTTCTATTGAAAAAGAAATCCCTTTTAAAACTCTGGTTTCAACATCGCCTGTCTTATAAGCCTTAGTAATATTTTTAACCTCTATCATGGACCAAAAAACATTCTCGTTTCGCCACCAGTTTGAGTGGTTTGAGTTGTACTTTGACTAATCGTTGAAGTAACAACAATATCGCCCTCTTCAAGGCCGGAAACTATCTCTGTCATTGTATCATTGGAAAGTCCTGTTTCAACGGTTTGACGTTGCGGCGTCTGGCTGTTGTCAGGCATAATCTCCACATAATTCGTTCCTCCTGACGACTTCACAGCAGAATTGGCAACTATTAAAACGTCTTGTTTAACAGCGGTAATAATATCAGCGGTCATACTCATACCGGGCTTGATTCTCTCATCTTGGGTATCAAAAACAATCTTTACTCCATAACTTACCACTCCCTGGCTCGTTGTCCCTGTTTCGTCAATATCTAAGACCTCGCCAGAAATGGTTACATCAGGAAGCGCGTCAAAAGTAATGGTCGCTTTTTGACCAACCTTTACTTTAGCCACATCAATTTCATTAAGAGAAATCTCAGCGATTTTTTCTTTAGTGAAAAGTGTTGCCAAAACAGTGCCGGAAGAAACAGAGTCGCCTTTTTTTATATCCTCGTTTAGCGCAGTAATGGTCCCGGAAAAAGGAGCGTAAACAGAATATTCGGCAAATTGCGTTTTGGCGTCGGAAAGAGCTTCTTCTTTTTTAGTAACAGCATCTTTAGCAGTTTGGATAGCGAACAAAGCATCATCAATATCTCGGGGCGTATTTGTATTAGTGTTGTCAATCGTGTCTTTAATCTGTTGAAGAGAATCTATATTAGAGTAGACAGCGGAAACATCGCTCTCAATTTTGGGCTTCATAGTGTTAATATGAGAAGCGGCGTTAATGCTGGTATAATCTTCAACGACTATGGCGTCGTACAGATGGCGAGCGCTTTCCAGGGTTTGGGACACTGCTTTAGTGGTTTCTAAGGTATCGCCTATAAGTTTGTAAATTGTGCTGCGGTCAGAATCTTGGAAAACCGTTCTGAAAAAAGCAAAATTTGTATTAAAAAGCTCGCTGGCTTTATTATAGTCGTCTAAAAGCCTGGTAACGAATGTCGAATCTGAACCCAGAATTAATCTATAAGATGTGATATACTCTAAAGAATCTTTTTTTGTCCCTAGCACATCCTGAAGATCACTCATATAATCAGATAATTTAAAAAAAGTGGTGGAAACAGTGGTATAGCCGTCTTCGTAAGCGGTTGTCAAAGAGTCCTCAGAGTTTGTTTTGACGTCCTGATAATTTTGTTCCGCTTTATCCAAATCGCGCTTGGCATTGTCCAAAGAGGTCTGGTTGTCGCGCATTGCCCTCTCGGCGTCCGTGGAATCTAAGGAAGCCAAAAGCTGACCAGCTTTAACCTCCTGGTCGTTTTTAACATAAATAGCTAAAAGTTCTCCGGAAACTTTTGGCTTAATATCTACTTGGCTTAAAGCGGAAACTTGACCGGAACCGGAAACCGAAGCGATAATCGTGTTTTTCTGAACCTCGGCTGTAACATATTTTGTTACATTGTTTTTATTAACTAATTTCTGGTAAGCAAAATAACCGCCAGCAACAACCAATATAATGATTATTCCGGTTATAATTTTATGCCGAAGTATTTGCTTAAATATTTTGGGGAGCATAAAAAACTCTTATTAGTTTTGCTTCAATCTGGCCTTGGTCGTTCGGCGAACCAATAATAACCACTCTATCCCCGACCTTTAAGTCCTCTTTTTTAATTGTCTCTCTTCCTCTTTCAATAACAGTGTTTTGATTAATAATAATTAATTTTTCCACGTCTCCTTGACCCTTAACCACGAAATCAGATTGATTAATTTTAATAATTTCTCCGAAGGTGCCGTGGCTCTCAATAAAGTCGCCCGGCGGAGGCACCCGCCAATTCTCAAAAAATCCTCCTCTTGGCCCAGCAAAATTCTGATGATAGCTTTCGGCCCAACGGTAGGAAAAACGGGCTTTCATTCCGCCAACCAGCACGCCTGCCCCAAATATCAAAACAAC
>CAYRJV010000054.1:0-2832 GCA_964424745.1 uncultured Candidatus Saccharibacteria bacterium | reverse complement strand
GCCAAAAGATTCATCTCCGGTGGCTTGACGCAGATTCTTTCGGCCACCTCTTTTTGCACCAAAAGGACCATTAGTTCTGGTGGGTTTTCGCTTTCCAGAAATTTCCTAATTACCGGCGCCGTCAGGTAATAGGGCAGATCGGCGACAATCTTATATTTTCTTGAAGTTTGAAACTTGGAACTTGAAACTTGTTTGAAAATTGGAAATTGAAAATTGGAAATTAGCCTTAGAATATCTCCTTCTATCACTGCCACATTATTATAGTTAGCCAATTCTCTGGTTAGTATTTCCACCAGCCGCGCATCTTTTTCGACAGCAATGACCGAGCCGGCTTTTTCGGCTAAGGCCTTGGTTAGGTTTCCGGTGCCTGGACCAATTTCTAAAACAACCTCATTGTTTTTGAGGTCAGCCTGGTTGACAATCTTTTCGATAATCTTCTTGTCCGTCAAAAAGTTTTGACCAAGCGCTTTTGAGGGTCGGAATCCATATTTTTTCAGAAAACTCGCCATTTTTTCTTAAAAAATTGCTTTTTTTATTCTATCATGGTTTTTAACGATTAACCTAGCTGTTTAAAAAGTGTGGACAAATTGCTTGACTTTAATCTAGTAAAAGTGTTATCCTTAAAAATTGGATGGGCAAAAGGGTTATTTTTAAGGACGATAAGGAAAAAACCATTCGTAAGTCTTTTGAAAAAAGTCCCCAGCGACTTTTTAGTCGTTTAAAGGAGAAAATAAGTCTAATTGTCCGAAATCATAAGGGATCTTTACATGACCCTTTATTTTATTTGGGGTTAATCTCGGTTCTGTTCTGTATTTTTTGCTTAAGTGCCAGCTCGACCTTGTTTGCTCCTTTTTTAAAGAAAGGAGGTTTTTCCTACAAAGAGACGAAACAGGGAAATATTTTAAGTCGGGCGGCCGGGGTTTTTGTCAAAAACCCAATCGAAAACCTGTTTATCGGACCAGAGAAGATTACTTTAAGAGAGTCGCCAGATCTGCTTCTCATTCAAAAAAACAGCCTGATTGCCTGCAGTTCCCCTGTTTTTATTGAAGGCCGTTCTTTGGGAATTCTGGGTGATTTTGATAATGAGCCCTCCAGCGTTGAGCGGGAGGAGATTATTGAATATACCATCAAAGCCGGAGATGATTTAATCAGCATTGCGAGTCAGTTTGGCATCTCTCTTAATACCTTGCTTTGGGCAAATGACTTAACCGCTAACTCAAAAATAAGAGCCGGTGAGAGTCTGATTATTCTTCCTGTTTCCGGCGTTCTCTATTATGTTGAAGATGGCGATACGGTTAGTGAGCTGGCCCTCCGTTTTAAAGCCGATGCCAAGAAAATAATTGCTTTTAACCGTCTTGCCGAGAACGGAGAGATAATGCGCGGAGATATTCTCGTTATTCCCGATGGGATTATGCCAATAAGTCGGCCAGTGGCCGGACAAACTCTTTCTATCCCTCTTCCTTCAAGTTATTTTCTCTTACCAGTCCCTTCCTCTTATCGGATGACTCAAGGCCTTCATTGGTACAACGCCATTGATTTTAGTAATGGAACGTGTGGGGGTCCGATTTTCGCGGCGGCCGGCGGAAAGATTCAAAAAATTGGCTGGAGTCGAGTCGCTGGAAACTTTATCCGGATACTTCATCCCAATAATGTAGTTACTTTTTACGGTCACCTTTCCCGGGCTGCCATCGCCTCAGGCGATGAAGTTTCTCAAGGCCAAATAATTGGTTATATCGGTACCACTGGTTATTCAACCGGTTGTCATTTGCATTTTGCCGTTTACGGGGCGAAAAACCCGTTCGCGAAATGATATAGAAAGACAGAAAACAGTAAACAAAGAACAGAGAACCCCCCTTCGCGTAAAGCTACGGAGGGCAAAGCAGGCAACTGAGGTCCAACCTCAGTTGTTTTAAATTAATGAATAATGTCTCTCTTGGCTATCCACTATTGGCTGTTGGCTAAGTTTCATTGCGCAGCCGGTACATAATTGCCTCGCTTAAATGGTCGTAACGGATATTCTCTGAATCATCCAAGTCAGCAATAGTACGTGCCACTTTAAGCACCCGATGATATCCCCGACCGGAAAGTTTACCCGAGTCAACATAATTTCTTAACAGTGTTTGTGACTTACTATCAACCTGACAGTATTTTTTTATTTGCGAAACCGCAATTTCAGCGTTGGTAAGAGTTTTTTCGCCAATGAATCTTTCTTGTTGCCTTTGACGAGCTGTCGCCACATTTTTTCTTATTCTTATTGTTGCCTCTTCTTCATCCGGACCAGCGAGTTTTTCGTATTTTAATGCCGGCACATTAATAAAAAGATCAATCCGGTCCATTAACGGACCAGAGAGTTTTCTCCGGTACATTCTAATTTGCGAGTTAGTACAGATACATTTTCTTTCCGGGTTTCCGTAATAACCGCAGGGACAGGGATTGGTGGCGGCGACAAGCGTAAAACGGGCTGGCATTGAAAGATAATTCTTTGCCCGGAGAATAGTGATTACTCCTTCTTCAAGCGGTTGGCGTAGGCTTTCCAAAACATCACGGTGAAATTCCGGAAATTCGTCCAAGAAAAGAACACCACGATGAGCCAGGGTTATTTCTCCGGGACGGGGCGGATTACCACCGCCAATCACAGCGACCTCTGAAGAAGTATGATGAGGACTACGGAAAGGACGGAAATTAATCAGCGGTTTTTCTTTCGGGAGCAGGCCACTAACACTATAGATTTTCGTTACTTCCAGAGATTCTTCAAAGGTTAAAGGAGGAAGGATTGATGGTAAAGCTTTAGCTAAAAGGGTTTTTCCCGAGCCTGGTGGGCCTTCCATTAAA
>CAYRJV010000053.1:0-2942 GCA_964424745.1 uncultured Candidatus Saccharibacteria bacterium | reverse complement strand
TTCTGAAGGGCTCGCGCTTTCGTTTTATTTTAAGATTGTTTTCGGCGCGCGCGTTTAACGAAGGAACGTTACCACTTTTTAAACCTCTATAATTCTAACAAAATCTTATTTCCATAGCAACCAACCCACCCACCCGAAAGAAAGTTGTTGGCGGCGACCCCGCCTTTGGGCGAGAGAGCCTCCTAGGGTCAGCTTTGCCAAAGTCTTTACTATTTTTTAGAATTGCTCGTAGTCTCTTCCGTATTCTTTTTCTATTTTGTGTCGCCTGCCGTCGGCGGGGTAATCCGCTTTTCACCCCCGCCTTCTTTATTTCTACCCCAATTCCTGTTCTACTTGGGCTTGCGCGCCCGTTTAAGGTAAAAACTATTATAGCGCCCTGCGCGAGGAGACTCGATGGGCTCGCCCGCTGTTTTTCTTAAAAGAAAGTTATTCTTAACGGGCTCGCGTTTGTCGAGCCGCCTATCCGAAAGTTTCTGGTAAATCGTTAGATTTTCTGACGGCGGCTCTCCTTTAAGCTAGGTTATCCCGAAGGAGCGGGGGGGCGGCGGAGCCGCCAACGAAAACAAAAAGAAAGAAAAAAGATTTTCTTGTTCTGTAAAGAATCTATCAGTAATCAGTAATTTCTGATTTTTTTAAGTTTGGTTTATCAATAGTTTTAATAAATTTTTGCGCTAAACACCAGGTTATAAAAATAATGAATTAAGATTGCCGCGACAACTCCACTTATTAACCGGAAATAACCTTTTTTTATCGAGAAATAAAGTATTAGCATAGTTCCCATATGTAACGTCCCTGTTAAAACTATTCTTTGCGGAAACAGAGAAAAATTTCCCAGAGCAAAGATGTTTGTTAAATAAAAAACGCTTTCCGAAAAAGTAAGAATCAATCCCGAAAAAACAATCCATCTAAATAAATTTATTTTATTTCTTCTCTCAGCCTTTAAAATTAAAAAAACAACCCCTAATTTTAATAATTCTTCTATTATATAAGGATAAGGTAAAATTTTTTCTACAGGCAGTAATAAAAGCGGTGCCGAAAGGGAGATAATCAAAGCAAGAGAAATTGTTTCCATCTTATAGTTATTCTTCGATACACATTTTATTGACCCACCCCTCAGTATACTCAATTCCGCCCCTCTTGATATTAACCTTTATTTTAATCCAGTCAGTTACTTCGTCAAGTTTAAAAACTTCCTCTGTCTTGTTAAAACCTCCCAAAATTTCTGCCTCTAAAGACGGTTCTTTTCTTATATTTACAGATTCTTCTCCTACTATCACCTTTACTTTTAAGTTTTGCTTGTCTTCTGTCCCCAAAACTTGTTTTTCCTCATTTATCTGAATTTCTTGATTTTCTTTATTCTCTTCTTTTGGCAAAGGAATAGAGGCTGGAGTAGGAATCGGCGAGATTTCTGGCTCCTTGACTAGAATATTTTTGTTTTTGTTTATGAAGAAGAAACCAACAAAAAAGGAAAGAAAGGCAGACATTGTTCCTATCAGAATAATTGTAATTAATTTTTGTCTAAATAAATTTTTTCTTGGAGGCTCAAGATTTAAATTTCTTTCCGTCTCGTTTTCAAGCTTTATATCAGGAATGTTAGTTGATGGGGGATTTAATCTCCGGGTATAAATTCCAAGAAAAACAAATCCAGCGATCAAAACAATTATCAATCCCCAAACTCCAAGAGTCTGTACCCCGCCGATAAAGCCAAACATCGTTCCCATTGATCCGGCAGAAGCAACTAGGGTTTTTAAAGTTTCCAGTTTTCCCTGAACCAGTTTAATTTCTGCCACTCCTTCACGGTAAGCCCGAATCCGTGCTTGGGGAGTGGTTGCCTCTTTTTGCAAACGGAGGACTTTATCGAGGGAAGCTTCAATATCTGACTTGACCAAAGTTCCCTGGGCAAAATAAGAAGTCCCTTTCAGGGGTTTGCTTAATTCTTCGGTTTGTTTACGCAAAGAAGCAACTTCATCTTCGGAGATTTTCCAGATATCGACTGCCTCAACACTTAAAAACTTGGTTTCTTCCGGGGTGAGCTCAAATTCACCGCTGACATACCAGGCTTCTTCGCTGGCATCGTAATCTATTTTTAAACCTTCATCAAGTTTAATAATATCCTCTTTGGTTAGCTCTTTAGGCAGGTAGTATTTCAAAGGTACTTTTTGGCTGGCAATTTTTGAAGGATTGGTAATTAGGGTTTTAAAAATAATACTTCCTTCCTCAAGCCAAGTTTTAATGATCGGCTGATTGCTGACTTTTTCCAAAAGAGTGCGGTTAACATCGACCACCGCTTTCATAGCGGCAACTTTGTTCTTCAAATCGGTCATATTAGTAGCATCGGTTTGGACTAAGCTTAAAATAGAGGAAACATTGGAGACAGCATTAACGGCCGAAATATCCGAGGAAAGATTTTTGACCTTGTCATAAATATCTTCGGCATCATAGGAACCCCATTTACTTACTAAAGAGTCAATATTGGTATCAATGGTTGAAAGTTGGTCAACCGTGTCTTTTACCCCTTTTATCTTACCAAAAAGGGTGGAAGTAGAGCTGGTATCAGTGGCGGTGCCGACTGAGGTTTCTAGAGTATCAACATAGCCCAAAATATCACCTAAATCGTAATCATTGCTGGTTTTGATTGACAAAACCGCGCTTTGAGTTGCGCTTTCAATTACAGTTTTGGTCGCCAGTTCACCACTGGTTAAACCGGCTCCGGTTAAGGTCCGAGTGGCACTGTTCCAAATATCAGACACTAAAGTTCCGAAAGTAGTCAATGAGCGGCTGGAATAACTCCAAATCTCGGCAATCAAACTGCCGAAACTGGAAAGGGTCCTGGAGGAATAACCCCAAATTTCCACAGCGGTCAGCACTGGATTTTGCAAATTAGCACCAAAAGTGTCGGCAGTCTGATAACCGGTAGGCTGAGCATTCCAAACTGCCCCGGC
>CAYRJV010000052.1:0-3133 GCA_964424745.1 uncultured Candidatus Saccharibacteria bacterium | reverse complement strand
TTGTGCTTTTTTTGAAACACGCATAACAAAAGCCGACTAATCTCGTCGGCTTTATCTTACCAAAAACCCAAACCCCTTGTCAACTACTCATACCTTAAGGCATCAACTGGGTTGAGTTTGGAGGCGGAACGGCTGGGGAGATAGCCGGCGATACAACCGACTAAAAAAGAAAAGGCCAAACCAAAAAGAATAAGCTGGGGAGTAATTGAGGCTTTTAGATAAAGAAGGGGGTGAATTTGAAAATAAAGTTCTGCAATTTTAGCCAGTCCTAGACCTAGAATTATCCCCCCAAGACCCCCAAACAATCCAAAAAAACCCGACTCAATCAAAAAAATAGTAGTAATGGTTTTTCTTTTAGCTCCCACTGCTTTCATAATGCCGATTTCCCTGATTCTTTCATGAACCGAAGTATACATTGTATTCATAATGCCAATACCGCCAACGATAATCGCTATTGAAGCAAAGCCGAAGATAGCTGCCTGGATTAAACCCATTATATTACCGACTATATCAGTGATTTTTTCACTACTAAGAACAGTAAAAGAAGATGAATCCCCCCCTTGGATTCTTTTTCTGTTTTTATCAAGATTTTCTTTTATATTATTTACTACTTCTTCTGTTGAAAAGCCGGATTTAACCTTAGCCATAGCCATTTTAGCTCCTTCCCTTTCTCCGGTAATTTCCCTAAAAATATCTAAATCCACATAGGTCTGACTATCGTCTTGTTTGCTCCCCAAAGATTTTAATATTCCGACAATGTTAAATTGTTTTCCGTCCAAAGTAATCTGGGTCCCCACCTTCATTCCGGGAAAAATATCTTTTGGTACTAAATTGCCAACCAGAATTTCTCTTTTGCCGGGAGTCGGCCACTGGCCCGAACTCAGGTCCCAACCCATATCGGTTTTTAATAGTTCTAACGTTTCCTGCCAGGGGACACCGCACAATAAAACGGCTTTCTTCTCGCCTTCATATCTTATTGCCACTGCCTTATAGGTCATAGGGATAACGACATCCACGCCCTCGGTTTTTTTTATGGTTTTTATATCATCATTGGTTAATTCCATTCCTCCGGCGAAAGCAGTCATAATATTAGTAATGTCGCCGGGCATAATCATAATCAAGTCCTTGCCCATCATTCTTAGCTGTTGCATAACTGCTGTTTTAATGCCCTCGCTTAAAGAAAGTAAAGACATTATCAAAAAGACGCCAATGACAACGCCGAGCATTGTTAACCAGCTTCTCAGCGGCCTTGTTCTTAAACTTTTAATAGCAATTTTGATATATTCTTTAAACATACTATTTTGACCACAAAACTTCCTTAGTTTGGAAGTGATTATGAATTATCTGGCCATCTTTAATATTGATTACTTGCTGGCTATAACCAGCTATGTTCGGATCGTGGGTAACCACAATGATTGTCTTTCTATTTTTTTTATGAAGGTCGGTTAGAATTTCCATAATCATTTTGCCGGTAGAAGAATCTAAATTACCAGTTGGTTCGTCAGCCACAATAATTTCCGGATCGTTAGCCAAAGCTCTGGCAATAGCCACTCTTTGGCATTCGCCGCCGGAAAGTTCGTTGGGTTTATGAGAAAATCTTTTTTCTAATCCAAAAGAAGAAAGCAATTCTTTTGCCCTTTCTCTTCTTTTTTTCTCAGGAACTCCTTGGAAAACCATCGGAAGAATAACGTTCTCAAGAGCGGTAAGGTTTGGCAGTAAATTAAACTGTTGAAAAACAAAACCAATTCTTCTGCCTCTAATGCCGGCCAGCTCATCTTCGGAAAGCTCTGAAAGGTTTTCTCCTCCTAAAAAAACTTTTCCTTTATCAGAAAAATCCAAAGCGCCGATAATATGCAAAAGGCTTGATTTGCCAGAACCAGAAGGCCCCATTATCGTAACAAAATCGCCTGAATTCACCTCCAGACTCACCCCCCTCAAAACCGCCAGCTCCACTTTCCCCAGATGATAAACCTTCCACACATCTTCCAATTTTATCAACATCTCTGGCATATTATTTCTATTTTACAACCACTTGGTCGCCCTCGGAGAGGCCGGAGAGAATTTCCACGAGCTGGTCGCCCTCTAAGCCGGTTTCCACTTCTCTTTCTTTTACTTGGCCGTTTTCCAAAACCTTAACAATTTTCTTTTCATTTTTATTCTCTAAAGCCCCTCGGGGAATAACCAAAACATCTTCTTTTTTAGCTGTTTCAATAACAACATCGGCGGTCATGCCCGGTTAATCCCTTCTCTTAATTCCTCAAGATCAATGGTTACTTCATAATAAACTACTCCTTCAATTAATTTTTCGGCTGGGTCAATTGAAACTACCCTACCTGGCAATGATTGTTCTGGGAAAGCCGGGAGACTAATTGTCACGGGATTTCCAATGCTTACCTCAACAATATCTTCTTCATAAATATCAACTTCTATCTGAAGAGGACCAGCTGGCAGAAAAGAAATTACTGAATCAGTCGGCTGAACCGTCTCTCCTTCTCTTTTATTAATTTTTGTTATCTGGCCGCTCGCCGGACTTCTTAAAACCGAATCTTGGATTTTGTTTTCCAAAAGAGAAATTTCGGCCTGAGCTTGATTTATCTGAGCCTGGTAAAGACCGCCTTCTTTTAACTGGGCTTCCAAAGCTGAAATATCGGCCGTAGCGCTGTTGATTTTTGTATCGTTGCTAACCTTGGTAGCCGAAATATCCTGCTGAGCACCAATAATATTGGTTAAGGCAGTGTTGATATAGGTTTTTTGATTATCCAAAGATGTTTTATCAGTACTGGAGACAATGTCGCGATAATTTATGGTTTCTATCATATCCCTGATTACTGCTAAAGCGTCTCTGGCCTCCCGAAGCGATTTCTCAACCCCTAAAAGAGCCGAGTCAATCTTCTCGTATTCTAAATTACTTTTGGCGCTATCAACATAATCCTCTGCCTGGCTCAGCGCGGTTTTAATCTTGTCTTGGTTTTCTCTAACTTTAATTCCTTCCTGGTCATTATAAATAAAATAGGTCCGCTGGATAGAATCCACTGTATTATGGGCGTTGTAAAGCTTCAAATAAGAATCGTCTAAATCATCAAGAGCATCTTGATAGTCCTGTTTCAAGTCCTGAGTTGCCCCGGCCTGGACG
>CAYRJV010000051.1:0-3182 GCA_964424745.1 uncultured Candidatus Saccharibacteria bacterium | reverse complement strand
GAAAAATAAGGCTTTTTCGGGGTCGCGGTTGTAGCCTCTGTCAAAAAACAGGTTACCTCGGCCGGACAGGGATTTTTGAGATTCTCGAGATAACCGAGCCGATCAAAAAACTGGTGATGGTCAAAGCCAATGCTTCACAGATTAAAGAGGAAGCGCAGCGGCTGGGCATGAAAACAATGCTTGAGGACGGCTTCGAAAAAGTAGAAAAAGGAATAACCACGATTGATGAGATTTTGAGAGTCACCAAAGAATAATCTGAATTTAAGATTGCGGATTGAAGATTTTAGATTTGACATTTGAACTTTAATCTATATGTTCGAAAAAGAAAAAATGCTTTTGGCCGAACATTTATCCCTGATGCTCAAGGGCGGTATTCCTCTTAATGAAGCTTTAGAGACAATCAGGAATGATGCCCGGTCAAAAAGCTTTAAGAGGAGCATCAACGATGTTTTAAATAAGGTTCTGGAAGGAGAAAACCTGAATAAGGCATTGGCGAGGCATCCGCAAATTTTTGATAGATTTTTTCAAAACATCATTAGAATTGGGGAAGAGTCCGGCACCCTGGATGAAAATCTAAAATATCTTTCTCTGAAACTGCGCCAAGACGACGAGATGAACAAAAAAATTAAAGGCGCATTTCTTTATCCAACGATTGTTATCGCCTTGGCAACCGCCATTGCCATTTTAATGGCGGTCTTTGTCCTGCCGAAAATAACCGAACCTTTAAAGATTTTAAAAATTGAATTGCCGCTGGCAACTAGGATTTTAGTCGCGGCGGTTTCTTTTATTAAAACTTATTGGCTTTTTATTTTAATTATTATCTTTTTAGCCGTTTTGTTAATAAGAATTCTCCAGCGGATAAAAACTATTAGATTTTATCTTGATAAGGTTTCCCTTTCTTTGCCTCTCTTTGGTAAAATCTCAAAGAATTTTAATCTCTCGTTTTTCAGCCGTACTTTTTATATTCTTTTAAAAAGCGGTGTACCCCTTTCAATTGCTTTGGAGATTATTTCCGAGACATTGCCCAACGCGGTTTATCGGCACCATCTAATTAAAATTAAAGAAAAGGTAGAAACCGGAGCGAAAATAAGTCAGAGCCTAAAAGATTTTTCTGATTTTTTTCCGGCGATTTTTTCTGAGATGATATTAGTTGGAGAAAAAGCAGGAAGTCTGGAAGACAGCTTATTGTATCTTTGTGAACATTACGAGAGAGAAGTGGACTCCACCCTTAAAAATTTTACCGCGGTTCTGGAACCGATGCTCATCATTTTTATTGGATTTTTTGCCGGATTTACCGCCATTGCCATTATCTCGCCAATGTATAAACTGATAAGACAACTGCAGTTCCGTTAAAAGATGAAAGGCTTTAGCATAATTGAAATGCTGGTCGTTATTGGAATTGGCGGTCTTTTATTTTTTTTGATTATTCCCACGGGTGTAGATTTTTACGAGTCGCTGGAGCTGGATAGTAATCGCCGCGCAGTGGTTCAAACTTTAAGAAGAGCCCAGTTAAAGGCGATGTCGCAAGAAGCTGATTCCAGTTTCGGTGTTTATTTTACTAGTAGCCATTACACCTTATTTAAGGGTGATTCTTTTATTTCCCACGATCCAAGTGGTGATGAAGTTTTTAGCCTAGCTCCGGGGGTTAATGCCAGTGGTTTAGGAGAAATTGTTTTTTCTAAACTCGATGGAGAGCCGAACGTAGCGGGTAATGTCGAATTAAGAAGCGGCGGAAAGGTATCAATAATCAACATTAGCCAGACAGGGGTTATCAGTGCCCAATAGAAGAGAAATAAAAAATGAAATCCGCCAAGGCAAAACATAATCAAGGTCAATCGTTAGTGGAATTACTTATTGCCGCCGCGGTTTTTAGTTTGATGGTTAGTGCGGTAGTTTTAGCTATAATTGAAGGTTATCTTTCTGACCTTCAAGCCGGTCAAAATGCCTTGGCGCTTTCTTTCGCCGAAGAGGGAATCGAAGCCGCACGCTCCATTCGTGATAATAATTGGAATGATTTGACTTTGGGTACTTACGGTTTAACTGTTTCGGCCAATCATTGGGTCTTCCAGGGACTAGAAGAGGACCTTTCACCGAAGCTTAACCAAGGGAAAAGAGTAATAACTATTGAAGATGCAGGCAATAATCGCAAGTTAGTGCGTTCCCGAGTTACTTGGGAAATAGTCAAAGGCAAGTCGGCAGAAAGAGAACTCGCTACCTATTTGACTAATTGGCACATCACCCAGGCAGTCAGGCAAGCGGATTTCTTAGATATCAATACGACCGGCGCCAGGCTCACCGGAGGCAATCAAACGTTATCAGGGATAACCTTTACCAATACCGGTTCAACCAACATCGTTGTCAGTAAAATGATGTTGACCTGGACCAATACTCGATTAATTGAAAGAGTCACTTTAGGTGGCACAGTTGTCTGGTCGAGAACTGGTCCCGGCACTCCTTTAGGAAGGCAACCATCAGGAAGCGAACTTGATATTCAAGACTTCACCCTTAGGCCAGGATGGGTGAATAGTTCCGCCTTTAGATTTAACGGAAATATGAGGAGAGTTACTTTTACCATCACGGTGACAATGGTTGATGGCTCAACTAAGACAGTGGAAAACATCCAGCCTTAAAACGATGAAAGTTTTATTTCAGCCAAATTTGTTTAAAAAAAAATTAGATGGCTTTACCCTTGTTGAACTTTTAATTTATGCGGCGGTGGTGACTGTCCTTCTGGCCGTGGCGGCGACCTTTTTCTGGCAGATTATTGAAGGAAATATTAAAACTGAGGCTAATCAAGAAGTTGAACAAAATGCCAGTTTTGCCATGGAGAAAATCGTTGCGGCCGCAAAAAAGGCGTCCCTGATTGCTGAACCGGCTAACCCCGGAGACCAGACCGATTATTTAATTTTAACGATGCCCACCCCGCTTGAGCCGGTTGAATTCCGGTTATCTAATGGACAAATTATCATTAAAGAAGGAACAGCCAGTGCTTATCCCTTAACGGCCGATTCAGTGACCGTCACCCAGTTAAAATTTACCAATCTTACTGTCCCAACATCGTCAGTCGGAACAATAAAGATTGAAATGACTGTTTCCTATAAAAATCCGGCCAATCGGCCCGAATATTCAGCCGTAATAAATTTGGAAAATTCTGTCAGCCTTAGGCGTTAGTAAAACCCGTT
>CAYRJV010000050.1:0-3597 GCA_964424745.1 uncultured Candidatus Saccharibacteria bacterium | reverse complement strand
AAGGACCAGAAAAAGTGAGGAATGAATTTATCACCAACTCAAAGAGTTTTTTAGAAGTGAACCTCGCAGAAATGAAAATCCGATTTTATAAAGATGGTCAATTGGAGAAAGAAGTGTCAATCCTAAGAAAAGGAGACCCGCAGGGCTGGGGCGGATCAGCGGTCGGATTATACAAAATAATTTCGATGAATAAGTTAAGCTATTCAGTTATTGCTGAAGTTTATATGCCCTATTCGATAAGGTTTTACGGAAAGTACTATCTTCACGGAGAACCTTACTACCCGGGTGGAGAAAAGCTCGCTTCTGATTTTTCTGGCGGCTGTATTCAGCTTTCAGATAAAGACAGCCAAACTATCTATAATTTAATTGATAAAGAAATGCCCATTTTGGTTATAGATAAGGAAGACGATCGCTTTGATTATCCAAACAGAAAGAACACTGTTTTTCCTGAGATATCAGCTAAGAGCTATTTGGTGGCTGACCTTGATTCTGGTTTTGTTTTTGCCGATAAAAACCCTGAAGAAATTTTACCGATTGCTTCGTTCGTTAAGCTGATGACGGCCGTGATTGTTTCCGAGCAAGTTAATTTAAGAAACTCAATCACCGTTAAAAAAGGAATGCTTGATAGCTATGGTTCCACCGTTGGTTTAGAGGCCGGTAAGGATTTTAAGGTGGTCGAGCTTTTTTATCCTCTTCTTATTGAATCTTCAAATGATGCCGCCGAAGTTTTGAGTCGTTTTTTGGGCAGAGACAGAACTGTCTACCTGATGAACGATAAAGCACCGAAGATATTTATGACCGCGACGAATTTTTACGACCCGAGCGGGTTTGATCCCAAAAATACTTCAACGGCCAAAGACCTCTTTTATTTAATGAGATATATTGCCAATAACCGGCCGCCTCTCTTAGATATCACTAAAGGAGAAAAGGTAGAGTCTTTTGGCGAAGTAAGTTTTAAAGACTTAAAAAACAAAAATATTTTTTTTAATGACCCGGCTTTTATTGGCGGAAAGACTGGTTATATTGTTAGTTCGAAATACAACGGCATTTTTCTTTTCCGCTTTTCTCATCGCAATTTAGAGCGCCGGGTGGCGATCATTCTCTTAGGCTCGGAAGGATTTGAGAAGGGCGAAAAAAGCTTGGAAGCCGAAGCAAAAACCATTATTAGCTGGTTAAAAGATAACTATTTCTGAAGACTCTTCATTTAATCATTTTGGTCATATAGGTATCTTCTAACTGATAACCGGCTTTCCTAGAGTAATAATCCCTTGCTCCGATTCCGGAAATCACCGCCATTTTCTTTAAAGCAAATTCTTTCTTGGCTATTTTCTCTGCTTCTTTTATTAGTCTAATTCCTAATCCTTGGTGTTGGGGGGAAACTAATTTTTCTTTTTTAGAAAGGGGAACAACTTGCCCGTAGGTATGAAGCTCGCGGATGATCGCGCTGTCTTGCAGAGCAGAAATAAAATGCTTTGTTTTCATTAATACTTGAGAGGGAATACGTAAACGGAGAAGGCTATAAAGATTTTTTCTGGCTTGATCTTCAAAACTAAGAAAGATTTCTTTACCGTCCGAAGCATCATAATCTTGGCGGAAAAGGCTTAATTTTATATTCGGCCGATATTCTTCTTTAACTTCCCGGCATCTGATACACCAACAGCGTTTCCCTTGCCGTTTGAGCTGATCGGCAATGGCTTGGCGTAGATTAGACATCCTGCAGCCGGCAGTAATGCTTTGCGCCGGAATATCCCGGATTAGTCTTTGTATCCGGCAATAGACCGGGATTTTTTTCTTAATGGCTACCAACAAATCTATCAGTTCCTTGTCTTGATATGGTTGGTATTTGCCTGCTTTCCAGAGCTGATAGAATTCCTTGGCTTGTTTAAGGACAACGCAGGGATATATCTTTAACAGATCTGGCTGGAAGCGGGAATCGCTAAAAAGGTTAGCGAACATTTGTTTATCACGTTTGATATTAGAACCCAAAAGATTGGGCATGATATGGTAGCAAACCTTAAAACCGGCATCTTTAAGGAGTTTGGTAGCGGTTATCGTGGCTTCGATTCTATGCCCCCGCCTATTTATCGCTAAAACGTCATTCTCGAGGCTCTGGACGCCCAATTCGACACGCGTGACGCCCAACCTCCTTAAATTGATTACCTCTTTTTCGTTGATAAAATCTGGTCTGGTCTCAACTGTGATGCCAATAATCCGGCACTTCGCCCTCTCATTTTTCTGTTGATAATAGGTTAACTCATTACTCTTAAATTTCTTGTTCTCTCCTTTTTGTTTTTTATTTTCTGTTCTCTGTTCTCTGTTTTTTGCTCTTTGCATGAATTCGTTGCTCGCCCGAAGGCACTCCCTGATAAACCAAGTTTGGTATTGCCGGGGCAGGTACGACCAGGTACCGCCAATCACAATCAACTCAATTTTATCAAGCGGATGACCAGTTAACTGAAGCGATTTTAGCCTTGATTGCACCTGTTGATAGGGGTCAAAATTATTGGCAATGGCCCGCATGACGGCTGGCTCATTACTCAAGTAGCTTTTCGGGATTTTTCTCTGGGTGGGACAATAAAGACATTGGCCCGGGCAGGGATAGGGTTTAGTTAAAACCGAGACCGTGACAATGCCGGAAAGAGAACGTCCCCTTTTCTTTTTAAGAAGGTTTTCCAGCCGAGTATTGGTCTTCAGCCTTCCTTTTTGGGTTAATCTGCGATATACTTTTAAAAGCTCAACATTGGAAAGACAGCCGGTTTTTCTCAGCTTCTTTGCGAATTTCCGTTTTACTCTATCTAAATCAGCCGGGTTTTTCATTCCGGTCTGAAAAATCTGCTTAATTGAGGTTTTTTTCATCATCAATGGATAAGAATTACGCTCAATATCTTCTGAAAAAGACTACCGTCGATTATAACCTGATTGCCGAGCCTTATGCAAGAACCAGGCAGTTTCCTTCGGACGAGATTAAGGCTTTAGTCAGTGACCTGCGTCCCGGAGAGAAAGTATTAGATATTGGCTGCAGTAGTGGACGGCTTTTTAGCGCGGTACGAGACAAAAAAGTTGATTATCTGGGGATTGACAGCTCAAAAGAAGAAATTGCCATTGCCAAGAAGAATTACCCGGAAGGCAATTTCCAAATCGCCGATGCTCTAAACCTAGCTTTTCCTGATAATTCCTTTGACAAAGTCTATAGTATTGCTGTCTTACATCATATTCCCTCAAAAGGACTAAGATTACAATTTTTGAGAGAAGCACGAAGAGTATTGAAAGCGGGTGGAAAACTAATTTTGCGCGTTTGGGATATTTTTCAAGACAGCCAAAATCAAAAAAGGCTTTTTAAATACAGCCTACTAAAACTAATCGGTAAATCAGAACTCGATTTTAGAGATATTTTTATTCCTTGGAAAGATTCAACTGGAAAAGCATTGGTTGAACGTTATCTTCATGGTTTTACGAAAAAGGAACTGGAAGATTTAGCTAGAAAGGTCGGTTTGAAGATAGAGAAATGCTGGCGAGTCGGAGAAGGCAATCACGCCAATATTTATTTAATCGCGGTGAAGTAGTAACAGTTTAAAGTTTAATTCGTCCCCATAGTTC
>CAYRJV010000049.1:0-3619 GCA_964424745.1 uncultured Candidatus Saccharibacteria bacterium | reverse complement strand
ACCAAGAAAAAGACCGGTGAGCACCTTATAATCATCTAAAAGGAATCGAATCATTAAGCCCTGATCACGAATTTCTTGGATATAAGCATAGAATAATATCAGGCTGGCTAATGCCGCGGAAACAAGCGCATATATTTTAGCAACTATCTTCATAATATTACCAACTGTATCCAAAGTAGCTGTTGTCTTACAAACGTCAACCGGTAAATCAACAATCTCAGCAATCGCCAAAGTATTATCAGCAATTGAACCAAAAACAGCAAGGCTGACAATTATCCCCATCAGAGAAAACATTACTAATGAGGTGACCACCAAACCATAAAGCCCGGCGAGGGAAAAACTTATTAAGATTCCAGCGCATATTAAAATCACCAATAAGATGGTTGAACGCATTCTCAGCGTCAACCCATGAATGAGGTTCTCCTTATGCTCAGTTTCCAAGACGCTAGTAATTGTGCCTAACGGATTATATTTCTTGATGGGGAAGTATTTGACGGCGAAAAATATTGCCGCAACAATCATCAATCCAAGAAAGGATAAAAGATAAAGGTCTATAAAAGAAATATCTAAACTACCGGCTAACTCTCTCAGCGCTGGAAAAAATCCGACAGCAACAAACAGTACTGACCCGAATAATGCTTTATAAAAAGCGGCTATAATATTCATTTTTCCTCCGGTTCTTACCAAAAAGGTTGCTGGGATTGAAGCGAAAATACCCATTGAGGCCAGAATCAATGGAAGAAAGATTGCCACCGGATTAACAAAAAGCAGATGACCCAAAAGCATTGCTGCCACTAAAGTAACCACATAGGTTTCGAAAAGATCAGCAATAGAACCAACGCAATCATTAACATTATTTTCAACCAGTTCAGCGATAGGTATAAGGTTACGAGAACCATCATCGGGAATATCCTTTTTTGTTCTTCCTACCAGATTGGTATTAATAGCCGCTGTTTTGAAAAAAATTCCGTTACCAAATCGGCTAAAAACAGAAATCAGTGACCCGCCGAACCCCAATGCCACTAAGGCTTCAAGATCTTTAAAAAAGAAATAAAACCCCGAAACTGCCAAAAGTCCCACCCCAACTACCAAAAATCCGGTGGCGGCTCCACTCCTAAAAGCCAATTTTAATGAAGGATCAAGTCCTTTCTTCGCCGCCTCGACGACCTTCGGGTTTGCTTGACTAGAAACCATCATTCCCAAATAGCCGATTAAAGCGGAAAAAATTACTCCGAGTAAAAAACCCAAGGCAGCCTTAAAGTTTATGGCGAGACAAAGAATAACAAATATAAAGAAACTGACCAAGCCAATGGTTTGATATTGCTTCTTTAAGTAAGCCTTAGCCTCTTCCTGAATCGTCTGGGAAATGTCAATTATTTTACCGGAACCAGAAGGTGTTGCTTTTATTTTTCGCGCCAGGAAAAGACTAAAAACAATCGCTAAAAGAGAAGCAGCAATGGGAAATAAAAACATATTTCTAGGTTTTTTTAGTCTTTTTCTCTGTCTTTCGCGATTTTTGACCTGCCGGCGCTCCTTTTCCTTTGGCTTTCTTCTTAGTCTTTCCTGCCTTCTCATTAGCCTCCGTTGCCTTTTTCTTTGTTGCCGTCTCGACGGCGGTAAGAGCAAGAGAGGATACTCCTTCGGTCTCTTCTTTCTTCTCAGTTTTTTCTACTTCAGCTTCTTCTATCGTTTCCTCGGTGGCAATGCTTTCTGTTTCCAGACTCTCCGGACTGCGGACATCAATTTTCCAACCAGTCAGTTTTGCCGCTAACCTCACGTTCTGGCCATCTTTGCCAATCGCTAAAGACAACTGGTCTGTTGGTACAACCGCGATTGCCTGGTTTTTCGGCAAAATCCTCACTTCCAAAACTTTTGCCGGCGAAAGAGAGTTAGCAATAAATCTCTCTGGGTCGTCCGAATATTCAATAATATCTATTTTTTCGCCGCCGAGCTCAGAAATTACCGCCATCACCCTCGCGCCTCTTTGGCCGACGGCCGAACCAATGGGGTCAATTCCTTGAGCTTTGGAAAAGACGGCAATTTTTGACCGTGAGCCAGGCTCGCGAGCAATCGATTTTATCTCCACTTGACCAGTAGAGATTTCCGGTACTTCCAACTCAAAAAGCTTAGAAATCAGTTTGGGATACGCTCGCGACAAAAACACGACCGGACCCTTGGATGTTTCCTCTACCCGAAGAATGTAAACCTTTAAACGTTGCCCTGGCCGATAAAACTCCCCCGGTACCTGTTCTTCTCTCGGTAAAATTCCCAAAGTCTTGCCGATATCTAAAAAGATATTTCTGCCTTCAATTCTCTGAACAACCCCGGAAACGATTTCTCCTTCTTTCGTTTTGTATTCTTCAAAAATTGTTTCTCTTTCTGCTTCCCTGATTTTCTGTAAAATCACCTGTTTGGCTGTTTGCGCTGCAATCCGGCCGTAGTCCTGACGAGATTCGAGGGGAAATTCTATTTCTTCGCCCGCTTTAATGCCCGGCTTAGTCTTCTTCGCCTCCTCCAGCATAATGTGTTTTTCTTCGTTAAAACGGACTTTCTTCTCGGCTTCACCCTCCGTAGCTTTCTTGAAGGAGGACTCGCTACCTGTTTTCTCTGGCGGAGTTCTTGTTTCTTCCTCTCCCATTGTTTCTAACTCTTCTTCGGTCAAAAGCATCGATTCGTCAACCACTAATTTAACCTGCCAAAACTTAACCTCGCCGGTAATCGGCTCAAGTTTGGCTTTGATGATTTGTCCCTTTTTGCCGTAATCCTTTTTATAAGCGGCCGCCAGTGCCATCTCAATGGTCTCAATCACTTTTTCGGTAGGGATTTCTTTTTCTTCGGCAATCTGGGAGATGGCTGAGGTAAAATTTTTGATATCCATAACCTTTAAATAAATTCTAAATAGTAAACTAGAAACAAATTAAAATAATATTAATTAATTATTATAAATAAAGTCCGTTTTCCAACGGACAATATTCTCCAACAATCTTCAACTGATTTTAGTTTAGCAAAATAAAACCAGGAGTCAATAGTTCATAAAGCTAACCACTGATAACGTTCTCGAAATGACTAATTTCTGCCTTCCCTGATTGCCGATCTATTCTTACTCCGACCACGTCAATTTGCCACGGTGTATCCAACGGAAGTTTATTTTTCTCAAGCCAGATTTGGCTAAGTTTTACCAACTTTCGTTGTTTACGATAATCCGCTCTTTGTTCCGGACTGAAAGAACCTGACAGGCCAACCGTTGTTTTTACCTCCACAAAACTAATAACTCCATCTTTTCTGGCAATAATATCAATTTCGCCTTTATCAAAACTGGAAAAACTGACGGAATAATTCTTCGCCAAAACCCGATAGCCTTTCTTTTTCAAGTATTCGATGACAATCTTTTCTCCGAAAGCTCCCAGCTCTTTGGAAATCATATATGGACCAGGTAGTAGAAATTCGAAATGATTTCTTGAATGTTTTTTCGCGCTAACCAGACAAATTAAGTGAAACAGATAGAATATTATGTAAAACTAACACGCTCCGCCAATCATAAAAACATTCTTTGAATTTTCACTACCTGGTGGTGTTTATTGGAAAAAGTTCGGACTTTTTACCGAGAAAACCCCGACGC
>CAYRJV010000048.1:0-3860 GCA_964424745.1 uncultured Candidatus Saccharibacteria bacterium | reverse complement strand
CAGGACCAATTTTCATACTTAATAATGCCGTCCTTCAGCAATTGCGGCGCGACTAACTGCTGGCCGCATTTTAAAGAAAGGAAATCCAAATCATTAATTGTCGGCGCATCTTGAGGAATAATCTCCAGATCCGCTTTCCCGCTTGTTTTAAATGACAGCACCCAATTGTCCCCTTTTTGCGGATTAGAATGATAATTCAAAACGTTAATTGTGGCTGAATTCTTCCTTAAAAAATTTTTTCCCACTGGCCAACCAATAATAAAAACAAGAGTTATCAGTAAAATAACAAAAAAGATAACAAACAAGAGAACTTTTTTTGTTTTTGTCATCTCCAGTAGATTGCTAAATAATAAATTGTTAAACTATTATACCATTATACCATTCAAACAAAAACGGCCGCAAGAGCGGCCGTCAACTTTATTTCCAGAGAAGACGAAGAAGATACTATGGGCAGATTAGCCCGTTGAGCCTCATATCATCTCGAGGTCGCGGAAAGTCTGTTCGTAAACTGCCACGACTTTCTGCGCCTCATTTAAAGATAAGCGATAGTCCGGGTCATGAACAATGTTATTGCGAATCTTGTGTGCCTCCCGTACATCTTCAACATTGGCACAGGTATCTTTGTTTAATATTTTCAATTTATCTCCTAAGCTTTCGCCGGGATAACCCATGCGGTGATAGGCATCATTGAGCATATTATCGGCCTCAATTACGGCTAGTTTATATTCTGATTCTGTTCCTTGCTCCAAACGGCTGACAATTTTCAGCCAGTCTTTGGTAATCTTGTGCATCCCGTAAGCCTTATAACTGGTAACTTCGTTAATATCTCGCAGATACCGAAGGGACAACCAACTACTTTTTTTTAGCAGAAAAATCATCAAGCCGACGGCAGCTACTGAAAGGATTATTATGATGTACTTTATAATGACGATTATTGTTGACACGTTCGTCAATCAAGTGATTATTTCTATTGTAGTTCTTTAAAAGCTTCTCCGATTGCCAATATATGCTCTTCGTTAAATGGTTTGCCGATTATCTGTAAACCAACTGGCAGATTATTTGCTTTCCCGCAGGGCAGAGACAATGCTGGATAACCGGAAAGATTCAACGAACAGGTAAAAATATCAGCCAAATACATCTCGAGCGGATTAGCGATCTTTTCACCAACCTTGAAGGCAGTAGTTGGCGCTACCGGAGTCATCAAAACATCAACTTTGTGGAATGCCTTTTCAAAATCTTGGCGAATTAATGTTCTTACTTTTTGCGCCCGCAGATAATAGGCGTCATAGTAGCCGCTCGACAGAGCGTAAGTCCCGAGCATAATCCTTCTCTTTACTTCCTCGCCTAACCCTTGATCGCGGGATTGAAGATAAACATCTAAAAGAGAATCGCCCGCGGACAGACCGTACTTAATTCCATCGTATCGAGCGAGATTGGCGCTCACTTCTGAAGGGACAATTATATAATAACAAGGCACGGCATATTTGGTAGAGGGCAAACTGACTTCGGCAATCTTCGCCCCGGCTATTTCGTATTGCTTGATTGCTTTTTCCACCGCCTCTCTCACACCCTTATCCATCCCTTCAATAAAATATTCCTTTGGTATTCCGATTTTAAGAGTTTGTAGTTTGTAGTTGGTAGTTGGTAGCCCTTGAGGATCGACGCTAGTTGAGTCTCTCTCGTCCTTGCCTTTGATCGCATTGAAAACAATACGGCAATCAGCCACGGTTTTGGTTAACGGACCAACATGGTCCAAGGAAGAAGCCATCGCAATTAAACCATAACGAGAAACAGCGCCGTAAGTCGGCTTTAATCCAACCACGCCACAAAAAGAGGCTGGCTGTCTGATTGAACCGCCAGTATCACTTCCCAAAGCATAAACCGCCATTTTGGCCGCTACGGCGGCGGCCGAACCGCCAGAAGAACCGCCAGGCACACGGCTCAAATCACTAGGATTAAAAGTTGGACCATAAGCCGAATTTTCGGTCGAGGCGCCCATGGCAAATTCGTCAAGATTGGTCTTGCCTAAAATCACGGCTCCCCTACTCCTTAGTTTTTTTACGGCGCTAGCATCGTAAGGGGCGATATAATCCTTGAGAATTTTTGAACCAGCCGTACAGCGAATATCTTTAACTAAAAGGTTGTCTTTAATCGCGACCGGAATGCCAGCTAAAATATCAATTTCTTGGTTGTTGTTTATTTTCTCGTCAACAGCTCTCGCTTGGCTTAAAGCTAGCTCCTCGCTGATAGTTAAAAAAGCATGAATTTTTTTGTCTGCTTCTTTGATATGATCCAAAAAACTTCTGGCAACATCAACGGCCGAAACTTCTTTTTTTACTAGCAATTCATGCAGTTTTTCAATTGTCAGACCAGATAGCTCCATGGGACATGAAAGAAACAACTTCTTTAAAAAATCGGCTTTACTTTAAAATAATTGTCTTTTTTCTGCGGAGACATTTCTAATAGTTTTTTCTCCTGTCTTTCCGGTTTTCCGATATCTTCTCGGAGAACATTCTCGATGACCACAGAATGAGAGGTCGGTTCGACTCCTTCAGTGTTTATTTCTTTTAACTGCTCAATATAATCCAAAATCGCCGATAGCTCTTTCTGCGTTCTTTCAATTTCTTCGTCATTTAATCCCAACCTCGCCAATTTCGCAATATGCTGTACCTCCTCTTTACTAATCATAATTAGTTTGTAGTTTGTAGTTTGTAGTTTTTTAGATTACGCGATTTCAACGAGGTCAACGAGGACACTCCTCGTTGATATGATATACTTTGAATTTTGAATTATCATTGGGGTGGTTCCAGTTCCTCCGCCTCAATCAAAACATCTCTTAATTCATCCAGGTCCTCCAGCACTAAACCAGCGCCGCGAACCACCGCTGTCAGAGGATCATCAACAATTTTAGTGGCGATTTTCGTTTCTTTTTCAATCACTGTATCCAAACCCTTAAGCAGTGAGCCACCGCCGGAAAGATAGATTCCCCGCGCCATAATATCGGCCAGAAGCTCGGGCGGAGTTTCTTCAACGGTTGCCTTTACCAGAGTTACGATCTGCCTGACGGATTTTTCTAACGCCCGTCTTATCTCCTCGTCAGAAACCATTACTTCTTCGGGCAGACCAGTCACTAAATTTCTGCCCCTCATCGGCATCTCCTTTTTTTCCTTAAGCGGACAGGCAGAACCAATATTGATTTTGATTTCCTCAGCCGTTCTCTCGCCAATCAACAATTTATATTCCTCCTGAGCAAATTGGACAATATCTTCATCAAGCTTATTGCCGGCGATTCTTAAGCTTTTGGAAACAACGATTCCGCCCAGAGAAATCACGGCCACCTCCGTTGTTCCGCCACCAATATCAACAATAAAATTGCCGCCAGCATCTTGGACGGGCAACCGGGCGCCAATGGCGGTGGCCATTGGTTCTTCAATCAAAAATACTTCTTTCGCCCCGGCATTCCTTGTTGCGTCTTGAACCGCCCGCCGCTCCACCTCGGTAATATCGCAGGGAATACCAATAATCACTCTTGGCCGGGGTAGAAGAGGAATCTTTTTCTGGTGGGCTTTCTCAATAAAATATCTCAGCATTTGTTCAGTCACATCAAAATCAGAAACCACGCCCGCGACCAAGGGTTTCGTCGCCACAATATGGGCTGGCGTTCGGCCGACCATTTTCTTTGCTTCATCGCCAATTGCCAAAATCTGGCCAGTCTTCTGGTTTATGGCTACAACCGATGGTTCAGAGATGACCACCCCCTTCCCTTTGACATAAACCAGGGAATTAACTGTGCCTAAGTCAATGGCAATGTCTTCGGAAAAAAGCCTTTTTATTTTGTCCCACATATTAATAACTCAAAA
>CAYRJV010000047.1:0-4161 GCA_964424745.1 uncultured Candidatus Saccharibacteria bacterium | reverse complement strand
TCTGCTAAAGTCACCTCTGTCTTGACCAGATAATCCTCGGCACCAAGGGCTAAGCCTCTTTTCCTATCCGATTCTTGAGCCAGGTTAGAAAGAATGACCACGGGAATATGATGAACACTAACATTCATTTTCATCTCGGTTAAAACATCAAATCCGTTTTTGCGCGGCAAAATCAGATCGAGCAAAACTAAATCGGGTTTTTCCGAAAGAATCTTGCCCAAACCTTCCTCTCCGTTGGTCGCCTCGATAAATTCAAATCCCGCCCGCGTCAGTTTGTCCCGATAAATTTTGCGTAGAAAGATATCATCTTCAATCATTAATATTTTTTTGGGCTTTTCCGATTTTTCGCTCATATTGCGATGGGTAAAGTAAAATAAAAAGTAACACCGGCATCTGGGTTTTTCTCGTACCAGATTTTTCCGCCGGAGAGCTCAATAATCGCTTTATCAATATAAAGACCTAATCCTGTACCGGAAGGATCTATCTCCACCGCCTTTTCTGCCCGATAAAATTTGGAAAAAACCTTTGAAAAATCGTCTTCGGGAATACCAATCCCATTGTCTTGGCAGGAAAATAGAAGCATATTATTCTCTTTTTTTATCGAAATTTCTATCTTTCCCTGACCAGGACTTTTATACTTAATCGCATTGGCAATGATGTTCTCAATTACCTGTCTAATTTTTAGGGGGTCAGAAATTGTCAGGGGAAGTTTTTTTTCTGTTTTCAAAATAATTTGGCAGTTAGACGCTTGTGCCCAAGAAAAGAAATCCCGAATTATATCTTCAGTTACCTCTTTTAAGGAAAACTCTTGAGACTGCAGTTCGTATCTCCTCTCTTCAATCCGAGAAACATCAAGCAAGTGGTTAACCAGCATTGACATTCTTTTGATATTCTCTAGAGCATCGCCTAAGTACTCTTTTTGCTTGTCGTTTATCTTACCGTAATCCTCAGACAATAAAGCTTCCAGGTAAGCTTTTACAATCGAAATCGGGGTCTTCAGCTGGTGGCTGGTAATCGAAACCACTTCCGAAACTTTTGGTTTGGTAAAATCGTCTGGCAACATTCTTCTATTACACAAAAAATCCTTTTCAATAGCCAGACCACGAAAAGCCGCTGCTTGCCTACGTTTTCCTTTATTGTAGAATAAAGCAATGCGAATCTTCGAACTTCATTTTAATCAACCGGCAGAGATTAAGTTGGGAACGACTACCCTCACCCACAGTAATTTTCCAGAGAGAATTTTTGATAGCTATTGCTACGAGCCAATAAATGTTTACGAAAAAAGAATGGGAAACCTTTGTCTGGTTGGCGAACTCACTCATGCCCTGCCGCAGGACGCACGGCTTTTGGATAATCTAGCCGAAGTAATCAAGGGAAAGTATTATGTTTTCCCTTTGAAATCACCAGAACAGTCTCTCAAGGAGAGTTTAAAAAGAGCGAATGAATTTTTATCGGCCGAAGTCAAAAAAGACAACGTTAATTGGCTGGGGAATTTAAGTTTTGCCTGTCTCGCCATCAAAAATTCTGATTTAAACTTGACCAAGGTTGGTGACATCAAAATCTTACTTTTAAGGGGTGGAACAATCACGGACATCAGTAAAAACCTTGAACTGGGGGAAATTGAGCCATACCCCCTTAAAGTATTTAATAACATTGTCTCCGGAAAACTGGCGACTGACGATCGTCTTTTAGTCTTAACCAAAGAAGCCTATTCTGCTTTCAACCGATTAAATCCGGAATCGCCAAAGCTAGTTGGTCGAAGCCTAATCCAGGAAATCAGCCAAACCCCTCCTTTTGATGAAAAAAGACTGAAAGAATTTCTGAGGGCAAAGCAAAAAATACTTGCGGAAATATCTGGTGTTTGTCTCTTGATTGAAATGACGGAAGCCGCCGAAACGCAGGGACAAAAAGTTTTCCGTCTGCAAAAAGAAAAAGAAAAATTTTCGCTGCGCCAGGCTTTCCTGCCAATATTCAAGTTTTTCTCCAGGTTCTCATTAAAAATTAAAAATACTCTGGGAGGGGGCAAGTCCATAAAGAAAAATATTTCCCAAACCTCTAACTCACCGCGACCGAGCCATGTCATCCCTAAATGGCATCTGCCAAAATTCCTTATCCCGGTGAAATCAGACTCATTCAAACTGGTTTCTTTCACGCCCGATGTGATCATGTCTTGGCTCGCCTCACGGAATTGGAAAAAAGTCAAAAAAAATCTCTTTTTGGTCGGCCTCCTTCTCTTTCTCCTTTTTGCCGGTTGTTTTATTTTCAAAGAAGAAAAACAAAGACAGTTTAAAAATCGTGAACTCATTTTAGCTAAGGCAACTCGCCAGGTTAGTGAGGCGGAAACCTTCCTATCCATCAATAATGAAGAGAAAGCAACCAGCCTTTTAAACGATGCGCTGTATGAGATTCTGCCGTTTAGCGAAGAAGAATGGCCCAAAAAAGAGGCTGTCTTGACCTTGAAAAGAACGATTGAAGAAAAGCTCGGGAAAATATATCAATTAGAGGAAATCAGCTCACCTGAACTCCTTTTTGAGTTTAATCAGGAGAAATTTATTCCCCAGAAAATGGTTTTTGCCAATGGAAAGCTCTACTTTTCCAGTCCCTTATCCCAAGAATTATTTTCTTTAAACCCGCAAACAAAAGAACAAAAAAATTATTCTCTTCCAGTTGATAACATTGGCGGCATTAATTTAATGGCCAGCCTCGGGAATGCTCTGGCCCTTTTTCAAAAACCAAATAAGCTAATCGTTTTTAAGGACCAAGAGTTTACCCCGGCCATTCTCTTAGAAGCGCCTTATCCTAATTTTAATTTCACCAGTTTCACTGTTTTCCAAACAAATCTTTATTTCTTTGAGGAAAAACAAAGTAAAATTATCAAATATCCCTCTTTGGGAAAAACAAATTGGGGCCCACCGGAAATCTGGCTGGAAGACAAAACTGCCCAGCGAACACGGACGAGTACTGGTTCGCTGGCAGTTGACGGCATTGTCTGGGTGTTAAACCGCGATAACACAATCTCCCGCTATCGTTCGGGAAAGTATCAGCAAGATATTATTCTGGATTTTTTTCCGTCTCCCAAAAAACTTTACAAAGTCCTGGTTACCACGAGTAGCCCTTATCTCTACCTCCTTGAACCAATCGAAAAACGGGTAATCGTCTTAGAAAAAAGCGGCCAGCTCATAAAGCAGTTTCAAAGCGACCAGTTTGATAATTTAAAGGATTTAGCCATTTCCTTCGACGGCCGAACCATCTGGCTTTTAAACGGCATAAAAATATATCAGGTTCAATTCTGACCTTACTTCTTGAAATTCGTAATTTGTACTTAAAACATAAAACTTTAATTTGTAAAAACACAGAGGTTGAACCTCTGTGTTTTATTTGACAAGATAAAAAAGTAATGGTATTAATTGTTTTAGTTTTCCTTCAAGTTCCTCAATTAAGAACAGTGAAAGGGGGTCGGTATGGGATGCCAACATGAAGATTGCGGCCTTTATTTTCAATTCACGGTCGATATGAATGGTAGTTTCCGGCGGGGAAGTTCCCTTTATTGCGCCTTGAAAGATGGGTCGGAAGCTGCTTATCAGAAGCTGATTGCTCAGCTAAAAAGGGTCCTGCCTGCCACTGGCGAGACTCTCTCCTTTTCTATCTCTGTTATTTGTAGTTGCTGTAATCAAGTTTTGGCCCGGCCCCAACTTTACCGCCTCACCGACAATAGGCTGGCGAACATGAGAAAAAAACTCAATGATGAAATAGAAAAAGCGGAAAGGCTGGTCGGTCAAACAGAGAAGCAGAAGATCCTCGTTAACGCTCTCGCAATGTCTTTATTGGACATGGCGGTAGAAGTTATCGAAGAGTGGCAGCTTGAGAATAGTATCGCGGCCATGTTCAGTCACTTGAGCCCCTCTGGTCCGTTTGGTATCGCTGGCTAAAAGAGGAAGTGCCGCGTTTGTCGGCCAAGGTGCCTTTGGTAAAGGCACCTTTTTTGTTTTAATGACCAAACAACTGAGGTTGGGCCTCAGTTGTTTTAGTTGTGTTAATTGTAATTTGTTCCATCTCTTATATTCCCAGTGGCTTTGTGGCTGTCGGCGTTTCCTTTCTTTCTCTTCTTTCCAAAAGCAGGAAAACGAATAAAATCGCCGCGGCAATCACTTCAATCCGAAA
>CAYRJV010000046.1:0-4166 GCA_964424745.1 uncultured Candidatus Saccharibacteria bacterium | reverse complement strand
TCAACAGTTTTTCAATGCGGCTCAGCCAATCCCTCATATCCTCTTGAGAAAAGGCATCGTTAAAAGAAAGCATTGGCTGGGGATGACGAACCTTGGCAAACTTTGTTAGCGGCTTGCCGCCGACTCTTTGGGTCGGCGAATCAGGGGTAATCAATTCCGGGAATTCCTGCTCTAAATCAAAAAGTTCCTTTTTCAAGGAATCAAGGGCGGCTTCAGAAATTTCGAGACGGTCAAAAACGTGATAGAGATAGCGGTAGTGGTTTATTGCCGTTCTCAGCTTCTTAATTCTTTTCTCAGCTTCTTCTTTGGTCACAGAGAATTCAAAACGCCAGCGCGTTTTGTCTTTTATTTTTGATGTTTGTCCGCCTCCGCCGCTGGCGGATGGCGGATTGATATTTGACCCCCATTCGATTCTACTCAGGGTCAATCCCGAGCCTGCCGAAGGATTGATTTTATCTGGTCACTTCAATCGCCCTTCTGACATCTTTAAAGGTTCCAATTGACTTAATGCAATAGTTTTGCGGCAGAGGAGGAGGACAACTGGGCTTAGGTATTTTGGTTACCCGATAAGTAGCTCCGTTAGCGAGGGAACCCTCAAGGATTTGCTCGGTTGGCGGATCACCGAAATCAGGGTCTTCATATAATACCCTCTCTACCCCGGTATCCGCCGCATAAAAGGCAATCACTGAATCGCCCATTCCCTTAAGCATGCGCATTTGCGCCACTAAAATCGCCGCGATCCCGATTCCGATCGCTAAAAGAACGCTGATCAATAAAACGGCTAAAAAAATCGATACTCCTTTTTGCGAGTTTTTAAACATTTTTTTAATAAACAATATCCAGGTTTCTCTGGGAGACACTTGATTGAATTCTTACTTTCCTTGCCTCTTCTGGCCTGAGACTTTTCCATCTTATTTCCATGAGAATATTGACGCGCGGCTGTAAATCATCATATTGGTCGCCGCCAATAACGATAAATTTAAGGTCGGTTACCTCAAACTGACTAGAGGTTAACTCGAGAGTTTCCGGAGTTCCAGTTATATTCCGCTGAAATTTTAATTGGCTATTATCCAAGAAAAACCGTTGACAGTCATCTCCCTCTAAATGATTAATGAATTTTAGACTTAAGCCATCAGGACTAACCTCGTAGTTTGTGCCACGGGTAGAAAGGCACTGGCCGGCTATCAATTCTTTCCTCGCCATTCTTAAAGCCCGGCTCATAAACTCCATGGCATAGCTTGTCTGGTCTAAAAGTCTTTGGGAAAGCAAAGAATACTTCTGGCTTCTAATTCCGGAAATGAAAAGGCCGGAGATGGCAACGACAATTAAAGAAAACATTAAAACCGCCACCAGCAGTTCAACCAGGGTGAAGCCTCGACGATTCTGTTTTTTACTTAAAAATTTAGCCATTTTACACTTTTAAGTCTTGAATGTTTGTGGTCATCACTAATAGCGCCAGCGGTATAAATCCTCTTGAGCGGTAATCGAATACTCCTTTCCCTGATACTGCCAGCTGACCCAGACAGTCACGCTGAACTTGTCGACTATCCCATCAGGAGGATTATCAAAATCTTCTTTGTTAGAAATGGTAATCTTTCTTTTAAAATTTGTCGGCGAACCAGGATGATAACTGTAAAAGCCACTGGCATCAATAGTTAAATTAGTGGCCGTATAATTACTTAATGACTGATCGTCATAATCCGCCTCGTAATCACCCGGATCAATGCCCTCGTCCCAATTAACCGCTACTGATCTTCCCTCGAGCCAGTTATTGTCTCGGATATTGCGCACGATTTCAATGCCCTCTTGGCCAAGGTAATTGGCGATGAGTTTTGAGGCAGAAAGACTGGTAGTGGAAATCGTTTGTTGAAGCAAGCTGATAATTCCCGTGATACCGACAATAATGACAAAAATCGCTACCAGAACTTCGACCACCGTAAATCCACCTTTGGCCCAGCCATAAGCTTTATTTCTTTTTTTTCTTTGAATAATAACGGATGACATCCTAAATCTAAAAAATTTAATAAATATCCACCAAACCGGCAGCGTTCACTTTAACTGTTTTCGTCCTTGAGGGATTACTAATTAAAGAAAGAATAATGGTGGCGGTTTTGTCAACTGGTTCGATACCATTGGCATCAGAAATTTTGACCCGTGGACTCGGCGGCTTATAATTAATGCTGACTGATGGCGAGGGTGTGACACTTTCTATTTTCACGCCTGTCTCTAATTGAATTGTCTCAATTATCCCATCTTGGTCGCTATTATATCTTTCATTTCCATCTACTGGTGGTAGGTCACTATAAAGTAAATAGCTGGTTTGATTCTCAACAATATAAATTCCGTAGCCATTGGGCACCTCAGCTCCAGATAGCTTAGCTGACATTGCCATTTCGCCAGCTTTTCTGATATCCTGGCTTAACTTGTGGGCTGACCGGTCAAGTAAAAGCTGACCCCTGATGTTGCCATAACCGGGAAAAATTGCCGCTGAGATAATCAAAATAATACTGGTAACTACCAAAAGCTCCACCAGGGTAAAGCCATTTTTAAGAAAGATAACTCTTTTCCAAAAAGAAAGCATTTTACAAAAAGAAATTTAAATACCAATTGATAACTTTTTCTCCCCAGAAAATGGCAATAAAAGTACCAGTAATTAAGAAAGGGGCGAATGGGACTTCGCTTTTAAGATTCTTTTTCTTTAAAACTATCAATCCTACTCCTATTATAGCACCGAAGAAAAAGGCTGAAAATAAAGCCACGACAATATTCGGCCAACCAAGCGAGAGACCCATTAGGGCTGCCACCTTAACATCGCCCATGCCCATCCACTTTTCTCGAGAAATAAGAACGATTAACAGAAAAAAGGCTGAAGCAAAAAATGCAGATAAAAGAGGATTGACCAAGGTTTTGAAAGCCAAATTCCAATCCGCCGGCTGGCGGACAAATTTCAAAACAAATTCAAAATTCAAGGTTCTAAATAATTGAAACAGAAAAGCAATGACGATGGCAAGGTAGACGATTTCATCGGGAATAAGGTAATGTTTAAGGTCATAGACAAAAATGATAACCAGAAAAAAGACAGTCAATAAGTAATAGAATAATTGAAAAGCAACCTTCCAGGGAATCACTCCTTGTGATAGGAAAATTGAAAATTGAATACTTTGCGCGTTGCTATCAACGCTAAGATTAAATTGCCAAAGAAATATCGACAAAAATAGTATCCCCATTGCTAATTCTACCAAGGGATACTGCCAAGAAATCGGTTTCTGACAATAACGGCATTTTCCCCTTAAAACCAGAAAACTAAAAACGGGAATTAAGTCTTTCCAGCTTAAAGTATGGCTGCATTGAGGACAATGAGATCTCCCCAAAATGATACTCTCCTTAGTGTCTAACCGGTAAATTATCGCGTTAGCGAAAGAACCGGCAATTAATCCGATTAAAAATATGAAAAAAAATAAAAGAAAAAACATTTATCTATTATTCCACAGTTGCTTTAAAATTAAAACCCTGGCTAACAGGGTTTTAATTGTTTCTTCTGAGAATAAGGGCTAAAGGTTAGGGGCAAACATAGGTTCCGCCAGTTTTACATTGCCCTGACACACCACCAGGATTAGTAGTAGTTTTTTTGGATATTCCCGTGTAATCAATGCAGTAATAACTTGTCGAGCCACCCATAAGGCTATTTAATTGCGCATAACCGCAGTATGTTGTCGCTGAAGAAAAAAGATTTACTGTAGCAGGAGCATATGTATTTATATCAGTACAAAGTGTGTCTATGTTTGGGTTAGTGGTCGAGCAGGAAACCGAAACCGGGCTACTGTAGTTTCCTTGTTCGGAAAAAATAATCCCGGCGGCTTTTTTTATCTGATCCATCTGGGCTGTTATCCGGCCGTCCTTCCCTTTGTTTCTAAAACTAGTGGCGGCAATAATGACAATTGACGCCAGGATAGTAATAACCGCAATAACCACCAAAAGCTCAACTAGAGTAAACCCGCCTTTAGCCCAGCCGTAAGTTTCAGATGCGAGATTTGGATAGATAAAGCTTTTTTGTTTTTTTTTGAACATATTGGTTATTTTAATAGTTTAGATATTTTCGTCCCTTTATTGTTTTATAATAACAAGTCTAAATTGGTAAGGAAAGGCCCTTTTTATCCCCTTAGTAT
>CAYRJV010000045.1:0-4273 GCA_964424745.1 uncultured Candidatus Saccharibacteria bacterium | reverse complement strand
TTCTCTCTTTTCCTTACCCGACTTGGGCAGGAAAAAGAACAAGTTGGTCCGTCACCTCTCTCTGGGCACCTCGTGACATTGCCGGCAGCGAGCCTGATAGAGCTCTTGGGCTCCGACAACGATAACTGGGCTGTCGTAGGGAGCTGGCTGACCATTGACCAATCTCTGGGTAAAGCTGGCTGGTGCGCCACATACCACACAAACGGCCTGGAGCTTATCCACTAGCTCGGCTTGAGCCATCAATGATGGCACTGGCTCAAAGGATTTGCCCCGAAAGTCCAGATCCAAGCCGGCGACAATTACGCGGATACCCCGCCTGGCCAGGGCTGCGCACAGATCGACAATGGAAGGGTCAAAGAACTGGGCCTCATCAATGGCGACCACTTGGGTAGCCGGATCAATCTTCTTGGCCATATCTTCGACGCTCTCGACTGGCATCGCCACCAAGGAAAGGCCATCGTGCGTGGCCACTGTCTCTATGCCAGAGCGAGTATCAAGCCGGGGCTTAAAGATCTGCACCTTCTGTTTGGCGATGACGGCTCGCCTGACGCGGCGGATCAACTCCTCGGTCTTGCCAGAAAACATACAGCCGCAAATGACCTCTACCCATCCATTTGTTTCCATCTTTTACTCCTTCGGAAAACTGGGCCGGCAATACCGGCTGGGTTAAAAGAACAACCAAACTCATACCTCAGGAACTCAAACAGAGACCGGAATTTTGAACTCCTTTCTCTCCTTGAATTCCTGTTTTTTGCCTTTATGCCATTGCTGAACCGGCCGCAGATAACCAACAATCCGCGAATAAACTTCACACGGCTGTTTGATGACACACTTGGGACAGTCAAAGTGTTCCCCGGCAATATAGCCGTGATTAGGACAAATGGAAAACGTTGGTGTTAGGGTAAGATAGGGTAAATGGAATTTCTCAAAAACTTTTTTAATAAAGCTTTTCACCGCCTGAATATCAGAAAGCCGTTCTCCGAGAAAAGTGTGGAAAACAACTCCACCAGTATATTTACACTGAATCTCATCTTGAAGCGCTAACGCCTCAAAAATATCGCCATCAAAATCTACGGGAAGCATGGTGGAATTGGTGTAGTAAGGCACTTCTTTGGTTCCGGCGGTAATAATCTTAGGGTATTTTTCTTTATCGGTCTTTGCTTGCCGGTAGCTCGTTCCTTCGGCTGGCGTTGCTTCAAGATTATAAAGGTTACCGGTTTCTTGCTGGTATTTCACCAAACGCTCGCGCATAAAATCCAAAACCTCCAAAGCGAATTTCCGACCTCGCTTTGAGGCAATATTTTCTCCCAGAAAATTTAAAAGGGCTTCGTTCATTCCCAAAAGACCAATGGTCGAAAAATGATTGCCAAAATAAGCGCCGCGCATTTTCTTAACATTTTCCAGGTAGTGCCGTGAGTAGGGATAAAGTCCCTTTTCCATAAAGTTTTCCAGGGCTTTTCTTTTTATCTCTAAAGATTCTTTGGCCAAGTCCATTAAGTGTCCAAGTCGTTCAAAAAATTCCTTCTTGGTTTTAGAAAGATAACCGAGACGCGGCATATTAATCGTCACCACGCCTATCGAACCCGTTAGAGGTTGCGAACCGAAAAGACCGCCACCACGTTTATAAAGCTCGCGTTTATCTAAACGAAGCCGGCAACAATTAAAGGAAATCTGTCCCAAAGAGTGAACAAACAAATGATTTTTCTCGAGCTCGATATCGTAGAACTCCTTGGCCTGCTTGTATTTTTTAATTTCAATATCTTTAACTCTCGTCAGATAGAGATCGCTATCTTCAATTAACCGACTTTGTTTAGTTTGAGCATTATATTTATCAAGAGTTTTTAGTCCAACTGTTCGTGATTTAACCAGACCAGGAACCCTGGTAGTCGATAAAGCCAACCAACCAGGAACTCGTTCCGCTAAAATTGGGTTATTCATCCAGCCATTAGTTTTCTTAATTAACGACTCTTTGTGCTGCAAATAAATAACTTGGCTTTTTTTTCTTAATTTATAGGTTACCGGCTCTCCGGCTAAAGAATATAATAGAATTAAGTCTCGCGAAAGCAATAAATCATTAATGTGAATTTCTTTCCTTTTGGGATAACCGTCGCCCAGAAAATGAAATTCAAGAAAGTTTTTAATAACGTTTATGGGTGAGTTAAAAAGAATCTGCGGCAGACGGCCATATTTCTTAAATCCGGCATTTAATAATTTTTGCGCTAAGGCTGAGTTATAAATATAAAGATAATAACTGTTGTAGCGAGGGTCCTGTTTTTCTTTACAGTCTCTTTGGAAAACACTCTTTATTAACGATTTTATTGTTTGAATGTTTTTTTTGTCGCTCGTTTTGAAAGTAAATTGCATTCCTCGAGGAATATGATTACCATCAGTACTTTTGAATAGATAGTTTCCGTCGGCAATAAAATAGCCTAAAATTTTCGCTAAATCTTCATTTAGACACAAATCCTCAATACGCTGGTATTCTTTTGATAATATCCCTTCAGTTGCCTTTTTTAGGGTTAACAGATAATCATCCTTCTGAATATCTTTGGCGAATTTCATTTTAATCCCATCGGGAGTATAGACCGCTACCGGATGTCTTAACGAAAAAGTAGATGGTTTGCCGTCAACGCTAATAATTTTTATTTCTTTATTTTCTCTAATCCGCAAAAACCTTTTAACCGGGCTCCATTCTAACTTCAGATTTTCCGGATTTAATGATAAAGCTTCTAAGCTTCCTTCCTTCTTGCACTCCACCCAGCCTTCTTTATCAAAGGATTCTTCCTTGTTGTCTTCAACCGCATCCTTAATTGTTAGTCTTTTTATTTTTTTTGAGCTTCTTATTAAAATTTCCTCGGCCGCATCTAAGCACATACTCTTTACATCCTCTGGATCCATATCTGACTGAATGAAATTGGAAAAATAATTTACGCCATATTTAGCCGTTGCTTCCCACATCGTGTCCAAAACCGGATTGTCCCAGTCAAAGTCTTTGGTAATGGAAACAGTCGGAATGGGAAAGGTAAACGGTCGATTCTTGGCATCGCCTTCGATTAAACACTCATAAAAGGCTTTATTGAAGATATTCACCTCTTCTTGAAAATCACCATAGACTTCTTTCTGAGGCAGACCGCCAATAATCACCGGCTGGTCTTTATAAAAAGTGGGAACTTTAATATCCAAAGTAACATTTAAAAATGGCGTCTGAAAGCCGACCCGGGTCGGCACCATGCAATTATAAAGGAATTCCTGCATTGCTTGTTTTACCTGCGGATAGCTCAAGTTATCATAACGGATAAATGGAGCCAACAGGGTATCAAAGCTGGAAACTGCATTGGCGCCGGCCGATTCTCCCTGTAAAGTAAAAAGGAAATTAACCAATTGACCTAAGGCTGTTCTGAGGTGTTTGGCTGGCCGGCTTTCTATTTTTGAAGGAACACCGCCAAATCCTCTCAATAATAAATCATAAAGGTCCCAGCCCATACAATAACAGGCGATTGTGTCCAGATTATGAATGTGAAAATCTTCATTAAATGCCGCCTCCCTAATTTCTTTAGGATAAACTTTATTCAACCAGTATTTCTTTGCCACAGCCGAGATGGTGTACTGGTTTAGTCCCTGCAGAGAATAAGCCATATTGGCATTCTCATTAACCTGCCAATCAAGTTCTTGGATATACTTATCCACGGCTTCAGTTGATTCGTCAAAAACCACCATTGCCTCTCTGATTCTTCTTCTTTGTTCACGGTAGAGAATGTAAGCTCGGGCAGTTTCTACCAGTCCCTCTAAAATCAAAACTTCTTCAACAATATCTTGAATCTGTTCAACCGTCGGAATATCTCCCTTCTTAAATCTCCGGTTGATAATCCTGACCACTCTTTGGGAAAGTCTTTTTGATTTCTTGCCATCGCCTTGACCAGTGGCAGTCAGGGCTTTAAAAATTGCCTCTTCAATGCGGGACTTATCAAAATCAACAACTGTGTTATCTCTTTTTCTGACTTGGGTGATTTTATTCTCCATTTCTCTAAAAGCACGAATTAACACGAAACAGAACGCGAACCGACACTAATTATATGTCTATAAAAGATATAAATACGGCATACTATTAGCCGTAAAGATATCTAAATTTATTGATAAAGATTATTATATTTTAATTCAATGAAAAAGGCGGGTCAACCCCGCCGTCGTCTGAATAAAATCTACCAGTTATCCACAGGGTAGCAACCTAGAAATTTACTTTTAATCTAATTCACTAGAGCACTCTAAACGAAAG
>CAYRJV010000044.1:0-4435 GCA_964424745.1 uncultured Candidatus Saccharibacteria bacterium | reverse complement strand
TAGTCTTTATTATCCGTCATTTTGGTTATGGATTTGGTTCAATTGTTGGCCTGATAAAAATCGCTCTGGCTAAAGAACCGCCGGGGGTTCAAAGTGTTTTTTAAAGCCCGGCGACAAGAAGATGCTTGAAGAAAGAAAACAAAAAGAGATTGAGTATTATGACCAGCACGCTGACGACGAGCTTCGTTTGAACCTTGCCGAACTACGCCAAGCTGATTTTGAGGGATTCAAGCCTTTAAAGCTAGACAGTTTTCAGTTTTGTTATCAATGGCTAAAAAAGAACTGTTGGGAGAAAAAATTGCTGGATTACGGCTGCGGTAATGGGATCCATTCAATTTTCCCAGCCAAAAATGGCGCGGCAGTGACTGCCATTGACCTCTCAGAAAAGTCATTGATGATTGCGCGACGGCGGGCCATCGCCGAAAAAGTGGAAAATAAAACAAAATTTTTGAAAATGGACTGCGAAGCGCTTGAGTTTAACGATAATTCTTTTGATATTGTCTTTGATGGGGGAACCTTTTCCTCGCTTGATTTGTCCAGAGCTCTGCCGGAAATCGCCAGAGTATTGAAACCCGAAGGAACTTTATTAGACATCGAGACTTTTGGCCACAACCCCTTAACCAATCTTAAGCGCCAATTTAACCGGTTCGTCGGTAAAAGAACTAGCTGGGCCGCTTCGCATATTTTTAACCTTAAAGACCTGGCCAGCCTCGAGCACTATTTCCGGCAGGTCGAAGTCCATTATTTTCATATTGTTTCTTGGCTGGCGATACCTTTTTTGAATTTACCCGGCGGACAGATTCTGTTAAAATCACTTCAATGGGTCGACCAAATTCTGTTTAAAGTTCCTTTTTGGCGGTATTACGCTTTCAAGGTTGTTTTTGTTGCCGTTAACCCTAAAAAGTAAGGATTATGATGAAAAGAATTTTTGATCTTATCGTCGCTTTTTTTGGTCTTGTCTTTACCGTCCCATTATTTTTAATCATTGTTTTTTTGATTAAAAGCGATTCGCCTGGCCCAATTTTTTACCGCGCCCAAAGAGCTGGCCATTTTGGTAAGCCATTTACGATGTTTAAATTTCGGACGATGGTCATCAACGCTGATAAAATCGGCGGGCCATCAACGTCTGCCGATGATCCACGCTTAACTAAAGTCGGAAAATTTTTAAAGAAATATCAGCTTGACGAACTGCCCCAGTTGATTAATGTCTTAAAAGGGGAAATGAGCTTCGTTGGACCACGGCCCGAAGTGCCATTTTATGTTGAGATGATGACCGAAGAAGAAAGAAAAACAATCCTTTCCGTGAAGCCGGGAATGACTGACTGGGCTTCGCTTTGGGACTTTCACGAGGGAGAGATTTTAAAAGGTAGCCCCGATCCAGATAAAACCTATCAGGAAAAGATAAGGCCAGAGAAAATTCGCCTCCAGATGAAATATGTCAGAGAAAGAACATTTTTAAAAGACCTGGTGATTATTTTGAAGACTGTCATCAAGATATTTAGATAAAAGGAAGTATGTCTGCCAAAAACTTACTGAAAAAATTCTATTGGACAATGCTCCGCATTCGGCTGTGTGAGGAAAGTTTTGTGGAACCGATTATCAGAAAGGAAATTCGAACCCCAGTTCATCTTTATGTTGGCGAAGAGGCGATCGCGACTGGTGTCTGTCTGGCCTTGAAAGAAAAGGATGTCATCTTCAGCAGCCACCGGTCCCACGGCCATTATCTGGCTAAGGGAGGTGATCTTAAAGCCTTGGTCGCCGAAGTGTATGGTAAAGAAACGGGGTGTTCCAGAGGCAGAGGCGGTTCAATGCACATTATTGCCAAAGAACAAGGTTTTTTGGGTTCGGCACCAATTGTTGCCGGAACAATTCCCTTGGCCGTCGGTGCGGCTTTGGCAATTAAAATCAGAAAAGAAAAAAATATTGCGGTCAGCTTCTTTGGCGATGGGGCGACCGGGGAGGGTGTTCTTTATGAGTCTCTTAATTTTGCTTCCTTAAAAAAGTTGCCGATTTTGTTTGCCTGTGAGAATAATTTTTACGCCACCCACCTTCCCCTGAGAGAAATCCGCTTGAAAGATAATATTTTTGAAATGGCAAAACCATTCGGAATTCCCAGCTTTCGTATCGACGGAAACAATGTTCTTAAGGTATATGAGATAGCGAAAAAAGCAGTTGATTGGATCAGAAAAGGCAAAGGACCGGTTTTTATTGAATTCCGTACTTATCGGCTCCGAGGCCATGTTGGCCCTGACGATAATATCCAAGGGAGCCATACCGAGATTAGGCCAAAGGCTGAGGTAGAAAGATGGCAGAAAAAAGATCCGCTGAAAAGATTGGAAAACTTGCTTATCAAGAAGAAAATTTGCCGCGTTCGTGAATTGAAAAAAATCACGGAGGAAATCACGAAGGAAGTAAAAGAAGCTCATCTTTTCGCCAAGCAGAGTCCTTATCCTTTAGCCGGAGAAGTAACGCGATATGTCTTTAAATAAAAAAAATAAAAGAAAACTTTCTTATAGTCTGGCCATTAATGAAGCCTTGAAGCAGCTGATGGAAAGGGACTCAAGGGTATTGGTGATGGGGCAGGGGACTCGATCGCCGTGGTATGTCGGGGCTACCTGTGACAGTTTACTTAAAAAATTTGGGCCAGAAAGAGTGATTGACACGCCTATTTCGGAAAACGCGATGACCGGTACCGCGGTTGGCGCAGCAATTTACGGCATGCGGCCAATAATTGTCCATCCGCGATTGGATTTTATGGTTTATGCTCTCGACCCAATTATCAACGAAGCAGCTAATTGGCATTATATGTTTGGCGGGAAATCATCGGTCCCGGTGGTTATTTGGGGAGTAATAAACAGAGGCGGAGAGCAGGGAGCCCAACATTCGCAGGCTCTCCAAGCTTTATTTTTTCATATCCCCGGATTAAAAGTGGTCATGCCCTCAACCCCTTACGATGCCAAAGGTTTAATGATTTCCAGTATTGAAGATGGAAACCCGGTGATTTATATTGATGACCGCTGGCTTTATGAGATGGAAGGAGAAGTTCCCGAAGAACTATGTCGCGTCCCCATCGGTAAAGGGATAATCAGAAAAAAAGGCAAAGATGTGACCATTGTGGCCACTTCCTATATGGTCCATCAGGCGCTGATGGCAGCGAGTCAATTGGAAAAAGAAAAGATCAGTGCCGAGGTAATTGATTTGCGTTCAATTTATCCTTTAGACGAAGCGCTGATTTTAGAATCAGTTAGAAAGACAGGACGATTGGTAATAGCTGATGCGGCTTGGAAAACAGGCGGAGTCGCCGATGGAATAGCCGGGATAATTTCTGAAAGAGGATTCGGTTTGCTAAAATCACCCATCAGAAAGGTAACTTTGCCTGATGCGCCAGCACCGGTTAGCCCAACCCTGGAGAAAGCCTATTACCCGAACAAAAAGACAATTATCAAAGCGGTTGAAAAAATTTTAAAGAAGAGTAAAAAAGAATAAGACAGATTAAATAATTTTTATGAAAAAAAACTCTTCACCTTATCGGGTTCGCTTCGTTAATTACTCTTTACAGTATCAAAAGCTTAAAAAGCAAATCGACCGGGTAATTACTGATGTCTTAGAACGCGGTGATTTAATTTTGCGTTCAGACGTGGAAGTTTTTGAGAAAAAATTAGCCGATTTTATTGGATCAAAATTTGCCCTTGGCTTAAACAGCGGCACGGATGCCTTGTTCCTTTCTCTTAAGGCGATAGGCATTGACCAAGGTGATGAGGTGATCACCGTTTCTCATACTTTTGTTGCCTCCATCGCGACAATTGTTCAAGCCGGAGCGACACCAATTTTAGTCGATGTTGGTGACGACTTTGTTATGGATGTTAGTCAAATTGAAAAGGTGATTACGGCAAAAACCAAAGCCATCATCCCAGTTCATCTTAACGGCCGCTTAGTGGAAATGGATAAATTAATGAATTTAGCTCAGAAATACCATCTTCTTGTTATTGAAGATGCGGCGCAGGCTTTGGGTGCTAAAATCAAAATTAATAGTCAGTGGCGGCTAGCTGGTTCAATTGGCGTAACTGGCTGCTTTAGTTTTTATCCAGCGAAGATCTTAGGTTGCTTTGGCGATGGCGGCGGCTTAACCACCAATAACCCGCAAATAGCTGAAAAAATAAGACTGTGGCGGGATCACGGTCAAAAAACGAAAAGAGAAATCGTTTGTTACGGCTGGAATTCTCGACTTGATAATCTTCAGGCAGCGGTTTTAAACATTAAGTTTAAATATCTCGAGCAGTGGATAGAGAGAAGAAGAGAGATTGCGAGAATTTATACTCGCGGACTGAAAAACATAGCCCATATAAAACTGCCGGTTCCGCCCGATGCCAACCCAAGATTTTTCGATGTTTTCCAAAACTATGTTCTGCGCGCGCAAAAAAGAGATGAATTATTT
>CAYRJV010000043.1:0-4574 GCA_964424745.1 uncultured Candidatus Saccharibacteria bacterium | reverse complement strand
GCCCATCTTCCCATGCCCGTTCCGGCTTTCTTTCCCCAACCGATGATTCCTTTGGCACCTGACGGAGCCATTTTCATACTCAGCATAACGCCGATATATAAAAGAGCTAAAGCAAGACAGGGAACAAGAATAGCTGTTACAAGAGAAGTAAGATCATTATTAGATCCTGGCGGAAATCCAGCAGGATTGCTAAAACTTGGTTCACTACCAAAGATTCTTTCTACTGGCATATTTATTGGATTCATCATCCAATTGGAAAGATAAAGGAAAAAAGCGATCGGTATACCTATAATTGACCATTGGATCAATTGTTGCCACCAGTCGTTCCACCACTTTTTGGTGCTAGGCAAAATGTAAGAAGCAAAAGCTATCGGAGCCAATATAGTCAAAACCCATAAAATTATAATTCGGAGAAAGAAAACAAGCGTAATTACAAAGTAAATAAGAGTAGCAAAAGCATAAAAAACTAACAAAATCAAGCCATAAATAACAATACCAATCATTTTTCCAATTTCGGTTAAGGGATCTCCTAACGCAGTAAAAAATTGGACTACGCTACTATTAAAATAATCCCAGGCTAAGTCCCAAACTTCTCCAAGACTTGGTAAATTTGCGTCTTGCAGGAAAAAATTAGTTAGAATATTTCCCATATCAACTACAAAGCCGACAAGTACTCCGCTGAAATTGATTAAAAGAGCAATAATTATTAAAAGCGGTAAAGTTTTTTTAGCTTCGTATTCCTTTAATCCTCCCAATTTTAAAATAGTGGCTAAACCGATGAAAACCAAAATCAAAATGAAAAGCATATTTACAAAGTCTTTTGAAAAAGTCCAACCGATATCAACGATACCAGGAGTATTATTAGGATTGGCCGGCGTAATTCCCACCTGCAAAAATGCGGTAAATATCCAACTTAATAAAGAAATAACTAAAGAAAATATAAAACCGGAAACTAAAGCAGCTAAGAATAGTGTTAAAACAATAAGAAAGACAACAAATCTCATCGGAACAGCTACAAAGACTTTTAGAAGATTTGAAATGCCTTCAGATAAATCAGCCCATCCTTGGGCTTGAGCAGAACCCAAAGGAATTAAAAGCAAAAAACCTCCCAAAAGCAAAACAAAGATTAAGGTTTTTTTGTTTTGGAATATTATTTTAGATAATTTTCTCATCGGATTTTAATATTATAACAAATTAAAAGTTAATTTGCCACCACCTGCCGAAGAATTCAATCTGAAAGCCCAAGATAGCCAAAATCACGTTGATAATCAGCCAGGCGAGGAAAATGACTGCATATCCCTTGGCCGCCGAACCGACTATTGATTTTACCTTAACCATTGTCTCCGGCGCTCCCATGGAAAAGTAATAAACTACGGCCACGGCCAAGACCAGTAAGACGAGAACGATGAGGCCAATGCGCCACAGAATAAAATCAAGAATGTTTTTTATCAATAAAAAGAAATGCTTGAACTGGCACTGTTCTCTTTCATTATAGGGCGTATCGGGATCGTCATAATACCGGCCGCAGGGAATGAGCCCCTTTTCTCCGGAAGGGACAGGTTCAATTAAATTAAAACGCCAGGGGCCGGCAAATCCGCTTGTTTCCTGGCAATCGCCGTCCAAACAAGATTGGATATACCAGGTGTATTCTCCCAGTTCTAATTCAGCAGTAGAAAGAAAGGCAGATTTACTGGAAACAATGGTTAAAGGGATTTTTTCTTCGCCCTGATAGTCAATTCTATATTGGTAAAATTTAGTTATTCCTTCCCAGTTAAGATAACTTTCGGAAGTTAAAAGTTCTCCTCCGTCTTCCGGATCAGGGTTAATGGGAGGAGTAAGTTCAAGAGTGGTGAAACTTCCTTTACTCCAGTCGCCGCAGACTTCCCCTTCTTTATCCGCGCAGGTTTTAACCTGCCAGTCATAAGTTGTCTTCTGTTTCAGAACAGGATAATCAATTGAAACTTCAGAATTTTTGATTGTGCCAACTGCGCTAGAAATTTCATAATAATAAGAAGCAGCCCCGGGCATGTCGTCCCAATCCAATTTTGCTGGAATCAAAACACTTCCGTTATCGGTCGGGCTTTCGTTAAGATTGGTCGGCGGAGCGCCGGTGGTTTTAAAATCAACCTCTCCTCCTTCCTCTTCGCAAGTTTTTCCTTCTTCATCCCAGCAGGACTTAACTGTCGCAGTATAAGTTTCATCAAAATCTAGATCTTCCCAAAAGTCCTCAAAAGAAACCGAAGTAAAGAAAGCAGAAATATAGGAGCTGGCGACGATATTTGCCCCTTGTTTTATTTCATAGCGATAAGAATTCACTCCTTCAATCCCTATCGGTTTCCAACTCAAATTGCTGGATAAATTTACTGCCGGAGTTCCTTCAGCACTCGGAGAAGTAATTTCCGGGACGGGAAGAGTTATTTCACCGGTGGTAAAACTCCATCGCTGGCTGTAATCTCCGCATTCGTTACCTTCCTGGTCTTCGCTGCAGTCAGCTTCAATGCCGCATTTAGTGCTGTCTTCGGTCAAACAAGTGGCTATTTTCCAGCCGTAAGTTGTATTTTTAGTAAAAGTGTCCGGGCCAAAAGTTGTTTCAGAATCAAGAATATTATTTTCTTTTTCAACAGGAAATGGATAATAAAAAACCCCATTTTTATCAGTCATAACATAATAAGATAAAGCTTCGTCTACATTACACCAGTCAAGCGTGACAGGGATTGAAACATTTACGGCATTATTAATCGGAGACAAAAGTTCCGGAGCCAAGCTGGTTTTAAAATTCCAAGTGTCGCTCCATAATGAACTACAATTGTTTCCTTTTATGTCGCAGCAGGCCTGGACCCGCCAAGTATAAGACGTATTCGATTTAAGAATACAATCTTTGATAATGACAGAAGGTGTGACAGTTACTCCTTGGATTGTTCCGATTTCGTAGCGATATGATTTAGCTCCGAGCACCGCGTTCCAATTAAAAGTTATGGGAAGTAGGACATTTTTTGTATTGTTTGCGGGAGAAGTTAAAGTAGGTTCTTTCAGACAAGCTCCACTGCAAATACAGGATTGACTGTTCTGCGAGCAAGTTTCCCAAGGCTGGCAATCTTGAAAGACTGTCCATCCGCTATCTTCTGTTCTACCGTTACAACTCGCGCTATTTCCACTGCAATATTGGGTGTAGGTTGTTTTCCCGACATCACTACCGCAGTCAGTTCCCCATTCGCAATAATATTCTGACCAACCATTGCAAAAATTATCGGCTGATAAAAAATTACAGCCGTCGCAACAGGAGCCTGAAGTACATTCGCAATCTGGTTCTGGTGGCTGAGCTTCACAATCAGGATCATATTCGCAAGAACCTTCAAGATAACTGGCAATTTCTCCTAAACTACAAGTATGGCTGCCTTGAAGAGTGTATTCGCAGCTTTCGGTTGAGTCACACTGTATTGGGTCTCTAAAAGCGGGTGAATAGCAATAATCAACATCTCTATAGCAAGTTTCGTTACAGGCTTTTGCTTCAGAGAAAAAAAATAAAGAACTGACAAAATAAAAAAGAAAAGAAAAAAACAAAAGAAAGGAAATTTTAATTACCAGTTTGGACAACATTAATTTATTTTAACGTTTTTGCCAGATTTATCCAATCTTCAACACTTAAAGTTTCCGCTCTCTGAGCGGGCTGAATGTTATTTTTTAATAACCATTGTCCAACTTCAGTTCGGCTAAGGTTCAACTTCTTTGACAGATTATTGATCAGCTGTTTTCTCGGTTGGGAAAATCCTGCTTTAACCGTCAAAAAGAATTTATTGGAGTCTATCCTTAATAATCTTTTTAAAGGGGTGATTTTTATTATTGCGGCATCAACTTTCGGCCGGGGCCAGAAAGATTCTTTTGATATATAAGAAATGATTTTTACTTCGGAATAAACCTGGACAGAAACCGCCAAAATACTCATTTCAGGAGGTTTGGCGCAAATTCTCTGCCCCATTTCTTTTTGAATCATCAGAGTCATCTGTTGAGGTCGATCCTTAATAAGCTCTAAAAAGCGGCGGATAACCGGCGCAGTCAGATAAAACGGCAAATTCGCCACGATTTTATATTGTTTAGGGGTTTGGTCTCGGAATCTAAGGATATCTTCTTGGATAACCTCTACGTTTTTATAATCTTTTAAGGTTTCTTTGAGTATCGCTATCATTCCCGGGTCCTTTTCTACGGCCATAACCTTTTTTACTTTTTGAGCCAATCCCTGAGTTAAGGTTCCAATGCCCGGACCTATTTCCAAAACCACGTCCTCTAGCCTTAGACCAGCAGCTTCAATGACTTTCTTGACCGCTCCCTTGTCAATTAAAAAATTCTGGCCAAGCCCTTTGATTGGCCGAATTTGGCACTTTTTAAGTAGATCTTTGATGTTTCTTATTGAAGCTAAATTCATTGGTCTATTTTATCATGCTTTTCGGCTTGTGAATAAGAACTATTGACTTTCCAGTTGAAAAGCGTAAATTAAAGGAAGTTTGACAATGTTAGATTACTTGCGTAGTAAAAGCTTTTTTGACAGTTTATGCAGAAAAATCAAGGGTTCCCAAAAG
>CAYRJV010000042.1:1502-4990 GCA_964424745.1 uncultured Candidatus Saccharibacteria bacterium | reverse complement strand
CTCATCGTTGTCAGCCTGTCCCGTTATCCGCCTCTGGCGGATTTTGCGGGATCCAAGTCCGACCATCGGCTCAATTAATTAGTTTTTAGTTGGTAGTTAGTAGTTGGTAGTTTCCTAAAATACTATCGAGAATACTTCTCGTATTTTTGGTTGACAAAGCGAGATAAATATGTAGTATTATTTTAGGTCATTACATCCTACTATAATAGATTCCCGAATGGGAAGAGGAGGTTCGTATGCCATTGGTATTGATTACTCGTAAGCCGGGAGTTAGTCTGACAGAACTTCTGTCAATGATCCGCCTAGTTGTCGCTGATGAGCTTAGCTCTAATGATCCTCATGGGGCGCTAATACCTGATGACATTGAGGTCAACGTTCGAGAATTTGGCCCACTCGATATCAGCAAGTATGATGTCGAGATCTTAATCGTGGCGAACGAATACCCCGAGAGACGGGCGACGCTGCCGGCCAGAACTTATATGGTTCGGAAAAAGGTTGCCAATCTCTTGCCGGGGGGCTTGTTAAGCTGGGTTTGGATATTGCTTGCTACCGGCGAGTGGCAGGAGTTCCAGACCTGATTCCTGCGGACTTGGAAACTATCGCTTTAGAAGGAGCGTACGTATGAACATTCAACAGGATGTAGGGGATGTGGCTAGGCAGGTTAGGCAGGTAGCCGAAGCTCCAGAGTGGTGGTACCTCGCCTATGGTCTTTGTCCTGTGCCAAGTGGAAGAGATGTAATCACTTGCGCACAGATCGCGAGGGAGGACCAGGGCGCGCCAGCCCGCGATGTGCTTAAAGCGGCCGGGCTGACCGCCGAGGTTCTTAACCAGGTTTTCCCGTCTCGAAGTGGAAATTGGGAAGAGGACGGGGCTTGCGGACTTTACGACCAGCAGTCGTGGCGCCAGTTGGCAATAGAAACTGGCAAGATGGTCCACGTGGTCCAAATCCAGCAAAGCATCGAAGGTCCCTCCAGCACGCCAACAATGGACTGCAGTCCGGATGGGACCTGTGTTACGTACCTGGGCTGAACAGGTCAGGGTCTGCCTAGCGGAAAAGCTGGGCAGACCTTTTCATTTTCAGATGAAACCGTATAATGGATTTAGTACAAGTTATTTCGGTAGTTTAGGTAGCAACATCACAAAGTGGCTAAAAGAGGGGAGGTTAGTATGGGTAACGAGTATAGTGGTTAGAGCAAGGTAATCGGCGTGGTAACATTCTATTTCCGGAGACTACGGCGGCAAAAAACAGTGGCTATGTTCGGTAGGGAGACACTTGATCAAGTGGCCTTTCGTGTTCGCTGTAATATTCTTGGTGTACTGATTGAAGAATCAAAGGGTCCACCGCCTCGGTTCATTTCCTATGACGCGGCGAAACGCCGCGCTGTGTACCTTCCGAACTGACTTCGTAGATCTATACTGAAGGTTACTTCCAGAACCAGCTTGACCGCGAAAGGCGATGCCATTAGTTTCGGCATCGCCCTTTTCTTTTTGGTGCTGATTAACTGATTTTCAATAGACTTTTGTCTCTTTTTTTGTTAAAATTAGAAAAGAAATTATGTCTGAATTACAGCAAAAAGTTGAAGAATTGAAAATTAAATACCACCAGTTGGTGGACTATCTTTGACGTAGCTAATAAACTGAAAGAAATCGTTGAGCTGGAGAAAGAAAGTGCCCAACCTGATTTTTGGCAGGATATAAATAAAGCCAGAGAAGTATCGCAGAAACTAGCCCAGCTGAAAGAGGAAAATGAGCGATTGGAAAAATTGGCGAAAGAAATTAAAGACCTAGATGAGCTAACTAAGATTGGCGGAGAAGATGCAGCAATGGCAAGCGAAGCGGAGCAAAAAGTTACCGAGCTGGAAACAGAAATCAAAAAAGAAGAAACGAGGGTTTTTCTTTCCGACAAGTACGATAGAGGCAATGCGGTATTAGAGATTACTGCCGGTACCGGCGGCCAGGATTCCCAAGACTGGGCGACCATGCTTTTAAGGATGTATGAACGATATTGTCTGCGCCAAGGCTTTCAAACCGAGATTTTGGGTCAATCTTTCGGCGAAACTGGTGGACCAGAGGGTAGAATTGGTACCAAAGAAGTGATCATGGCCATCAGCGGCCGTTCTGCCTATGGTTTATTGAAAAAAGAGACAGGCGTCCATCGTTTGGTCAGGCAATCGCCTTTTAATGCCAAAGCCTTACGCGAGACCTCGTTTGCCTTAGTTGAGGTCTTGCCGGACATTGAAGAAAAAGAGCTGAAAATAGAGGTCAAGCCCGAAGAGATTAAATTTGAAGCCTTTCGTTCCTCGGGTCCGGGCGGTCAAAACGTCAACCGGCGCGAAACGGCGGTTAGATTAACCCATCTGCCCACCGGCATTAGCGTTACCTGCCAGACAGAGCGCTCGCAAGCAGATAATCGAGCTAGAGCAATGAAGGTTTTAATGGCGAAACTTTACCAGTTAGAGGAATCAGAGCAGAAAAAAGAAATAAAGGAAATCAAAGGCGGTCTGGTTTCGCCCAGTTGGGGTAATCAGATCCGTTCTTACGTCCTCCACCCTTATAAAATGGTTAAAGACTTAAGGACAGGAGTGGAAACCTCGGACACCGAAGCCGTATTAGATGGAGAGTTAGATGAGTTTATCGAAGCCGAAATCAAGCTATAAATTCCAATTCTTCAATGATCCTGTCGCAATAAGCGACTCCCCGGAGGGCTGATCTTCAATCAATTATTAAATTCCCCAATTATCAATTATTTTTGAAATTGAAAATTAAATTAATTGAAAATTGAAAAATTGATAATTGAATAATTAAGCATTGATGATTGTCTTTAATAACGTCACGAAAATATACCCCGCCAGTTCTTCCCGCAATCCGCCGACTGTTGCCTTAGATGGAGTTTCCTTTAAGATAGACAAGGGAGAATTTGTTTCTATTGTTGGCCGGTCCGGTGCCGGCAAAACGACTTTGTTTCGGCTTCTTTTAGCTGAAGAAAAGCCAACTAAAGGCCGGATTTTCTTTGATGATCAGGACGTCCATCGGATACGCCGGGGAAAACTTTATCGTCTGCGCCGGCGAATTGGAGCAGTTTTCCAGGATTATAAACTGCTACGAACCAAAACCGCCTACGAAAATGTCGCCTACGCCATGGAAGCCATTGGCGCCAGCGATGAGGAGATAAAAAGAGACGTGCCGGAAGTTCTGAATATTGTTGGCTTAATTGACCGGGCGCGTAATTTTCCCCACGAGCTTTCCGGCGGCGAGCGCCAGCGGGTGGCGATCGCTCGTGCCTTAATCCACCGACCGGAAGTGATTTTGGCTGATGAGCCAACCGGCAATCTTGATCCTTACAATACCTCGGAAATCTTAAAACTTTTGCTGAAGATTCACGATTTAGGCACAACGGTTGTGTTGGCGACCCATAACAAAGAAATTATCAATTCTTTGAAAAAGAGAGTCGTTACTTTAGAAGACGGCAAAGTGGTCAGAGACGAGGA
>CAYRJV010000042.1:0-1402 GCA_964424745.1 uncultured Candidatus Saccharibacteria bacterium | reverse complement strand
TAGTCGGCTCTTCTAATTTTTTCATCCGCAGTCCATTTTTGGTCCAAGGTGCTTTTTCCGGGCTATTTGCCTCGGTCATTGCCTTAGCCATTTTTAGTGCCACTGTTTATTTTCTTAGTCCGAAGCTGGCGATTTTCATTCCGGATTTTAATCTTTTCCTTTATTTCACCACTAATTTCTGGACTATCTTTGCCATTCAGTTTATTACCGGCTTGGCTTTGGGGATTTTTTCCAGCGGTATCGCTGTCAGAAAGTATTTAAAGGTTTAACGAGATGCTCGCAGATCAAAAGAAGATTTACGCCGCCATTAACATCGGGACTTTAAAAGTAAAGTCCCTTTTCGCCTATTTTGAAGGTGATGAAATGACACCTCTTTTTCAGTCCAACAACCTGACTTGTTTCGGTTGCGGGATGTTTGAGCACGGCAATCAGATTCTTGATGAAAATCTTGCCGCAACTATTAAAGAGATTTTGCTGTTAAAGGAGAAAGTCAAAGAATATAACTGCCAAATAGTAAGATTGTTTGCCACTCACGCCCTGCGCGACGCCGCCAACCAGAAAGCGGTCGTTGATAAGATAAAAGAAAGAACAGGATACGAAGTAGAGATTATTGGCCCCAAAGAAGAAGGAGAGTTATATTTTCGCGCGGCTGTTTCCGATTTGCCGGCCCATCAAAATTTTGTTATTGCCGATATCGGCGGCGGCAGTTGCCAAATACTTATCGGCGATAAAGACAGACTGGTGAGCGATTATTCTTTCAAAACCGGCGCCCTGTTTTTGCACGAGTCGTTTACGACCGACCCGCATAATGCCCAAAGTCTAACCAGCGAACAGGATCTCCAGAAAATGCGGGAATATTTGATAAAAGAGTACTCAATTTTGCCAGTCAATTTGGGTTTTCCTTTGATTTACGGTTCGTCAAATATTATTGACCTGATGAAAACGCTCAAAATTCCGCTGGAACCTTATCCTGATTCTCATGATCATCCCTACAAGGTCCAGGCCGCTTACTTGAGTAATTTCATTTCGGAGATAATAAAATTTCCCTACCAAACAAGGGAAGAGAAGTATCCCTTCCAAACAGGTTATATGTGGGGCGTGGACAAGTCTTTTCTAAACATTACGACCTTGGCCGAAAGATTTGCCTCGCCTTACATTCTGCCGAGCAATGCCAATATCGTGCAGGGCTTCCTCTATAAAATCAAAGCCGAAATCGATAATAAAATAATTGACTCTTAATTGCAAAATGAGTAGTGTTTAGTATTCAAAGCTTTAGTTTTCCGGGGTCCGCCAACGGTAAGCGACATGGCTCTGGACCATGTAATCTACGTTCGAATCGTAGCCCCGGAGCCGTGAACCAGATCAAAGATCGGTTCACGGCCATGAACCGAATTTATTCTGG
>CAYRJV010000041.1:0-5036 GCA_964424745.1 uncultured Candidatus Saccharibacteria bacterium | reverse complement strand
CCGCCTGCCTTTCCTACTTTTTGAGATTTCTTTTCTTTGATTTATGGATTAAATTTGGTAAGATAAGGGTGAAGGTTTGCCGAGTTTCTTTTCGTGGCACCGTGTTTAAAACGAAGTTTTAAACAATTATAAACTAATAAGAAAATGAAGGAAGCAGTGCTTCCTCCATTTAAAGTTTAAGGTCTAAAGTTTAATGTTTAAGGTAGCATCGGATTTCTATCACTCTGTCCTGACAGTGACCTTCTTTTTCTTTTCCCTTTCAATTTTCGGCATTCTGATGGTTAATACTCCCTGCCTCATTGAGGCTTCAGAGCGTAGGACATCGACTTCGGTTGGTAAAATAATTTCTCTAGAAAACGGACCCCAGTAGCACTCTTGATAGAAATAATTTCTTTCTTTATCTTCAGCTACTCTTTCTCGCCTGCCTTTTATCGTCACCAAGTCTTTTTCGATAGAAATATCAAGATCTTCTGGTCTGACGCCAGCAATGACCGATTGAATTACCAATTCTTGATCGGTTTGATAGACGTCAACAGTTAATTGACCTTCGGCCTCGAACCATTTCGCCCTTTTTGTTTTTTGGCGATCGCTTTCTTCCTCGTTTTTTATATTAGCAGGCTTCTCTTCTACTTTTATTTTTTTTCTTTCACTTGCTTTTTCTTCGCTGGCCGTTTCTATTGCTTCCTTGTCTATTTTTTTAATTGCCATTGCCGCTAGTTTTTCTTCTGTTTGTTCCGTAGTTCCTCCTGTTTCTTCGAGGCCAACGTTTTCTTCTTCGTCAATATCCTTTTTTAGTTTTTCAAAAAAAGACATATTTTAAATTATCTCTTATTATTTTGAATACCCTGCCGTTTGGCGGCGATTGGGATTCAAAATAATGAAGTTTCCAAAGGAGGCTACTCCTTTGGTCGTCTGGCGTAAACAAACCCCCAGACGAAACACCTTAAGAAAAATATAATGTTTATTCACTTTTGCCACTCGTTTTTACTTCGATACTCACTATTTTTGATATCTATCTAACCTTACAGACACTGTTTAGCTTCTTGAGCTTTTGGAAGCTGAGCGAGACCAACGACGCAAGTGTGATAAGAATAATCACCGGTATGACAAACCTGAGGTATTCTTTCATTGCTATTATAGAAAAATTATATAATCCGTGCAATATTGTGCTTATTCCTATTCCCGTAATCGTGAACTGATGTTTTCTCCTGATTTCAAAAATAGATAGAGCCGCGAAGAAACCGATTACTCCCGAGCAAAGGGCATGAAGAAAAGTGGCACCGATGAAACGGATAGCTACCAGAGAAAGGACATCCGGCAGTAACATCAGTGGGTGATCGCGGAATAAAAGCAGTATGTTTTCGCTGGCGGCAAACCCTAAGGCAGTAATAATCATATAAAGAACGACATCAATCGGTTCGTCTAACTCCGGATGGGGAATGACGCTGTATTTTACCACCAGATATTTAGCCACTTCTTCGGTAAAGGCAATACCGATAAAGATATTTGCTAAGAGAATAATGGTTCGAGGAAAAGGGATTTTGGCGGCAAGGTTAAAAAACCCTATTTCAATGACGATTACCGGTAAGGAAACCAGCATTCCGAAAAGAAAAACTCTAAGGATCATTGAGTTTGATTCGGGATGAGAATCTTTTCGTAAGTACCAAAGGAGCCAGACGAAACTGGGAATGATACCGGCGAGAATATACAATGGATAAAGCATTACTATAAACTTTAAACTATAGACCCTAGACTGAAACTTGAAACTTGAAACTAATCTCTTGTTATTGGCCAGGAGGAGATAATCAACGGCGTTTTCTCTTTTTTCGGAAACTTTTGCCAGATCTCTTCGGTAATAAAGGGCATATACGGGTGGAGCAGTTTAAGACAGTTTAGATAGACATAACACAAAACAGTAAGAACCGTTTTATCATTTTTAGCCAGTCGTTTTTTCGAGTGCTCAACATATTTATCTGCAAAACGGTGCCAGAGGAAATGATAAATCTTTTGACTGGCTAAGTCGAAGCGGTAACTCTCGATTAGCTTGGTTGTTTTCCCAATTAGCTGATCAAGATCTTTCAGAATTTTTTTGTCTTCCTTTGTTAGTCCTTTCATTCGGTGAGAAAAGGGAGGCAGTTGACGATTGACGCCGAAATTTCCGAGAATAAATCGGCCGATATTCCAGATCTTGTTAGAAAAATTGCGCATCGCCCGAATTTGGTTTTCACTAATAGTAATATCGCTTCCCGGAGCGGCACTGAAAACCAATGCCATCCGCAAACTGTCAGCGCCATATTTATCCACCATCTCAATCGGATTAATGACATTACCCTTACTTTTGCTCATTTTTTGGCCATGTTCGTCGACCACGCGGGAATGGATGTGAACGACCCTAAAGGGAACATCTTTGGCGAAATAAAGCCCAAGCATTATCATCCGTGCCACCCAGAAAAAAAGAATATCCCACATTGTGTCCAAAACCGAGGTGGGATAGAAATATTTAAAATCACGGCTATTTGGATAACCGAGAGCATTAAGGGGCCACTGACCGGATAAGAACCAAGTATCAAAGGTATCAGTTTCTTGAAGAAGATGATTCCCCTGGCATTTCTGGCAGGGTTTGTCATTCAAGGAGTAAACCGGATTCTGGCTCGCCATTAAATTTTGCAGGCCGGCTTTAATTTCCGCAAATTGGTATTTATCTTTCAGTTCCTGATAGGGACCAGAGATCTTATTATTATTTTTATCAATAAAACTGATAAGAATATCCGGGTTGCAGTCTAAGCAGTACCAGACAGGCAGGCGTGGACCCCAGACAATCTGGCGGCTGATATTCCAGTCGTGAATATCTTTCATCCAGTCAAAATACATTTTTTCAAAGCGTTTTTTGGGAACGATTTTTGTTCTACCGGTTTTGACCGCCTTAATTGCCGGTTTAGCCAGAGGCTTTATTTTGATGTACCACTGGGGAATGACCATTGGTTCAATGGTTGTACCGCAGCGGTAACAGACAGCCACACTGTGAATGTAGTTTTCATCAACGTGATCAATCAATCCCATTTGCTGCATCGCTTCACCAACGGCTTTTCTGGCGTCCATTACCTTCATGCCACAAAACCTTCCCGTCAGCTCATTAAGTCGGCCATTGAGGTTGATTACTTTTTTAATCGGCAAATTATGACGCTGGCCAATTTCAAAATCTAAAGCATCGTGGCCCGGAGTTACTTTCTCAATGCCGGTGCCAAAATTGGGATCAATCGCCTCATCGGCAATTACTTTTACTTTAAAAGGTCCATTTACTCCTTGGATTTCTACTTCTTGATTTAAGTATTTTTCGTAGCGGTTATCACCCGGATGAAAAGCCACCGCGGTATCGCCGAATTTCGTTTCCAGCCGGGTCGTGGCCAGAATAAAGGGGCCGTATTTGATGTAATAAAGCGGATCTTTCCTCTCAACATATTTGATTTCCAGGTCAGAAAAGGCAGTGCCGCACTTGGTGCAGAAATTGACGATTCGTTCGCCTCGATAAATAAACCCGTCATTATGCAATTTTTTAAAAGCGGTTATTACTTTTTTAACAATTCCTGGCTCAAGGCTGTAATGATAACGCGTCCAGTCCAAAGAAAAACCTAACCGTTTTAGCTGATCACGATTGATACTTTTATTCTCTTCAACAAAAGCTTCAATCATTCGGTAAAGGGTTTCGCGGTCAAAATCAAAGCGGCTTTTTCCTTCTTTAGCCAACCGTTTTTCAAAAACAAACTGGGTTTCAATACCGGCATGATCCGCTCCGGGGAGCCACAAAACCGGTTCACCCTTCATCCGGTGAAAACGGACCATAATATCCTGGATAGTGAAAAGCGCATGGCCCATATGCATTGGGTCATTGGCGTTAGGCAAGGGGAGAATGATGGTAAATGGTCTTTTCCGCTTATTAATTTTGGGGATAAACCATTTTCCTTTTTCCCAGAAGCGGTAGATTTCTTCCTCAACTGTCTTTGGGTTATAGACCTTGGGAATTTCCATAAAATTATCTTGGCTTTATATCCACTGTCTATCTACTTTATATTATATTCTTAAATTGGCCTTTGCCTCAAGGTTTTTCCAAGTTTTTATTGGTCGCTTACCAGCGAAAAAAGCGCAGCTCGCCACCATTAAAGCATTATCGGTGGAATATTGCGGCTCTGGTATGAAGCATTTGGTCTTTAGCAGGTCTCTTTTAACTCTCTCGGTCATCTGTTTTCTTAATTCCTCATTGGCGGTTACTCCCCCTCCTAAAATTATAGATTTGGTTTTAAACTGCCTGGCTGCATTAATCGTTTTTCTGATAAGAACATCAATAATCGCTTGCTGCACTTCCCGCGCCATTTCAATGACGAAGTTTTTAGTTTTTAGTTTATAGTTCTTAGATTGGTAAAGGACAGCTGTTTTCAATCCCGAAAAACTGAAATCATAATTCTTTGAACCTATCATCGGTCTCGGCAGTTTAGTTTGTAGTTTGTAGTTGGTAGTATGTAGTTTTTTGTTTCGAATTTCCCTGCCCGCCGTAGCTTTAGCGAACGAGGGGGATTTCGTATCTCGGATTTTCGCCGCTTCAGCAGCGATGGCTGGCCCGCCGGGGTAGCCCAATCCCAAAATTTTAGCCACCTTATCAAAACATTCACCGGCCGCATCATCTCTTGTCTCGCCCAGAATTTCGTATTTTCCGATACCCTTCATTAAAATTAGTTGCGTATGTCCGCCGCTGACAATTAAACAAATCGCCGGAAAAATAGTTTGGAATTTGTCGTTGGTTGTTGCTCTTTTCGCGATTGTGCCAGGCCAATTAGCAAATATATGAGCCTCAATGTGGTTTATCGGTATTACCGGTAAATGCCAGTAATAAGCTAGGGCTTTGGCGAAATTGATTCCGACCCACAAACTCGGTTCCAGGCCCGGCCCAATGGTTACCGCCAGTTTATCTATATTTGGTTTTTCATACTGTCCGAACAATAATTTTAGTCTAGTGAGTAGTATTTTCTCTCTTGCCAAAATTT
>CAYRJV010000040.1:0-6428 GCA_964424745.1 uncultured Candidatus Saccharibacteria bacterium | reverse complement strand
GAATGAACTGGAGAAATTGGGTTATCCTTTGAAATATAATGAGATTAAAACTTTTCATTGGTATCCTTTCTGTCTTAATATATTGATCACTGTTGTAGCCAAAGACATTTTTCAGTGGAATGATGAAGTTTTTCGGGAAAATGGACGCCTCTCTGCTAAAATATCAGTGGTGTTAAAAATCTTGGTTAAGTCTTTCATTGGACTGGAAAACACCCTGAAGCAAGTCGGTCGCTTTTGGCGGATGTATTATACTATTGGCGAAGCTCGGGCAGAATATAATAAAAAAGAACGGACGATAGTGTTAATAGCCAGCGGTTTTACTGGCCATCCCGCATTTTGCCGTAATCTTGAGGGTTTCGCTTGGCAGGTTTTTTCTTATCATCTGCCCACGGATACCCTCGTTGTGACAGAGATAGAATGTCCTTTTAGGGGCGGCTCGGCGCACAAGTTCCAGCTGAAATGGTAAGAAATTAGATTCGGCTCAAATCGGTCATCTAAGAGAATCTATTTATGAATTGCGACCTGGATAAAGTGAAAAAAGAAACAAAAATATCGGTGGGACGATGATTGACTTGTTTTTTAAAAGATTATCATCGTCCGTTCATTAAAAAATTCATCTGCACTGGTTGGTGAAGCGGCGGTTTTTGATAAAATAAGAAAATGAAAAGACCCGCGTTTAAAAAATTTAATAATGAAATAAAATACTGGAATTTAGATAGAGGAATTAAGGAATTGGTGATAGGCTTGAATTATCATAGAATTAGAACTACTAATTCTTGTGAAGGACACGAAAAAAAAGGATTTAATCATCCTTATATAGATATATTAGCTAAAGATGGCGTTAACCTACTAAAGCTGGTCAGATGGTTTAATATCCAGGTATATAGGAGAAAGACCAAAAATGACACTGTTTGGATAATTTTACCGCGGGGCGAACTAAGATTGATGCCAGAACTTAGCGGTCGAGATATCGGATCTAAAAAAAAGAGAATTAGCCTTAAGAAAATGCAGATAAGCGCATTAGAATTTGGGAAAATGATACAAAAAATCAATAAGATTCCTGAATCATAATAATTAAGCTTCCTAAAAAAGTAAATTAATAAATCTGAGGAATGAAACCACTTTTCTCGTTAATACTGATAACCGTTTTAATTCTTACGACGCATATCTGTTCTGCTAATCCAATTCCAATTCCACCCGATTCTGGTGAAAATGGTTCTGGCGAAATAAGTTTAATCCCCTTCCTGATTTATCTCTTTGACTTTACCGTTGACGCCGTTGTCCTTGTAATCACTTTCATAATTTTAAGGAAATCAGCCCTCATTAAATCTTTAAAATTTATTGTTTATGCTTTTTTGGTTGCGACCGGAGGGATTATCATTGATTGGGCATCCTTAATGTTTTCCGATTACATTTCATCGTTAGTATCTTACAGACCATATATCAGAATTCTATGGTTTTCATTTTATGAGTGGACAGGGATAGTATCTTTTGGATTATTGTCGTTTGCCCTATTGTTTTTATATAACTACTGGCTTTCTCTAAAACTCTTTAAGTTTAATAAGAAAGAAGCGATTGTAATAGGAACAACAATAGGCATTTTTACCAATCCTGTTTTCTTTAGCTTGATTATCTCTATTTTCCAGTATCTTTTTTCGGGACCGGTACCACCACTCTAACTGCATTTTCTCGTATAACTATAACCTTCCTTTTTTTGATAAGAAGCCGAGAAAAACGTCAACTATCAAAGCCCGTAGAAGAAAAAGAGGATAACTATGGAGTTTTTGCTTTAGATAACCGTTTCATTTTGTAGCAGATGATTCCTTGGTTGAGGTACTGGCCGGTTAAGAGTGGATAAAACTGCTCGCCGCCGATTTTTATTAGCCGAAAGTCAACCAATCTATTGATTTTGATATTTTTATTATTTTCTATTAGCAGTTTTCCATAAACATAATAAACTTCTCTTTGGCAATCAGAAACGAGCCGGTATTTAGCGGTTATGTTTTTGATGAAATTTTCGACGATCTTTATTGCCTGGGTAACAACTTTATTTCTTTGTTTATTTTTCATACCAAACTCAAGCTCAATCGCGTTTTCCAGAAATTGACTCAAGGGACCCCTGGGATCCGGCCATAATAAAACCCGTTTTAGATTGAGAAACTGCAATGGAAATAATTTTGGCAGTTTTTCTCGCGGGGCAATGATGAAATTGTCTTTTCCGTAACTGGCTTCGTGGAGATCAATAATATATCTATATTTCCTCGCTATTTTCAGATTTTTATAAGCCAGTCTTTTTTCATATAAACTTGAATTTTTGTCGCCGGGATAGGATCGGTTTAAATCGCAATCAATAAAACGCCTCTTTGTTTTCAGGGCTTTGGGATTGGCAATTAGACAGTCAAAGGCGGCCTGATAGCCTTTCTTTTTCAGAGCCTTAATTACTTCAAAACCAATTCTTTCATCGCCGTGAGTGGCGGCGATAATTAAGATTTTCTTTTTGTTTTCCATAAATTATTAATATTATTTTTTAATTGGACAGGAGAGCGAATAACAAACTTTGTTATTCGCTCTCCCTTGGGTTTGTTTCAGCGGCGATCTGATCGGCTACTGGGGGAGAATCCAATAGGTTCTTTCCGGGTGGCGTTCGTCCCGGGCTGGCAGTTCCTTAAATCCCAAGCTTGAATACAACCGCCGAGCAGCTAATGCTTGTTCGTCAGTACGCAACGTAGCGAGTTTCATCCCTTGCGCTTGAGCGTCACGGAGTAGACGGGAAGTTAATTCCCGACCGATGCCGCGGCCGCGCTGTTCTTTGGCCACACCGAGTTCGTCAATATAAAACACTCGGTCATTGCCATTTTGAAACAGAAAGGCAAGTTGTTCGTTGCCAGCGATCTCGTTTAACTCTGGCAGGGATACGGCGTAGCCCCAGCTGAAACCGGCAACCATCAGTAGTTTTTGCGTAGCTGCTTTTCCGCTACCGAGAGCCTCTGGGTAATCAGCTTCGTAGTGATTCAGAGCCCTGAAATAGACGGCGATAAAGCCAGCGGCATTGGTCCGGCTAAGCTCGTTCTGCATATCCACCAGCACCCTCTCTTCTTCCCAGAAAGTTTCGTTCCAGGGTGGCTCTTGCCAGATTTGGCAATAGAGGCGAGCGCATTTCTTTAGAATACTCAGGGGCGTATCATTCCATTTCAGAGGTAGAAAGTTGACCGGGATTTCGACTTTACCCTTCCCAGAATTGGCAGACGCACTGATGATTTTCATTTTTCTCCTTTCAACGAACTATGTTTGCGACTTGGCCGCTGAAAACAAAAAACCTTCCCTTTCGGGAAGGAGGTGAATTTATATCGAATTAAAAAACATCAAGGCACCTCTTTCCCGGAAGGCGAGAGGTGATGATGTGCCTGCAGTCGGCGGAGAATCAGCTTATAACCGTTCATACCATTATTGAGCCATTTGGAAACACGGGCAATCGTTGTTGAACTTAAGCCCGTTTCTTGAGCGATTTTGATATAGGAAATCTTATTGTTAAGCATTTGCGCGGCTCTGAAACGATTACCGAATTCGATTATTTCTTCTTCGGTCATTAGATCACGGAAGAACTTTTTGGCCTCACCAATATTATTCAATGCCAAAATCGCCCTTATTAAATTCTCTGTTTTGCTGTTATCCCAGTTGGTCATAATGCTATATCACTTTATCTAAGTAAAGTATAGCAGGTAATCATATTTTGTCAATAGGAACTAAAAAATCCTAGAAATGATTAAAAAGCTAAGACTATTATTGATTTTCAAAACTATGTGTTTTGATATAATAAAAGTGACAAAACAAACTAATGGCTATGTTATATAATAGCGGCTAATGGGCACGAAGATAACTTGTAAAATTTTCTCTTTGCTGGTGATGATAATCGTTTTTGGTTTTGGCCAAGACGTTTTTGCCGGAACGATTCAGGTTGACAAAAACAATGGCGGTTGCGTTAACGCCTCCGGTCAGCCGAGTCCCTACACCGTGGTTTATTGCCAAGTCGCTCACGCCGTTACTGACGCTACTAGCGGCGACACGATAAACGTTGCTTACGGCGCCGGCTATACTCCTTATTTAGAGAACACCATTACGATTAATAAATCGCTGACTTTAAAGACGACACAAGGCGCAGAAATATGCAAAAAATCGGGCTCAAGTTGCGTTGGCTTTACGCTTTACGGAACGAACCTTATCTTGCTTCAGGCTCCCAGTCCGGGAGTAACTTTGTCAGACGTAACCATTGACGGTTTTACGATAACGAATAGCAATATAGACATCAATAACAATTGTTCCCAGACAAACCAGTTGACGATAACAAATCTAACCGTAAAAAACATTCAGGCAACCGGTGGCATTATTGCCTTCAACGGCGCCATCGTTAATAATTTTACTATTGAAGACGCAACTTTTGACGATATTGATGTGGCCGTTGGCGCCTCAAGCTCTGTTCCTGATAGCGACTGTCCCTATACCGAAATTAATGGACTAAGCGTTACGGACAGTGTTTTTACCAACAATTACAGCCACGCTTTTTATTACGTGAAGGCGAATCTTACCAATGCTACCTTTCAGAATTTGACGATCAGGGAAAGCGGTTTTGCCGGGATGACGATGCAAAGCGGTAATTACACGAACGTCACGATTGCCGATGCCACCTTTGAGGGTAATGGCTGGCGCAATACCGCCCGTACGGCTGACGGCGGGGGCATCAGCTTTGCCATCTGGGCTTTGGCTAACACAATTAGCGGTTTGACAATCGATAACGTTAATTTTACGAATAACGAATACGGTTCCGGAATAGAGGTTATTTCCACCACGGTCAGTAACTCAAGTGTTTTAAACTCGAGCTTTACCGGGAATGATGACAGTGGCATCTCGTTTTCCTCGGGGACAACATCGGCAGTAACTGTCCAAAGTTCTACTTTTCAAAATAATAGCCGAGACCAGATTGCTATTGGTATCAGTTCAGTCGGTAATTTATCCGTTTCTGATATGACCGTCAATGGTAACACTTTTGTCTATCCCCCTCAAAATTCGATTTGGATAGATACGACCGCCAATTTTATTGATAATGAGGTCGTTGTCAGTGATAATAATTTTTCGACAGCAACTCAGTACTTGCGTAATAATATAACTAAAACAGTTGATGCCCGGAATAATTGGTGGGCATCAATTTCTGGGCCAACCCATTCTTCAAACCCGACGGGCGTTGGCGCCGCGGTTACTGATTATGTAACTTATACACCGTGGTGTGTTGCCCCGTCGGCACCCGGCACGCCAACAGCAACCACGCCAACCAACGAGACAACACCGACTTGGACTTGGACAGCGGCGGTCAGGTGTGGACTTAGTTTGGCAGCGGTACCTTATAGAGTTGAGTGGTGCCAAGACGCAGGTTTTTCCGGATGTGAAGTAAATAGCAGTACCTCGGCGACTAATTCTTTTACTCATTCTAGCGAGCTATCGCGCGGCCTTTGGTACTGCCGCGTTAAAGCCAAAGATACCTTAAATAATGAGTCCAATTATTCAACTACCGGCTTGGTCTATATTAACGGTGCCCCGGAGGCGCCGACCCTGCTTGGTCCATCGGGATTGGTCAATGGCAGTTTTACGGCCAGTTCGGCACCGGCTTTTTCTTTTACCCTTAGCGATAGCGACAATAGCGATACAGTCAAATATCAGATTCAAATAGACGACAATGCTGATTTCGGCTCACCAGTGGTTGACTACACTTCTTCTTTGGCCAGCCAAGGATCAGCGTCATTTTCGGTCGGCCAGTCAGCCGGTAGTGGTAGTTATACGGTTGGTTCAACCGGTCAGACGCTGGCTGAAGGTAATTATTATTGGCGGGTAAAAACAATTGATAACGGCGAGCTATCCTCATCTTTTTCGACGGCTAACTCGGGCAATATTGCTTTTAAAACAGATCTCACCGCACCGTCTACTCCCGCAACGCCGGTAGTTGTTAGCTCTCTTAACGATAGGGCACCCCATTGGGAGTGGACGGCCTCAACCGATTCCTTAAGCGGCGTTAATTCTTATATAGCAAGCTGGTGTAAAAATTCAGAATTTTCCGGTTGCGATAGCAATACCGATGTAACGGTAACCAATTCGTATAGTCATTCGACAGCTTTAGATATTGATACCTGGTATTTTCGGGTTAAAGCTTTAGATACCGCTGGTAATCTTTCGGCTAATTCAACTATTGCCGCGGTAAGTCTGGTGGGCATGATTTCTCCTCCGGCGAGCGGCTTTGACCAAATTTCTTCTTTGGTATCAGGAATTAAACCAGTATCTTCAGCCCAAGCGCCGTTGCCAACGCCGACAGCGACATCTACTTTGCCTGTACCGGAAGACCAACTCACCTTAGACCAATTGGAGGCACAAATAATCGAACTCAC
>CAYRJV010000039.1:0-6599 GCA_964424745.1 uncultured Candidatus Saccharibacteria bacterium | reverse complement strand
CGAAGAGTTGTATTATAAGATACTAATGAGTCGAAAGAAGGTTTAGGAGACCAGCGGAAGCCCAGGCCTGCGGGTGGCTGACGATTTTTTCCATTGCCAAAGTAATTTTATTATCAACAACACCGTAAAACTCCGGCACAAAGCCGATTTTTTGATAAGTCGCCAAGAGGGCTGTTTTTATTTTCTCGTATTCTTCTTTATAACCTAATTTTTTTAATCCCTGGCTGATTATCCAATTATCGTGCGGCCAAATTGAACCCAAATGACTGCTGGTTGGGTTAAAATCGGGTTCGTTAATTGAGTGTGTCCGGATACCAAAAGGCGTCCACAGTTCCCGGCTAAAAAGTTTTTTAACCACATCAGCCGCTCTCTCTTTATCTATAATATCGGTAAATAATAAATGTCCGGGATTGGAGGTAATGGCGCGGCGCGGGTTTTTCCCTCTGTCCAAACCCAGGCAAAAATATCTTTTTTCTGGCATCCAGAAAACTTGATTAAATTTTTCTTTAAGATTAATCGCTTTTGATAGAAGTGTCTGGCTCAGCTGTTCGTCTTTAGCCAGCTTGGCTAATTCAGCTATCTCTAAATAAGCTAAATAGGCATACCCCTGAACTTCGACAATCGCCACCGGCGGCTCAATTTTTAAATGATCTTTGAATCCGTCTTTCCAGCCTTGATGGTAAAGCCCGCCGAAGTTTTTAGGCAAGTATTCAATAAAGCCGTCATTATCGCGGTCGCCGAAATTCATCGTCCATTTGACTGCCCGTCTGATTTTTTCCCAATAGTTTTTAATAAAGCGAGTATCTTTTGTTTTACAGAAATAAAAACTGCAAAGAATCAAAAAAAGCGGGGTGGCATCAATTGAGCCGTAATAATTATAGGGAAAATAGCCTTTGGCTTCGTGAAGAATCTTACCCGGCTCTTCTTCGGTCGTCTCATTAAAAACATCACCCTCTAGATCGGCCAATATCTTTATCGTCTCTCGGGTAATGTCCGGGTTAATATCCAATAACTGCCAAGCAGTGATTAGGGCGTCCCGGCCAAAAAGCCGGTTAAATCTTGGCAAACCGGCGCGAATAAATCCTTTTTCATCCTTTAAAAGTTCAATATCCTTTCTTAATTGTTTTTTTATTTCTAAAGTGGTGAGCACCGTTTTAGGGTTTTACCTTTAATAAAAATTCTTTATTGCCGCTGGCTCCCAAAATCGGGGACTCAATAACTTCTTCTATACTAAAACCTAAAGATTCAATCTTGGCGATAACCTTATCTTTAATTTGCTCAATCTTTTCTAGAGGTACTATCCCCCGTCTTAAAACTTTCTCCTCTGTTTCGTAGTGCGGCTTCAATAGGGCGATGATTATTCCTTCCGGCTTTAAAAATTTTTTTGCCATGGGCAAAACTAGTTCCAGTTTTGTCCAACTGGTATCAATGGTTATCAAATCAACTAATTCCGGCAGATTTTCTAAATAGAGAATATTCGTCCGCTCCATTACTACCACCCGCTTATCATTTCTCAACTGCCAAGCTAATTCGCCATAAGCCGTGTCCAAAGCATAAACTTTTGCCGCACCGTTTTGCAGCAAACAGTCAACAAATCCGCCGGTGGAAGAGCCGACATCCAAAACGATTATATTTTTAACGTCAATACCAAACTGATCAATCGCCGCTTGAAGTTTAATCCCGCCGCGGGAAACAAACTTTGTTTCTGTCATCTGATGCCTAAAAAATTTATTCTTTCAGGAAACCTCCGGCCTGAAGGGTCCACAATTTATAATACAAACTTTGGGGATTTTTTAATAATTCGTCGTGGCTGCCCTCTTCAATAATTCGGCCGTTGTCCATAACCACAATCCGATTTACCTTGCGGATGGTGGACAAACGGTGGGCAATGGCAATCACCGTTCTTCCTTTCATCAGGTTGTCTAAGGCTTCTTGGATCAAAGATTCCGAACGCGAATCCAGGCTTGAGGTGGCCTCGTCTAAAATCAAGATTGGCGCATCTTTAAGTATTGCCCGGGCGATGGCCACTCTCTGCCTTTCGCCGCCGGAGAGTTTAATACCTCTTTCACCGACGTAAGTTTCATAGCCCTGAGGCAGGTCTTTAATGAAGTCATCGCAGTGGGCCAGTTCGGCGGCCCGATAAACTTCTTCATCAGTTGCCTCGCGCTGTCCATAACGGATATTTTCCATCAGCGTCCGGTGAAACAAAATTGGATCCTGCGGTACCAAACTAAGATTCGCCCGCAGGCTTTCCTGAGTTACTTTAGCAATGTTCTGTCCGTCAATCAAAATCTGGCCGCCTCCCACATCATAAAGCCGCAGCAACAATTTTACCAACGTTGATTTGCCCGCTCCCGAAGGACCGATTAAGGCCACTCTTTCTCCGGGTCTAATGATTAAATTTATTCCTCTCAATACCTCGCGGGTTAAATGGAAACTAAACCTCACCTCCTTAAACTCAATTTCGCCCTTATTGATGGTTATGCTTTTGGCTTTCGGTACATCCTTTACCTCATAAGGTGTTTCCAAAATCTCCACCATTTCCGTCGCATCAGCAAAGCTTTCGTAAATGTCACGAACAACCCGGCCAAAATCCCAAAAGCGGTGCATAATCTGAAGAAGGTAGGACTGAACCATAACAAAAGTGCCCACGGTCAATAAACCCAACGACCAGTACTTCAGCCCGAAATAGAAGAGAAAAAATTCTATCAGGAAATACAAGGCGGCTTGGATGGCGTCAATGGCCGAAGCCAGATCCCAAGTGAAAGTCGTAATCTTTCGCCATTCTTCGACCACTTTTTTAAACCTGCTTGATTCAAATGAAAAACCGGTAAAAAGCTGGATGGTGGTGGAATTGGTGATGGCATCGGCCATAACCGCGGTTACTTCTGAATCTTTGGCTGCCCGTTTAATGTCATACTTTAGCTTCCAAACCGATAAAAAACAATTTATCAACGAGAGTAATAATATCCAGGCAATGGTAATCAGGGTAATCGTCTGATTATAATGCCAGAGAATGATAACAATGGCGATAATGCGCGTAATCAGCGGAAATAAATCCCAAAAAATCCGGTCAGAAAATCTCTCAAAAGAGCGCGCCAGCCGGTTTAAGCGCTGAACCAGCGCACCGGCAAAGCTGTTGGCAAAGAAGCTATAAGAATGATTCATCAGGTAATCAAAAGCCCGCTCCTTAAGATCAGCCATTACCCGCGGCTGAAAATAGGAAGCGGAAAAAACAGCCAAACGATAGCCAACCCAAATTAAAATATTTAGAAAGAGAATCTTTAAGAGCACTGTCACGAGCATCTTCCTCGCCAAAGCCGAGGGTAAGGAAACGGTAATGGTATCAAAAAATGTTTTATAAAAAATCGGCACGGCCAAATCAGCAGCGATGGTCAAGCCAAGGCCAGTAAATACCAAAAATACCAGCAGCTTATACCGCTTTACTTCCCGAAAATAAACTTTTAAGACGCTTTTGACGCTCGTCTGCATAATCATTTATCCTAATCAATTTCTTAAATTAACGCAAAAACTCGTCTGATGACGAGCTCGCTGTAAATTTTTGGTTATGCCTAAAGATTAATACTCTCTTCTATCTAAAAGGAGGAAGAGAAAAGCCTTGAGTTTTCCGGCGCACCCTAAATCGGTTAGCCTACTCAATTGTTTCAACTTCAATTGTCCCGACGATATTGTACTGGCTCCCAGGATCTGGCCTGAGAATCCCCGAGACCCGAACATGCAGACCAATCGTGATTCTTCCAGAAACCAAATCGTCCTGGTTAAGGTTAGTTAATCCATAATATTTGCCGTCATCTCCTTTTAATCCATAGGTACATTCAAAAGTTTCTAGGCCGTCTGGTTTATGCGGTAAACAGACAACTTCTCCTTCGATTGTTATCGGTCGGCTGGTTTCTTGAGGCTTCTTTACGATCGGGAAAAATGTCGGGTAAGTAATATTGTTTAGAGCAACAAGAGAACACCCGATCACGCCGATCAAAACTAAGGCAATTATGAATAATGTTGCGGTTAATAGTTGCTTTTTATCCATATTTGAGTGATTAAAATTATTAGTTGTTAATGAACGAATGGTCGACCTAACGGAGGCTAACCCTTACTCCTGGCATTTGGTTTCACAATCTGTTGTTTTTACTGGATCAGTTCCAAGGTCCTGAATACATTTTTCAACACAAGCCTTGCATTCATCAAATTTATAGGTTGTTACCAGTTGGCAACGGTCGGCAATGGTCATGCAGGTCGCGTATTTGCGGCAGCCATCACCAAGTTCATATTGCATAGTACAAAATTCCGCCACATTCGGACCGCAAACAACGTTCAACCCGTGGCAGTTCTCAATGCCGCAGGCTTCAGTTTTAGGAACTTTCTGGCACTTATTATTTATACATTGCGGTTTAAACCGATCATTAATTACCTTTCCCACGCACATTGGCACTGGACCGCACTCCTCTATCTCTGGGCAATTCTTGTTTTTCCCCTGAATAAACCAATCTTTATTTACGGCAATCCAATTATCTAATGAGTAGTCAATTGAATCGCAGGCGCTTACCCAGCAGCAATCAAAACCGCGGTCCTGATTAATCAAAAGACAATCACTATTTTCTTGACAAGTCTCTTTCTCTAGCACCGGTTCTGGAGAAACAATGGGTTCTTTGCCGATTGCTTTAAGAACTTCGGGCGGTGTTTGCACGTTTAGAACTACCTTTCCTTCGGTAAATTGGAAAGATTCTAGGGTCGAGAGGAACCATTCGTATCCCAGCCAAGAATTGATCATTTTTTCCAGGGAATCTTTTACCTTACCAGGAAGAGAAACCCTACCCACATATGCCTTAACGAGACGTATTTGCTTTGGCCCGGTTTGTTCTGCTTCTAGGGTAATATACCCGGGGACAGCGGAGGCAAGGTTAGTTCCTTCAATATATGCCCGTCCGGCAGTAAACTTGATTTTGACGTCGTTGAGAGCGATAAAAACTGGCTTGTAATCATTTAATAGCGAGGTTGCCTCCTCATCACTAAATTCAACCGTCGCCGCGATTGTCGCTGGCCGACCCCAGATAAGACATCCTTCCCTTAGACAGTATTCCTTTTCTGTTGGTATTGTTCTCCCAGGGACAATATTGACATAATCTTCACAGCCTTTTTTGGCCAGGGTACATCCCCAGATTCCGTTGGCATTTTTGGCCGGTACAATATCGGCTTTAATCAAGCCTTTGACAATACGTACTTGATGAGCTGGCGAAGCCGGTCGGGTAAAAAAAAGAAAATACAACACTCCAGTAATCGCCATCACGAAGACAATGAAAATAACTAATTTTTTTGTTTTTATCATATGTCTTATGAGCTACCTTGCCCTAAAGAATAGGGTGTTCTCACCACCAAAATAAATATGGATACCCTCTCATTATATTAACGCATAATAGACAAAAAGTAACGATTTTAGCGGGGCTGCCTCGAAAGGTTCTTCTAAGCCAAATCTTGCTAATCCGTTTAAGGCAACTGTCGGAAAAAACCTTTAGAGGTTCCTGATAAATACTGATCTTGAATTAAAGAATTGATAAGGATAAAGTCAGAGTTAAACTTTTTGTAAGCATTATAGATTGTCTCTCGATACATCCCGCCAAAACCAAAATAGTAATTATAATCATCAACCCAGGTATCAGCATTCTCTTGGAAATCTTCTTTTATTTTCTCTGCTTTATTATCAGCTAAATAAATAGCGGCGCGCCGGAAGGTGTCCAGCGAGGGGTCGGGATTTTTTGGGAAAGTCCCGCAAAATACCCCGTGGTGGAAAATCAGTGAGGGCCGAAGCCCGAACGCTAAAAACCAAGGGTTGTTAGCGAGAGGGGGTCGGGACAGAATCGGTTTACCGGCAAAATGTTCCGTGGTATTATCTATCACATCACACTAAGTGCCTTTCTATGAAAGCTCGACCGGAACCAGATTTTAAGTATTTCTCGAACTCAAAGGCTTTGTATTTATCATTCACGGCAAAATAAAAAACTAACTTTATCGGTAGTCGATCCACGGTCGCCGGTATTTGACCTTTTTGGTGTCGTTTAATTCTATCTTTCAAATCATCAGTGCAACCGATATAATACCCATCTTTACATTTTAAGCTGTAGACGTAATACATAACCTCTTTCCCGCTTTTTTTCGTATGCCTATACTGGCGGATTTTATCACGCCGAAGCTCAACGAAGCTCGCCTTCGCTCTAGCGAGCTTCGGCGGAGCGAAGGCGGTACCTTTTGGACAGAATCCGAACTTTTTTTGACGAAAATCCGAACTGCGACTTTTAATTGCCGCCCTGTGGGTGGCAATCCCGCCCAGCGGCTCGCCGCCTGACGGCGGGCAGAGCCCGCAAAAATTGAAACATTTTTTAGAGAGCGCGCGCAAAAAATTTTTTCAATTAAGGAAACAATTTTTGCGGGCTTTGCTTCCTTGCTGACGCAAGGACGAGCCGCTTCCCGCCCCAGTCCGCCTTCGGCGGGCAGAGCGGACGGGCGAAAATTCCTTCCCCCAAACCCCCTTCCTTTTCGCCCGTCCGCTTGGGCTTCGCCCGATTTTTCGGTGGCGGGGAAATTTT
>CAYRJV010000038.1:0-6631 GCA_964424745.1 uncultured Candidatus Saccharibacteria bacterium | reverse complement strand
CGCGAAAACCAATCATTATCATCTGCCCGATTTGATTCTTTAATTCCTTGTCTCTTTCGGAAAAATCAATTACCTCTTTAGACCAATCCTCTAAAAATACGGGCAGAGATAAAAATATCAATCCCAACCCGATTGATAACCCAATAACACCAATCCATAACTTTTTCTGAAAAGCAAAAAGGTATTTCTCATCCATTTTCTCACTCTATTAAAAAATCACCCATGCCGCAAGGGTATTGACAATCAAAACACCCGATTTGCGTTGCGGGTATAGCGGGCGCGGTTTTTGATTAGGTTATTGGCTAAATTATTGAGGCAATGCCGCCACACAGGCAGGTACCTGCATCAGCTGCTGTAATGTTTGTTGACATTGCTGAACCGCACTCATTACTTGTGCCTCTGTTACGGCAGCACACTCTTTTTCTGCCGCGGCTTTTAATTGAGGTATAACTTGGGTCTCTATGCTTGCCTTGCAAGCTGCTTCTGCTTTTTTAGGGGCGGTTATTATCAGCGTATAGGCGGTCCAGCCAACCAAAATAACGATAATTAAAACTAAAGCTATAATAATGATATTTTTCGAATTGGTCATATGCAAACTTGTTATTAATATTTAAACAACTAGCCGACCTTTAGATTTAATTATACCACAAACCGCGCCCCCGCCAATTTCTTAATGGCATCATCAACGTCGGCTTCCAGCTAAACCCTGCTTTTCTCTTGACGGTGTTTCCGCCAGCTCTCGGAAATAGTGGGTTCAATCGCATCTAACTGACGAAGAATCTCCTCTTGTAGCTCTTTTGTTGATATTTCATCCCTGCCTTCGGCCAATCGTATGGCGGCGTTTGAAACCTGTTCGACGACCTGCGTTATCCGTTCCATTGAAAGATTAGTTCTCTCGGCAGCAGCCGTCAGCGTTCTTCTGATTTTATCAGCCTCAAAAGGTTCTTTTCTGCCGTCTCTTTTTATTACAAATTTGGCCATATAATTGTAATTGTTTTGATTAATTAATTTTCCGACCTTTGTTTATTTTAATTTATATCAAAAGAATGTTGGAATAATATTATTTTCTATCCCGTCTTGATATTCTAATATTTTTTCCATTGGACAAAGACCATCCAAAGATTTGTGAGGAAAATAATTCCAAGCGTTGTTAGCTAGCTCCAATATTTGGCTCAATTCGACAATACCTCCACCTCTATCAAAAATTTCAACGATTTTCATCAAATCATCACGGTCCTCCTCGTGCCAAATAATATCTTTAATATGTTCTACTTTGAAGGAACTTTTAATTTTTTTCAGCATTTTCGAAAGTTCTTTTTCTATTTTCTTGCGCTCTTTTAAAACTTCTTTTATCTTTACAGAACTAGTTTTATTTTTTAAGCTTGAAATCTGGTCTTCCTGCTTTTCGGTAATAATCGAAACGGAAAGACCATTAAGCCGTGCCTCTTCTTTCACTTCCTCTGCCTCGTCCTTCGTGAGCGGTTTTTTAAAAGAAAATTGTTCTAAAATTGATATCCTAAACTCCAATTGAAATTTAGGATCTAACTTTTCTTCCTTCATTTTCTGCCTCTCCTTAGCAGGATATTTTGAAAACTGTTTTTCCATTTCCTTAGCCGTTTTAAGATTGTGGAGTACATAAGGATCTCTTGGCGATAAAGCCCTTCCCCGTTTCAGCCATTCCCTTCCTCCTTTAAAATCAAAATAATTAAAATAACTCATTGCTAAATCAATATACGCTAAAGGGTTCATTAGATCTAAGCTTATCGCATCCCTTAAGTCATTCCTTGCTTCATCTATCTGACCCAACATTACCTTAACCCAACCTAAACTCCTAAGATTTTCAGCGTGGCGTGGCAACAACTGATTAGCTTTTTCAAGTGCTCTTTTTGCTAAGAAAAACCTGCCGCATTTCATTCGCGCAATTCCTAAAAGATAGTGTAAATAAGGATCGTCGGGCGTTTCTTTTAACATCTCTTTTATAATAGTAACCGCTGCACTTGCTTTGCCAGCGCGCACTAATTCATCAGCTTTTTTAATTCTATCATCCATCATAAACTTTTAATTATTCTCATCTTCTTGAGAATTCGAGAATATTTCTATAAACTTAACGAACTTTTTACCATAGGGCGAAAGAGAATGGGCAACCATCCTTCCCTTGTATTGTTTATTAACCAAACCTGCCTGAACTAATTTTCGCGTATGCTCAGAAGTTGTCTTAATGTTACATTTTAAAATATCAGCTATCCCTTCAAGAGAAATTTTTTCATTTTTCGCAATTAAAAATAAAATCTCAATCCTTCTATGATTGGCTATCCCTTTAAAATGTCTTTCTAATTGTCTTGCAGTTTTCATCTTTATATCTTTATATTTTATATTATTACAACACTCTTATATTCTCAAGAATGTTAGAATATTTACTAGATTGGCTTACTTTAACTTGCCTTGTATCCAACATGGTACAGTGGCTAAATTTTTACCCTGTGGCCTTGGTACCATTTACGTAGCTATCTATTTTATTACTTTAATCGTATCATTGCCTTCAAACAATCTTCCATCAGTTAACTCTCCCGAAATTGTTATTTTTACTTTATCCCCTACCTCCAAAATATTCCGGATAGCTTCGCGATTAAATTTAATCATTAAATCAGGCAGGCCATTGCGGTCATAATCTCCCATCTCTACTGGTTCTGGCTCAATCGGGATTTGCTTATTTAATCTGATACTCGCTAAGTTAATTTCACTCACCTCCTTTCCCACTGGTAACTCAAGATAGACGGTTACCCATTGACCGCGACTTCGTAAATTTAATATATCGGGGTCGAAATTAACCACCGCCGGAATAATGGGAATTATCCCTGTTTCGGTTAACCGAAGAATATAGGGATTTAGCGGAATTTCAGCAATTCGCACTGCTTCAGCGACGACAACATTCCCGTTTTCGCCTAAAACTTCAAGGGTATAGGTGTCAGTGGGTAAGGCCTCTACTTCGGGGATTACTTTGATTAAATAATCTCCTAATTTTCGTTCATCAATGGCAATAAACTCGTAACCTGGCATTCCTTCTTCATCGATTGGCATTTCGAAATACCACGCCGATTGTGGCAAAGTATTAATCTCTTTACTAACAATAAATCCTTCAGGGTCGATAACGACGAGATCGACTGGGCTATAAGCAAAAATTGTCAGGCTATTTGCTTTTTGCTTCGATCATCGTAGTCAACAAAATGCAAGGGATTCAGGGGTATCGTTGAACTATAACTAGTTTTCCCGGAAATGATATCTTCGGCGCTACTCCCCTGGCGAACTTCAAAATGTAAATGCGGTGAAAATCGCCATTGCCATAAGCCATCGCCAGTATTAGAAACTTTGCCAATAACTGTTTGTCCCGCGTCGACCTGCCTGCCCGGCTGGATTTCTAATGGAATTTCTTTTAAGTGCAAGTATCTGGTGGAAATTTTTTCTGTTTTATTATTTTCTCGGTCAGTAATTGCCCCATGCCAAATCCAGACCCACGATCCTGCTCCACTAATAATCTCTCGTTGGACATAAACCACCGTCCCATCAGCTGCAGCCACTACTGCCTTGCCTTCAATCTGTGAATCGATATCAATGCCTTCGTGGCCTTGATAACCGCTGTCTTCGGCAAAATCAAATCGCTGGATTAACCAGCCCTCCACTGGTTTAACCATTTTCTGAGGTAAAATTTCTTCCCATTGACCGCTTTTAATCATGTTGGTGATTATTTCGGTATCCGAAAAATAGGCCAAGGCGATATTAGGTGAGAATATAGCGAAGATCATATTTTCTGATTCTGGACATTCTGGACCCGAGCAAGGCTGGGGTAAAATTTGTTGAGCCAGAAATACAAAATTAAACTGGCAAGTTCTATTTTGTAAAGAAGCTGGAGCGTCTTTGGGTAGTTTTAAGGTGAAAAATAAATTACCATTGCCATTAGGAAGAACCGTCCCAAATCCAGCGTTACAATTCATTAAATTCCTATCGGGTATACCACAAGTGTCACTTAGTCTAATAGGCCCAGTGTCAGGGTAGGGCTGATAAAAAAAATCATATTGAAGTTGTAAAGAATTACAAAAATCGTCGTCACCTGAAACTTTTTCTATATCAAAGAAAAGATTGAATGGATTGTTGGCTCTATTTAAAAACTCAATTCTCTATTTACTGAATCACCGGGCTTCATATCAAGAGCGGTTTCTAATGGTACAAAGCTCTCTGTGGGAGAACTTATTTCAAGGTCTACAGTACCGGCACCAAGTTCTCCTGACGAAATGTTTATTACTGGCAGAATAAAACCTGATATTAAAAGAATTTTAAATAATTTACTTTTCATACCGAAGAATATATATTTGTAATGACGTTATAACCGCCTCCTGGCAATATAACAATTAAGCCGAGGATGGCTAAATGAAATACTTGGTCAATACCGATAACTAAAATTAGCCAGGTCGTCTCGCCGACTATTTCCTTTTTGGTCATTTTTATCTTGTCTAGCCACCAAAATTCAAACTTCCGGTTGTCTAAAATAACGTGTGTAAAAAATAAAACCAGTAAATAGATGAAATTTACTTTATAGAAATAAAAGGCGGGAATAAAGAAAAGAGAGTAAATAAAGCTATGGACGACCAGTGGCAGCCACTTTTTTGATTTATTCATCGCTTCCCACTGCGTCTGAAACAGCCAGTCGGAAATAAAATGAGTCAAAAACAATGCCTCAAATAAAGTTAAATTAAGCATCGGCATAAAGTTTTTTATCTATTATTAATTTATATCACTTATTTCACTCTACCTCTATTTGACGAAAAATCCAAGCCCAGAACCACCCAAGCAACAAAAAAATAAGCCGGCTGAATAGACAATTTAGTTATATTTAAAAAAACAAAAAAAGCCGAGGAAAGCATTAAGGGCGGCATAACTCTACTGCTTTCCCCGACTTCGAGGTGAGATAGCTTACGGCGTTCCTTGGCCTGGTCAATACGAAGCCTATGGTCATCCCACCGACCGGAATGATGTACAACCAACCAGGAGGGATGGCTATCGCTAACATGATCAGGATTGCCGCCAGCGAGACAAAAAAAACAAGGACACCAATAGCTTCTCTCTTTGCGCTCATGTTGTTTTACCCCCTTTTGAAGGATCGTCGTGAGAACTATCCGCTAATAATATTATTATATAAATCAGCCAAACTGTCAAAAAATATTGACTTTTGTGAAGGGTTGTAATATTATATTAACATTATGAAAAGAAGCTTTTATTACATTCCAGCCACCGTTTTGAATGAAACCGTTAATAACGGCTATCTTTATATTTCTTTGGAAGCTGGTTTGATAAAGACTAAAATAAATTAACATCATCAATTCAATTAGGCGTTATCTAACCAGCCTCCAATGAGGCTGGTTTTGTTTGTTTCTTGGGCAAAAACAAACAAAAAGGAAAAACTCAAACAGTACCTAAAAGGAGTCAGGCAATGACAACGTCGTTAGAGAGACAATGGCAGGATTTTTTCTGGAGTGGCTTTTATGCTAAAGCGTGGCGATCGGTAATTGATCCACAAAAGACCCAAGAAGAAGTCACGGCGGTCCTGAAACTTCTCAATCCCGCTCCCGGGTCCCACATCTTGGATTGGTGCGGCGGTGAAGCAAGACATAGTATCCTCCTTGCCTTGCAGGGATATAAGGTTACCCTTCTTGATTTTGCGCCTAACCACATCCAGACAGCTCGAGAGATGGCAGAGCAAGCGGGTGTTCATTTGAACCTCGTCTGTTGCGATTTCCGGGAAACGCCAAGTTTTATCCAGGCCGACTGCGCCATCAATATGTTCACCGCTGGTATTGGCTATCTAACCGAAGAGGACGATGTTCAGGCCCTGAAAAGCCTTTACGCCGCTTTGAAGCCTGGCGCTAAATTTCTCTTGGATACGATGAACCTTTTCTGGCTGGTACGACATTATCAGCCAAACTCAGGCGAAATGGCGGAAAAAACCGGCTCATGGCGGAAAATAGAACAGCGACGGTTTGACTTTTGGACAAACCGTAATCAAGCTGTTATCCTCTACTGGGACAAGGGAGGGGAAACGATACAAGAGACCGACCTGCGAATCTATTCCGCCGCGGAACTGATTGCGGTTCTGCGCCGAGCCGGCTTTGAACCACTTCAGCTCTATGGCGGATTTGATGGTTCGCCGCTTGGCTTTGATTCCAGAAGACTGATTATCGTCAGCCAAAGAAAGTAAGGACCAAAGGTCGCCAAAACTAAAAGAGCCGGCTGGCCCACCGGCTCTCTTTTTTTAAAAAATTTTTTAATCAAAGTTATAACTGTCTCTCCTGAACGAAATCCGAACCTTTTTCCGCGATTAGATGCGCCTAATTGTTTTTAGGAATATCAAGTAAACAAGCGCAGGGTTTTTCTTGAGAATTTCTTTCTGTTCAACAATCGTATTAAGAAAAACTTTCTGCGAGCCTGCTCCGCGCGCCAGCCGCTTATCAAGCGGCGAGTTATGTTTGTAACCGCGCCGCTTAAATTCACGCACCAATGCCTCATGCCGCTCATATAAGGCGCGGGCTTTCCCTCTCCAGCGCAAAGTTTCCGGATGCCGAGAATATCCGCCTTTGCCTTT
>CAYRJV010000037.1:0-6864 GCA_964424745.1 uncultured Candidatus Saccharibacteria bacterium | reverse complement strand
ATATAAAAAAGAAAAAGATTACTCAAAAAAATGAATAATAAAAGAAAAAATCCACCGCTGGGAAACGGACCAGCCGGATCAAAAAATGAGGTTGGACCGTAATAATAAGTCAGATGAGAACCGCTAATGTTTTCGTATACTATCCAAAGAGTATTAATAGCTACCAAAGAAAGCCAAATTTTTACAATGAGCTCGGCCGATTCAATATCTCGAATATGGTAATAAACAAAAAAATAAAAAAGAAAAAACTCGACTTCTTTGAGGAAGTAAAAAAAACCGACAGCGAGGCTAATGTTTCCGAGAATCCAGTTTAACAGCAAACTGGCAAAACCGAGGCTTAACCAAAGAACGATAATAATAAAAAGTGGCGGTTTCTCAATTTTTTCTTTTCCCGAAAGCAAAAAGGCAACCGCCGCCAATAAGATAAAAACGGCCAACATCACATCTTCGGCCCGAATCTCAATCTGCCGTGATCCTCCCCAAAATCCACCTCCGGAAATTCTCCCACCCACTGGGATACGTGGCGATAAACCAACGGCCAGAACCAGCAGAACAAGGAAAATAAAGGCTGTTTTTTCGCGGCGAAGCAACATAAATAACGGTTCTCCCTGTCACTGCAGCCATCGTTTAAGGGCGAGGAGCAGACGCCAAGGATAAAATAAAGATAGTTCGGAATAAATCCGGCGCAGTCCGCTTGGTTTTCTCAAACCCTCGGTAGTTAAAAGCCAATCAGCATCGCGCAAGCTAAGCATGTTTTTAAAACCGCCGGCGAGCTTGATATTTTGCTTAAATTCGGGACCTTCAATTCTCTTCTTCTTCCCCCACGGTGAATGACCGTAAAAATGATTCTGATGGACGATGCTGGCCATATTCGTAGCATCGATAACAGGAACACCCAAAGAACGAAGGTGGTAAATCAGCCAAGTGTCCCAGCCAGGTCGGCCGACCGCAAAAGCCGGCAGGCCAAGATTAAACTGGCGCGGAAAAACGAGGTAATCCATACCCGAAGGACGGTGCCGTTTTCCTCTTAGCGAAATAATTTGGCGGAGATTCTTTTCCCAGTCAGGATTGGTAAAATCAATCGCCTCCTCAACGCCCAAATCCCAACGCTGGCCGCTCATTAAATATTGAGGTCTATCGATTCTCTTTATGGCTGACAGAAAATCACTTAAAAGAATTATGTCCGTATTGAGATAGACTAAAATCGGCTGCTGTGACTCCTGTTGGGCTGAAGCAAAAACCGAATTCAAGAGGGGTGTGCCAAATTCGTTCTTTTTCACGGCGGCAATATGTAAAAGGCCAAATTCCTGAGCCGTCTCGGCCACCCCTTCATCATCACCGAAGAGAATCACTTCCGCCTCGGGATAAAGCTTTAACCAGCTTTGAATAGCATTTCTCTGGATGATCTTGATATGCGGATCTTTAAACGGCTTGGGAATGGTAAATAAAGTTATCATTTTTTGTCTATTTTTTTAAAGAAGTGGCTTTTTTAATCGAAAGGTATCAGCTTCGTAATTTTTACCCTTTCTTGGTCCTTTGGTAATGCAGAGAAGCATGGATTTTTCTAAAGCCTTAAAGGCGTGTTTTTCTTTGGGCAGGTTGGTCACTAAATCCCCGGCTGATATTTCCTGACTCTCAATCGGATTGTCTCCCATTTGCGCCGCACAAACGAGCCTACCAGTCAAAACATAAAGGCATTGAGTTGATTCTTGATGAAGATGGTTTCCTCTAATAGCGCCCGGATTACAGGTCAAAAAAGTAATCGCGTCGAATTCTTCACCAACAATAATATCTCTGATCAAACCCCTGTCGTCTTCGAAATTAATCGGTTTTTTTTCGATCTTCATAAACTTTAGATAATTCTCGGCTTAGGTATAGGAATAATAAAATGGCCGCCGTTTTTCTTAAATTGAGTCTGACGAGACATTATTTCCTGGCTAAAATTCCAGGCTAAAAGCAGAGCATAGTCGGCTGGGCGCTGGTAAATTTCACTGTCCGGAAAAATCGGGATATGCGTCCCCGGAGTAAAGCGATTAATCTTTCGGGTTGACCTCTCGGTCGCATAATCAATATCATCTTTACCGATACCGCAGTAATTCAAAAGGGTCATTCCTTTGGCGGGCGTGCTGATAGCGATGATTGAATGGCCTTCTTTTTTCAATCTTTTGATTAAGAAGCTCAATTCCCGCCGATGATTTGCTACCTTTCGGGCAAATTGTTTTAAGAACTCAAGCGAATAGATTTTCCCGGCCTCTTCTTTGGCTAAAAACCGCCTCACCGACGGAGTCATTCGATAGTCGCCTTGGGCGGCAATAAAAACCCGAAACGAACCACCATGAATCGGATATTCTTCCACCGCAAAAACTTCCAAGTTGAATTTTTTTAAAAAATTCATCACTGGCTTTAACGAGAGATAGAGAAGATGTTCGTGGTAAATGGTGTCGTATTCAAGGTTTTCCACCAATTTTAAGAAATGCGGCGATTCAAAGATAAAAACACCTTTCTTGGCCAGTAAAATTTTAATGGCTCTGATAAATTCCTGATGATCATAAATATGGGCAAAGACATTGGTGGCGGTGATGACTTTCGCCTGGCCAAAGCGCTTTTTTATCTTTTGAGCAATTCTGGGGGTGAAGAAATCGCCGATAGTTCTGATCCCTCTCTGATTAGCTGCCTGGGCAATATTTTTAGCCGGATCAACCCCCAAAATCCTGGTTCCCGCCAAACGAAAACCTTCCAGCAATGTACCGATATTACTGCCGACGTCAACCACCAAATCCTTAGCGGTCAATTGGTAATTTCTAGAAACCGACACGCCAAAATCGTGATAATGATTGATGCCCGTTTTAGTTATCGAAGATTCGTAAGGATAATCTTTCTGGTAAAGCAGTTTAGGATCAACGGTATAGCTTAATTGACTTAAGCCGCAATCCCGACAAAATAAAACTTTTAACGGCCAGTAGCTTTCTGGCTCTTTTAATTCTGCGGCGGTCAGAAAGGCATCAGCCAAAGGAGTAAAACCCAAATCGAGATATGGCTCTAAGTGTCGGCTAGAACAAAAGCGGCATTGACTTATTGTCGGCATAGATTGGATTTAGACAGTTGTTTTAAAATCGACGAACCGGCTTATTTGCCGGACGGGGTTATATTTTTAGTCACTGATTGGCATCTTTTCGCCAAAATTTGAACAAAACAGAGTATTTTGTATTATATATTTATAATACCTTATTTACAAGTCGATGCTGAAAAAAACAACCGTCTTAAGAATTCCGGTTTCCCAACCGTACCTTAGCCAGACGGAACAGAGGCTGGTTAACGAAGCGCTTAAAGAAGGAGATATCTCGGGTTACCGGGGACGCTTTATTGAAGAATTTGAAACAGGCTTTGCTAAATACTGCGACTGCCGCTACGGTGTTTCAACCACCAGCGGCACGACCGCCCTGCATTTAGCCCTGGCCACTCTGAAAATAGGACCAGGCGACGAAGTTCTGGTTTCTACCTTCACCAACATGGCGACTTTTTTCGCCGTGCTCTATACCGGCGCCAAGCCGGTTCCGATTGATATTGAACCAGATACCTGGAATTTAAATCCTAAACTGCTAGAAGAAAAAATTACCCCGAAAACAAAAGTCATCTTGGTCGTTCATATTTATGGACACCCGGTGGAAATGGATCCTATTATCGCCATCGCGAGGAAGCATCATTTGTTTATTGTTGAAGATTGCGCTGAGGCTCACGGCGCCGAGTATCAGGGCAGAAAAACAGGATCGTTGGGCAACATCGGTTGTTTCAGTTTTTATGCCAATAAAATCATTACCACCGGTGAAGGCGGAATGATCACGACCAACAACCGGCAACTGGCTGAGCGGGCGAGAATGCTAAAATCGTTAGCCTTTGGCGCCAAAAACAAGTTTATGCACCAAGACATCGGCTTTAATTTCCGTCTGACCAATCTCCAGGCCGCCTTAGGCTGCGCTCAGCTCAAAAAAATAGATTTTCTCGTCAATCAAAAAAGGAAAATTGCTAAATTCTATTTAGAGCATTTAAAAGAACTCAAGGAGTTACAGTTACCGGTAGAAAAACCTTACGCCAAAAATGTTTATTGGATGTTTTTTGTTGTTTTAAAAGGAAATTTGAAAAATAAAAGGAGTTCATTAATAACCGCTCTGGAGAAAAAAGGGATTGAAACCCGGGAAGCCTTTATTCCTTTTAATGGTCAGGCAATTTTTATCAAAAAGCGATTGACCAAAAAATCCGCCTGCCCGGTGGCTAATGACGTTGGCGCCAATGGCTTTTATCTACCCAGCGGTCCGATCTTATCCCAACAGCAACTGACTTACATCGTCAATAATATTAAAGACTGGGTTAATAAAAATTAGTCGCTGTTTGCCACTGAGTTTGGACGGCGATTATCAGCTGGCCAATTTGGCTAGGCTTTTTTCAATTACTTCTTCCCATTGCCGGGCATAATTTTCTGGACTAAGACCGGCGGTTCTTAAAATACCCCTCTTCTTCAGCTGTGCCCTCAGCCGGTCATCCTGCCACAACCGGTAAATCTTTTCCGCCATCTCGTTAACATCAAAGGGATTGAATAAAACACCAGCCTCGCCGATCTGTTGCGGGGCGGCAAAAAGATGGGAACATGCCAGCGGAACGCCCAAGACCATTGCTTCAAGCGGAGGAATACTGGTTGGTCCAATGAGTGATGGAAAAACCAAAGCGGTCGATTTTTTATAGAGGGCGATAATTTCCTGATTAGAAACATAACCGAGATGAATCACCTGATCCTTTATTTGCTGTTTTTCAATTTCGGCGATGACGTTTTGGTAATTTTTTTGAAAATGTCCCCCGGCATTCCCCACCAAAACTAGAGAAATCTTTGTGCCGAATTTTCTTTTTATTATTGCCAGGGCTTGGATTAGTCTCAAATGATTTTTGTGATACCAAAATTGAGCCGGATAAAACAAAAATTTTTCCGGCAGGTTGTATTTTTTGACAATCGCCGTGGCGGCTTCAAGGTCCATTTGACGATAATCATAAACATAATTCGGCGGAATCATCGGAATAACCTCAATTTTTGCTCGATTGATAGCAAAAAATTTATGAAGGTCATCAGCTCCCTGCTCTGATTCAACAATGTTAGTAACGGCATTAGCGGCGTAGTAACCGTAAACAACATCGCGGCTGATTCTCGTCAGCAGACGGTATTCTGGAAAGTTGGGATAATAACGGTGCATCAAATCCGGAATAAAAACAAGATACGGTGTTTTAATTGGGATTTCGTAGCTAAAGGGCGTGGGAGCAATTAAGAGGTCAATGCCGGCGCGCTCTAATTGCGCATCAATCTCGCTGATTAAAATTGGCTCAATCCCTAAAAATAAGCCTAAAAAATGGATTATTCTTCGAGATAAAGAAATTGTCTTTTGGGGAATGATTACTTCCGGCATTTCGCCGTAATGTTTACCTAAAAGAGGCCGCGGATCTTCACCGGCAAAATGGATTATTGAATAGGTGAAACGATGAGAATATTCCAGTAAGCACCGCGCCACCGTTAAGGCGTACTGGAAGACTCCCCCGTTTAAAGTTAAGGGAAAAATGATGCCAATTCGTTTTTTCATATCTTTTTGGCGATGACGGCCGCATACCAGTCATTTCTTCCGGGTAACTTATTTAAGTTGCCAAAAGCGCAAATCTTCAGCATTCTAAAGCCAGTTTTTTTAAGACCGCTGATGATTTCTTTAGGAAAAAAGAAGCGCGTTGTATGAATTTCTTCGCTCTCCGCCTCAACTGTTTGTCGGCACAGCTCGATGACCTCAAATTTAACATCAACGGTGTGCTTGGCTGAATGTAAGGTTGGAGTGGATAAACGGATTATTTTTTTATCGCCGCTCCGGATAACGCGAAAGCGCGGTTGCGGTTTTTCACTCATGACGGCTGGACCGAACCAAAAATCAAAAACGAATATCCCATTTTTTTCTAAATGACGGCTAACCGTCCGAAAGGCAGAATAAAGCTCTTGGTTGGTGGTCAGATAACTGATCGCCGCAAACATGGAAATGGCGGCGTCAAACGTCTTTCTCAAGTTGAGGCTTCTGATATCACCAACAGAAAAACTAATTCCGGTCTTTTCTCTCTCGTTTTTTCTCTTGGCAATGGCGATCATTTCCTTAGACAAATCAATGCCGGTCATCTGATAGCCTCGCTTAGCCAGAATCAGGCCGTGGCCGCCGGTACCGCAACCGAGGTCTAGAATTGAATGTAATTTCTTTTGGCCGTATTTCTTAAAAATTTTTTCCAAGAAATCGCATTCGGCGCGATAATCCTTATTGCAGTATAAATCATCGTAATATGCTGCGTATTTTTTAAATTGAGGCATAAGACGGACTATTTTATTACTTTTGTAACGGGAAGAGCAAAAACATTAAAGGTGTTCCCTGGGGTAAAAGAAGCGATCAATTTTTCATCGCCCTTGAGATGAAGGGGCGGTTTACCGATGCGACCAAAAACATAGAATTCATTATAGCCAAGCTGATGCAACAAGGCGGCAAAAGAAGCGCTCGAATTGCCGGCTTTTTTAAGCAGATCTTCATCAAATTCAACAAAAAGAAAGGGCTGGAATCTTTTAATCGTTTCCGCCGCCCCTTGAATGACTTGTTCATCCCACCCATCGGTATCAACTTTCAAAAAATCTAAAACTTCAAGGTTGTTCCGCTCAACAAATTTATCCAGGGTTATCGTCGAACACGGCTGAGTGCCAACCACCGGGAAAGAAGCCGGATAGGCATTGGCGCCGCCAGCTGAGGAAGCAGTAACAAACAACTTTACTTCGGTGTCTGCTTCCGCCGAAACAAAATAGTTATAGAC
>CAYRJV010000036.1:4564-7081 GCA_964424745.1 uncultured Candidatus Saccharibacteria bacterium | reverse complement strand
AATTATTTTACTTGGCTGCCGACTGGAACTTCTTTGTCGGGAATGAGCAAAACTGGTTCACCGTTATTGGCGGCTAAGAGCATTCCTTGGCTTTCCAAGCCCATTAAACTGCGCGGTTCTAAATTATTAACGACCACGATTTCTCGGCCAATCAGCTCCTCGGGAGAATAGGCCTTACCAATACCGGCAACAATCTGCTTTACTGTCTTTTCCGGTGGACTTTTACAATTATCTTCGCCAACCTCAATTTTGAGCCTTATCAGCTTTTCCGACCCAACTACCCTTTCCGCTTCTAAAACCTTGGCCACACGCAAATCTAATTTTTGGAAATCGGAGTAACTTACCATGAATTTTGAATCATTAAAAATGAAGCTAATTCCTTGAGGGGGACATTTCGCAGACGAGCCGCAATCTTTTAAGATTAATCAGCGATCATTTAAGGCTCGGCGAGGAAAAGCCGCGGTCGGAGAGAAACAATCCTCTTCCTCAAGACCGACGGCGTGTCGCCCGAAAGGAAGTGGCCGAATCTTTCTCTTTCTATCTCAACAAATTTAACCCTGTCTCACTGTCATACTCTCTCTCCACCCGGCTACCTAAACTTTGGAACGTAATCTCACCAGTCGCCGAAACTATCAATTTTTTAACATGTCCGGCTTGGACAGCCATCTCCGCGTTGGCGAAACTAGCGTGGCAATGAACAATCACTTTCCCCTGCGCCCTCGCCACATTACCAAGTAGGCTAATTATTTCCAGATTTTCTTTCACTTCCTTGTCTTGATATTCCTTTTTCTCGAGGTCATACCACGATAAAACCACTTCTCTAGCCGCGCCAATGCCAGAGAAAAATCCGGCGGAAATATTATTTATCACGCAAAAATTAGTTAACCCGGCTATCATTTCTTCGCCGCGGCTGAAGCGCAAAAGATAGATATTGTTCTCTTTGGTAATTATTTTCATTTTTAATTATCTGGTCCTAAACCCAATTCCACCGCCCGTTTTATCTGCGGCAATTGCCACGGGTCAATTCCCTCAAGGGAATTTCCCGGATAGCTTTGGATTATTTTTATTCCCTCAACATCAATGGCAACACGATTGTTAGAAGCTAAAATTAATCCCGGCTCGGCCAGTTCTCCAGACGACGGACCTTCGTTAATAAAACATTTCCGTCCGTCCATAATCACTAAATCCGGCTGAAAAAGAGTGTTCAAATCAGCGATTTTTTCTTGCAGTTTCCTCGTGTGCAGACCAACTCGTTCAATCGGTTTCATCAAACCAATCGCCAGTTTTAAACTGCCGGTGAACTGGGCATATTTATGAGTCTTTAAACAAGGTAGAAAAATGAGTTTGTCGGCCCGGTTGATAATAGTAGGAAGGGACACCCTTTTCAGGTATTTCCCCAGTGGAATTTCTTTATTAATCCACTCCCCTTCTTCAAAAACAAAGATACGGGGCGATTTTTCATTTCTTTGTAATTCGAAAATCTTTAATTTTTCCATTTCCTTACGCGTATTCAAAGTCATGGTTGATGACTCACCAATCATTACCAGTTTCGCTCCCGCCTCGTAAACCAACTCCACTACTGCCTTGAGGAATTGCGGATCGGTTGAAGCGGGAAAGGGGTCGGCCGTATTAAAATTCGGTTTCAAAAAAACCACCTCTCCCCTGTTAACGAATTTGCCCCATCCGCCAATCTCCGCTATCGCTTGATTAATTGCTTCTTTGAGGTTGTCTTTAACTTTAATTTTTGCGACTGTGGCCATAAAATTTTATTTTTATATCTTAGCAAAAAATCGTTATTTTGGCGACTCACCTCATTGTTTTTTGGCTATTGGTGAGTTTTATAGCCCAAGGCAATACCCCTTGCGAAATTTTGGAAATGTGCTATACTATCGGTAGGAGGTAAGGAGATGGGTATAATCATAGCATTCTTCCCTGAAAAAGGGGAGGATCTGGGGGAGTCGCGGAACGCACGCCCAAACGCGACTCCTCCTCTTTTTTTATTAGAAGTCATTAAGTGTTCATTAACACATATCGCCAACAGTCTTTGCTTTTTTTGTGGATAAATCACCAATTTGCTTAATCAAATTTGTATGTTATAATGCCATATCCTAAAACCAAAAGGAACGAGGAGATGGAGACTTGGTTAGCGTTTATCGCTCTTATTATCTTGTTTGCCCTTCTTTCTCTCCAGAAGGGAGGGCCGCCAAGATAGAAGCGTTAGTATCTCTTAGTACTAGTGGACAAGGGAGTCAAACTGACTCCCCTATTTTTCAACCCAAAATCAGTTATGAGTTGAAAAGTGGAAAGACCAAAACAGTATTACGGATTACCTATATACTGTTTTTTATTTACACAAAATTGACAAGACTCAATTTTGTGTCAATATCAAAATCAGAAAGGAGAAAACAAGATGCACCTTGTTATCAAAATCCTGCTCGTTGGCGGCCTCATCTATCTTCTGATTGGCCTTTATCTTCAGTGGCAGATATTCTGTCAGCCCTGCCCTGAACCAGTCAG
>CAYRJV010000036.1:0-4464 GCA_964424745.1 uncultured Candidatus Saccharibacteria bacterium | reverse complement strand
AATTGGCTATTTCCTCCAAAAAGCAGTTTACCGGCAAAAGTGCCAAAACTGCCCTGTTCCTCAAGACTGTCCTTTAGTTAACATCGGCTATGCGACAATGAGCGAACGGCTGAGACTTGCTATCGGCTGGCTCTTCTACTACCTCAAAGATAAGAGACGGAGCCGGCTGCGGTGAATCTCGACTAAGCCCCAAGGGGGTCGTGGACTGGATTCTCGACCCCCTACTTTTCAGCCCACAATTATTTGCGAGCTGAAAAGTAGATATAAAATTACTCTTTTCATTGATTAATCATTGACTAACCAACCCATTTTTTGTTTTTGACAAAAGATATCTTTGTGACAAAATAAAAATGGAACATTTATCTTAGTAGTACCTTATCTTGGTCCTTAAGGAGGGCGACCAAATGGAATTCCCCAGTTCTGTCTCCTTCTCTGCGCTCGTCTTTGTCGGTCTTCTCTCTTTCTTCTTAGGAATCTGGTTTACCTTACGGTTCCTAATTCCGCCAAGGAAAACAAGCTTGTTGCCGGTGATTGAGGAATCGCCGCGATTCCGTCATATCTGGCTGATTCCCTTGCTACTGCTTCTACTGATCCTGATTTTTCATTCACTTAGTAAATAGACAAAAGGAGCAGAATGATTCAACCGATAATCTGTTGTGCGGCTGTTCTTTATCTATTGATGGGGTGGTGGTTCGATGACCTGCTTCGGCGATGCGGCCAATCGCTGTCCTGGTGGCAGAACTTGGCGATCATCATTTTCTGGTTACCGGGCATTGTCCTACTGGGGATAGTCTATTTTTTCCTTCTTTCTACTAGCCTGGGTTGGGTTCTTTGGTTATCAGGGCAACAACCGTTTAGGGCTTTTACCCGGGCAGCTGCGGCTCTCGTTAAAGGGTTTCAGATTGCTCTCCGCCTGCTGATACTGATTGTTTTCTTTCCTCTATTGGCAGTCTATTTTACTGTCCAATTCTGGGAGAAACCATATTGGCTGTCAGTTATGGCGGGCATCCTCTGGCCAGCCAGTCTTCTTTTCTTTGTCGCGACGCATCTCAAGCTAAGAAAGCAGCACGCCGAGATGGAGAGGAAAACAGCCGGACAGACCGCACCAGCATCACAAACCGCTCCCTGAAAGAGCGGTTTCCTTTTTTCAATAAGTCAGACAACCGAGGTCCAACCTCAAATAAATAGTTCGAGAACGGTTCTCGAACTATTGCTACTGATAGACGAGTTGGCCGCAGGCGGCGTTGATGTCTTCGCCGAAACGGTGGCGTTGAGTCACGGCTACTTCTTGATTCTCTAATATTCGCCGGAATTTTCTGATGGTCTCTGCTGATGACGGTTTAAAAATTCCAGTAGGATTATATGTTATTATATTCACAAAATAAAGTGGTTTCTTCATCAATTTGGCTAATTCTTCGGCGCACTTCTCAGAATCGTTCACGCCTTTGATCATTATGTATTCAAACATTACCCGGCGTCGGGTTTTTTGAAGATAATCATCAACCGCTTCTAGGATTTTCTTTATCGGATATTTTTTGTTTATCGGCATTATTTTGGACCGCAATTCATCATTCGGCGCGTGTAATGAAATTGCCAAATTCACCTCCAATTTTTCTCCGCTTAATCTCTTAATTCCCTCAACAATGCCGCAAGTAGAAATGGAAAAATGCCGCGCCCCAAGATGGAAACTATCTTTATCATTTAAAATTCTTATCGCCTCAAGAACATTATCGTAATTTAAAAACGGTTCGCCCATTCCCATAAAAACAAGGTTGGTTATTCCTTCGCGTTCTTTCTTCAAATAGCGGGCAAAAAACAAAACTTGCTCAACAATTTCCATTGCCCTGAGATTTCTTTTAAAACCGAGTTTACCGGTGGCGCAGAAAGAACAACCCAAAGGGCAGCCGACTTGCGAGGAAAGGCAAACCGTATTCCGGCTGTCTTGGTGCCGCATTAAAACCGATTCAATTTTCAATCCATCATCCAAAGTAATGACCGCTTTAACCGTGGCTTTGTCTTTAGAAACAAAAGTCTGTCCGCTAATAGAAAGGGGGCAGTCTTTGTTCAGTTTCTGGCGCAAGACTAAAGGTAGGGCGGCCGCCTTCTGCCAATCGTCAATCAGGTCTTTAAACACGGCTTCTTTCGCCTGTTTCCGGCGATAAGCCGGTTCGTTTTTTAAAACATCGTCCAGTTTAGTCAGATTCATTGATTTCAAAAATTTTATTGCGTTCCTGCCAGCCCTTGACCAAACGAATGGCTGATTCCGGTTTATGAAAATAAGCGGCTAAAACCGCTTTGATTCTCTGATTGGCCATTCCTTTTATCGGTTTTTCTCTGACGTAAATCGCAAAATTTCCCCTTCTTTTGGCGATTATTTTTTCCTCTTTCGCGGCGGGAAAAGCTTTCACTTTGATAAGCATGTCAGATTTTCAGTTTCCCCTGCCTAACGCTTTTGGCAATCTGCTCGGCGATTTTCTCACCCTCACTCGTTAAGCTGAAACTAGCTTTCGGGTTTCCGTAAAGTACCTTTTCTTCACGTAAACTCCTTAACGGTCGGTCCAATTTACGGCTATCCGGCCATTCCTGATGAGAAGCCAAACAAAATGTTTTTGGCGACAGCTTAAAACATTCCTCCAACAACCGTTCAAAACTGCAGAGTTCACCTTTTTGGTGCAGACGGTAGATACCAAAAAGAATCAAGCTATTTATCGATTTATCTTCATAGAGCCGACTATCTTCTAGGATTGATTTTCCGCTTTTTTTGGGCATATCAGTCTATCTATATTATAACACGAAGGGACAAAAAACAAACATCGTCTTGTTTTTTTCTGACTTTACTGCAATAATACTCATCAGCTCATCACTCTACTAAGCAGCGAGGTCAAATGCCAGACATTGTCAACGCGGAAGCACTCGGGGCGACCATCAGAAGGGCAAGGCAAGAATACGGACTCGACGAAGCAAAGGTCAGGGCGCTTCTCGGAACCTGCCTGACGATCTATCAAATGCGTCTCCCAAACTTAATGCCGGGCGATGAACGCCACCAAAGAGTCTTGGCTATTTACAAAGAAGAAGCAGGACTGGTGTAACCGACAGCGATATTTGGCTCTGCCAAAACTATGCTGTAAAAAACACCTCCAGAGAATAAGACAGTATTCAAAGAGGTGTTTTTTCATATAACGGGTTCGCCTTTGACCAATTTACAAAATGTGCGCCCTATAGGGATCGAACCTATCACCTTTCGGATGTGAACCGAACGTTCTACCACTGAACTAAGGGCGCTCCTAATTTTAAATTATCATAATATTACTAAAAGTGAAGCCTCTCCGGACTAACCTGCGCTTCGCCCAAGGCTACGACAAGGCCAGAGGCCGGAGTTTCCTCTTGCTTTGGCCGAAACCCCGCACCGAAAGCCCGGAAAAACCTCCATTCATCCCCGCCTTAAAAGGTGGAGCTTTCTGGTGCTGGGGTAAAAGACTAAAAAAAACACCCTTTCGGCTGACCGAAAAAGTGTTTTTTAAATATTAAAATCTAAACTCTTAGCGGGTAGCGGAAATCGCGACTCCGAGTTCAGCCGATGGTGCAGCCACCGTCACCCGGGTCGTGGTTGCGTCTTGAAAAACAGTATACCCCGAATTAAATGTTGAACAATCGGTATAGGATCCGGCTGAAGGATCAATCGGCATGGTCGCTAAATAGGTCGGGACCAGACAACTGCAGATATTATATTGACCAGTTCCGCTGCCCATTATTGTGGCTGTCGCCGGTAGCGCCCCGGCCCCACAGGTAAATATCCCATGGTTATCTATCCATATTCTGATAAACGGCGCTCAGAATCGTGTTCACATGGCTCCAGCGCTCCGTATCCCGTACTTGTCTAAACTGCCGCGCCGGATTAATGGCGGCAATGACCAAAGTCATTAGAATGCCAATAATGCCAATAACAATCAGAAGCTCAACTAGGGTAAAACCTTGATTTTTCATGGTAGTGATAGCAAATTAATTAAATCGACCTTTACCTAATTTAACAAATTTATCTCTGACCTCGCTGGATTTTTCGCCAATCCCCGCAGAGCCAAACCGATCGTCGTGGCGTAAATTACCGGATTAACTTTGTGGGCATCGTGGAGATATTCCTTTTGGTTAAGGAGGTCTATATCTATTTTATCCCATGGGTCGCCGATTTCAACTGTCTTCTCTAAATTCTCTTGAAAATACTCTAGAATTCGCGGCAAAGAGCTAGACCCCCCGGCTAAAATTATTTTTTCAATTCTTTTGCCAGTTTTCTCTAAAAAATACTCATCGATTTTTTTTATTTCCGCGACAATCTCATTCATTTCTTTCTGGAGAATCAAAAATACTCTCCCTTTTTCCGGCTGGGGATCAAGTCCTACCTTTCGTTTTAGAATCTGTGCTTTCTCTTCAGAAATATCCAATTTTTGCGCCAGCGCGGCGGTGAAATTT
>CAYRJV010000035.1:0-7322 GCA_964424745.1 uncultured Candidatus Saccharibacteria bacterium | reverse complement strand
GCTCTCGGCCGGATTCTATCTCTGCGATAAACATTATGCCGTCCCTCAGGCCGGTGATCCTCGGTTCTTAAAAGAAATTCTAAGAATTTGCGATCGTGAAAGACCAAGAATGATTATTTCCGGTCCGGAAGAAGAAGTGCTGATTTTTTCGCAAAACAAAAACTTGTTTGAAAAAAGGGGCATAATCCCGCTCGTTCCCCCGGAAGCGGCAGTTAAAATCGCCATGGATAAAATCAAAACACATGAATTTTTTGAGCAAAATGATGTTCCCGCGCCGAAGAGGTATTCACCAGCCAATGTTGAATTTCCTTGCCTGGCAAAACCAATCAGAAGCCGTGGCGGCCGAGACATTACCCTATTGAAAAATGAACAAGAGCTGAATAAATATATTGAGACAGTGCCAGATTATCTCCTTGAGGAATACATCAAAGGCGATGAATATACCATTGATATTTTTTCCGATCTCGAGGCTAATCCGTTATCCATCGTGCCGAGAATAAGACTAGGGATAGAGTCAGGCATCTCGGTCAAAGGAAAAACAATTTATGACAAAGAAATGATTGATTATTGTGCGAAAATTGCCCGGGCGTTGAAGTTGACTGGGCCAGCGTGTTTTCAATGCCTCAGGAATGGCAAAGGAATTAAATTTATTGAAATAAATCCGCGTTTTGGTGGCGGTTCAATTTTATCCCTGAAAGCCGATCCGTCAATAATTAACAATATGGTTAGGTTAATGGAGGGAATGGCGCCGTTAAAAAGCAAAGGATTTAAAGAAGGGTTGACAATGCTGCGTTATTATTCGGAAGTCTATGTCTAAGAAAATACAGGCAATCTTTTTTGATTTGGATTCCACCCTTTATAATAACCGGCAATATTATTTAGGTGCCTTTAAGGAAGTTTCTCATTATCTGACAAAGAAATACGGAATCGAAGAAAGGGTGATCTACCAGCGTTTGTGGAAACTTTGGAAAAATAAAACCAGTTCCTATAAGTTCCTTTTTAATGATTTACTGGCATCCTTCAAAATAAACGATAGGCGAGCCATAAACGAAGTTGTCAAGATATTTAACGGTTATGCCAAAGAAATGAAGCCCTATCCAGACGTTATCCCCGTCCTTAAAAAGCTCAAAGAACGAGGCTACCTCCTTGGCATAATTACCGATGGCAATGTCCGTCGGCAGAAAAGAAAAATAAAGCTGCTCGGCCTCGCCAAATTTTTTAAGATTGTCCTATATACGAAAGAAATTATCGCCAAGCCATCGCCGCAACCGTTTCTTAAAGCCCGCCAACTGTCAAAAACGAAGCCCGAAACCATTTGCTATATCGGCGATAATCCCGAGATTGATTTCGCCGGCGCGAAAAGAGCCGGATTCAAAACCGTGAGAATTTTAAAAGGCGAGTTCAAAAAACTTGCCGCCAATAAGGCTATCGATTTTAAAATAAAAAGATTCAATGAGATTTTAAACATTGTTGGTTAAAAATATGGAAATCAAAGGCAAAAAGTTTTTGATTACCGGTGGAGCGGGCTTCATCGGTAGCCATCTTTGTGAGCGTTTATTAAAAGAGGGTGGGAAAGTAGTTGTTCTCGATAATTTCCGCACCGGAAAAATGGCGAATCTCCAGGCGGTTAAAAATTCAATAAAAATCATCAAGGGAGATATCGTCAATGTTAAAATTGTTAGGCAAACAGTTAGGGGTTGTCAGATTATCGTACACGAGGCTTTTCCCTACGGTGTTTCCGGTATGGGCCTTAACGAACAATACATTAAGACGGGAACAGTCGGTACCTTCAATCTTTTAAGATCGGCCGTAGAACAGAAGATAAAGAAATTCATCTTTGCTTCAAGCGTTTCTGTTTATGGTATTCCCAAATATTTGCCCATCGACGAAAAACACCCGATTGACCCCTTTTTGCCTTATGGAGCGACCAAAAGAGCTGGCGAGCTCTATTGTTCAACCTTTTTTAAACTTTATGGGTTAGAGACGGTTAGCCTCCGCTACTTCTATATTTACGGACCGCGGTACTCTGTTTTTGACCACAGCGCCTTAGTAAACTTTGTTAACCGTTCCTTGAGGAAAAAACCTTTATTAATTTACGGCAGCGGATCGCAAGTTAGAGATTATACTTATATTGACGATGCCGTCGAAGCAACGATAATGGCAATAAAAAAAGATAATCTTGGCGGTAAAGTTTATAATGTTAGTTCTGGGGCCCCTGTATCAATACTGGAATTGGCAAAAAAAATAAAGCAACTGAGCGGCACAGAGTCCAAAATACAATCCGCCAGAGATAAGCAGTATCGATACGTTCCCTTTTGCCAAGTGCCGGTGGGGATGACCGGCCGGAAGGCTGGTCGTTGGACAGACGAAAGAAACTATACGGCCGATCTCTCATTAGTCAAAAAAGATTTAGGATATTTCCCGAAGGTTAGCCTCGAAAACGGCATCAAAAAAACCATTGAGTGGTTAACAACGCAGCCTAAATGAATTTATGAATAATATCAGAAAAAGAAAAATTGCCGTGATTACTGGCAGTCGAGCTGAATACGGTTACTTAAAGCCGTTATTGGCAGAAATCAGGCAAACAAGGACTTTGTCATTATTACTTTACGTTAGCGGTATGCATCTTTTATCTGAGTTCGGCAAGACGAGAGAGGAGATAAGCAAAGACGGTTTTAAGATAAAAAGTTTGGTTAGGCTTGGCCAAAAAGCAATGGATAACGGATTTGAGATGGCTATTTCGATGGCCAAGGGGATCGAAGGCTTTAGCCAGGTTTTTAATAAAGATAAACCAGACATAATTGTTGTTTTTGGTGATAGGATCGAAGCCTTTGTTGCGGCTGTTGCCGCCGCGGCAATGAATATTCCCATTGCCCATATTTCCGGCGGCGAAGTCGGCTTAGGTGATATCGATGACAGTTTGCGGCACGCCATTACCAAACTGGCCCATCTTCATTTTGCTTCGAGTGAAAAAAGCCGCGACAGGATATTAAGATTAGGCGAAGAAAATTGGCGAGTTTTTCTTTCCGGGGCTTTATCCTTGGACGTTATTTTCCGTAAAAAACTATTATCCCGGCAAGAGCTAAATAAGAAATACGGTTTTTCTGATAAACCATTGATTTTAGCGGTCTACCATCCCTTGACGACGGAATTGAAGAAGGTCGGCCGCCAGATAAAGACCGTCGTCAGCGCCATCAAAACCGTTGCTTCAAAAAAAGTTATGGAAATTGTCTTTATTTATCCAAATACTTATCCGGGCAATAAAGATATCATTAAGGAGATTAATGAGTTAAAAAACCAAGGCCGGAATGTTCATCTTTTTGAAAATCTACCGCACCTAGACTTCCTTTCAATTATGGCAACCGCCAAGGTCTTTGTCGGAAATTCTTCGAGCGGCATTATTGAGGCGCCGTCTTTGGGACTACCCTACGTCTGCGTTGGGACAAGACAAAAAGGAAGAGAAAGGGCAGTTAATGTTATTGAGATAGACTGTAATGAAGAAGATATTGTGAGGGGGATGGAAAAAGCACTAACGGATCAATCTTTTTTGGCGAAAGTAAAAAAACGTCTTACTCCTTATGGAAACGGACGAGCCAGTCGAAAAATTGCTACCGTATTAAAAAAAATCAAGCTAGACGAGAAATTGATGCAAAAAAAAATAATTGACTGAGAAAACCAGTTAAGGCAGATTTAGAGATTATTATTCAACAAATAGCTTTATCAGAAATATGGAAAAATGGAATCGAGTTTATTCAGCAAAAAAAATGGCGGGTAACTATTGGTATCCTGATGAGGGAGTGGTCAGATTTACGGCCAGATATGTTTGTCAAAGATTAGGAATTAATTTTTTTGAAAAAAAGCGGAAAGTGAAAAGAGTTCTTGACGCCGGCTGCGGCAACGGCCGTCATGTTGTTTATTTTGCCGAACTCGGCTTTGAGGCTTACGGTTTCGACGTTTCCTCGACGGCCATCAAGGTGGCTAAAAAATGGCTGGCTAAACGAAAATTAAAAGCCCATCTTCGTCAGGCGGATATCGCGGACCTTTCTTTTTATCCAGACAATTACTTTGATTTAATAATTTCTCATGGCGTTTTGGACCACATGTTATTTTTCAAAGCGAAGAAAGCAATGAAAGAAATCAAAAGAGTTTGTGCGCCGGGCGGCTACGTTTATATCACTCTGCGTTCGACCGAAGACTCCGAATGTGGCCGGGGAGAAGAGGTTGCGAAGAATACTTTTGTCCTCAAAGAAGGCTACGAAAAGGGCTTAATCCAGCACTATTTTAATCCAAAAGAAATTAATGAATTATTTAAAGGCTTCAGGGTTTTTGACCTTGAGCTTTATGAAGAGAGATTTCCCGATCTTTTCACCATTGATAAGTCCTTTCTACAGAGTTCAAGGGGAATTAAAAAAGATATCGACTTAACCAAGCCGTTAAAGATGAATTTAAAGTATTCAAGATGGTTTATTGCCGCTGAGAAATTTAACTAATATTATATGAAAAAAATTTTAGTTATCGCTCCCCATCCTGATGACGAAGTTCTTGGCTGCGGCGGAACCATTATAAAATACAGCCAAAAAGGCGATGCGGTCTTTGTCTGTTATTTTACCAAGGCCTATGGTCCTGATTGGAGTGAGCAATTTTTAGAAGAGAGACCCAAAGAGATTGAAATGGCTAATCAACTCCTCAATATTAAAAAGGCCTATTTTCTAGATTTCCCGACATTAAAACTAGATACCGTTCCCCAGAAAGAACTATATCAGGCATTAGCTAAAGTAATGAGTGAAGTTAAACCAGAAATATTATTGATACCCCATAAAGGCGATGTTAATAAAGATCACCGCCTGGTTTTTGAGGTATCTTTATCTGCGGCCAGACCGACGGTTGGCAGTAAAATTAAAAAAATTTTAGCCTATGAAACTTTGTCCGAAAGTGAATGGGGCCAAGTAATTGAACCATTCATCCCTAATGTTTATTATGATATTTCCGAAACAATTAAACAAAAACTGGAGGCAATGGCGGCTTATAAAAGCGAATTGAAACCCTTTCCCCACCCCCGCTCGTTAGAAGCGGTTGAGGCATTAGCCAAAAAAAGAGGTTCTGAAGCCGGCTTAAAATTTGCTGAAGCTTTTATATTAGTCAGAGAGATATCACCTTAAATATGAAAAAAAGATTTAAAAATTGGAAAAAGCCGGTGATTAGAGAAGGAAAACTCACCAAGTACAATTGGTTAGTTCAGCACAAACAGAAGCTGAGGCTTGGCAAAGAAACCGATATTGGTGCCTTTACTTATATTAACGCCAAGAACGGTGTCATTATTGGAGACGATGTCCAAATCGGGTCGCACTGTTCGATTTATTCCATCTCGACCATTGATAAAAAAGAGGGGAGAGTGGTTTTGGGAAAAAACTGCCGGATTGGCAGCCATAGTTTGATTATGCCCGGAGTTACGGTTGGTGAAAACGCGATTATTGGGGCTTTCAGTTTTGTTAATAAGGATGTTCCGGCAAATACCTTAGCCTACGGTATCCCGGTAAAAATAATCAAATCTTTGACGAGAACTGATTTCGAAAAAAATGAATAAATCAATTGATTCAATCACCGTTAAAGAAAATAGTACACTGCGGGAGACAATGGAGTGTATTAATCGGGCTGGCATCAAAGCCGCCTTTGTCGTCGATAATCAAAAAAAACTTCTCGGGGTTGTTACTGATGGCGATATTCGGCGAGCGATTCTTTCTGGGAAAAATCTTGAGGAGAAAACGAAGCAGATAATGACGTGTCATTCGGTAACCGCCGTTAAGGGGACGCCGGCTGACAAACTTCTAGAAATAATGGACAAACACGGCGTCGACGAGGTTCCCATTGTTGATGGCCGAGGAGTTTTAGTGGATGTTGTTCTGTTGCGTGAACTGAAGACAATTCCTTTGTCTAGCCCAGATATTACCGAGAAAGAAGTTAACGCCATCCGCCAAGTACTCGCGACACCTTTCTTGAGTATTGGTCCAAAGGTGACGGAGTTTGAGAAGAGAATCGCGGACTATATCGGCACGAAGTACGCCATCGCCGTTAATAGCGGCACCAGCGGACTTCACCTTTGCGTTAGAAGCTTAGGCATCCACGATGGCGATGAAGTTATTACTACCCCTTTTAGCTTTATTGCTTCGGCGAATTGCCTTCTTTTCGAAAGAGCCAAACCAGTCTTTGCGGACATTGACGAGAAAACACTTTGCCTTGATGTTTCGAAAATAGAAGAAAAAATCACCGCAAAGACGAAAGCGATTTTGCCAGTCCACATCTTTGGTCATCCCTGCGAGATGGATAAAATTATGGAGATTGCGAGAAAGTATAAATTAGCCGTAATTGAGGACGCCTGTGAAGCAATTGGTGCCGAATATCAAAGCAAAAAAGTCGGTTCGTTTGGTAATTGCGGCGTTTTTGCTTTTTATGCCAATAAACAAATAACGACTGGTGAAGGCGGAATGATTGTCACTAATGATGAAAATATTGCCAAGCTCTGCCGAAGTATGCGTAACCAAGGCCGGGGCGAAGACGAAAGATGGCTAGCGCATGTCAGATTGGGCTATAACTATCGAATGTCCGAACTGAGTGCCAGCCTCGGCTTAACCCAAATAGAAAGAATATCTGAAATGCTCGCGAAGCGAAGCCGGGTAGCTGACTTATACAATAACAAACTGAAAAAAATGAAAGGAATTGAAATCCCTTATCTGGCGGAGAAGATAAAAATGAGTTGGTTTGTTTACGTTATCAGGCTTGATTCCCAAAAGTTTTCATTCAGCGATCGGGATAAAATAATTAATAACTTGGAAAATAAGGGAATCCAATGCCGGAATTATTTTCCGGCGATTCATCTCGAGCCATTTTATCGGGAAATGTTTAACTGTCAAAAAGGGGATTATCCCATTACCGAAAAGATGGCCGATCTGACAATTGCTTTGCCATTTTACAATAATCTTAGCGAAACGGAAATAGATTACATTGTACGCAGCCTCCAGGAGATAATCGAACCGTTTAACTAGGAGCAACCGTATGAAGGAAGTTGTAAAGAACACTGGTATTTATATTATGATTGGCTTTTTAAGTCAGGCGATTGTTTTTTTATTGTGGCTAGCTTTAGCCTGGTGGCTGGCGCCAGCGCAGATTGGTCTTTACACCCTGGTCATGTTCATTGTTGAATTTTTTAGCGCGATTTCAATTTTCGGCCTGGATTCGGCTATTGCCCGGTTTTATTATTCTAAAGAAAGCGTTCCCTCGGTTTTGACCAATGTCGTTGTTGTTTTCTCTTTTTCGGGATTAATAAC
>CAYRJV010000034.1:0-7393 GCA_964424745.1 uncultured Candidatus Saccharibacteria bacterium | reverse complement strand
TTGGGCGATTTGCCATCCAAAAGCAACGGCAAATTGCTGATTAAAGGTACTCTGATTGGGCAAGTCGGTTCGTTTTATGAATTTGGCAGCCAATTGAGTATCACCGTGCAAAATCAATTAATAACTTTAGATAAAAAAACAGCTGGCGTTACCATTCAAACCTCGCCCCTGAAATTGGCCATTTTAATTAACGGCGTCAGCGATTACACCGCCAATTTAAATGAAATGTTGGAATACAGGATTGATTATCAAAATAACACCGCTATCGGTCTGGAAGAGGTGATTATTAAAGTTAAATTAGACAGCGCCTTGATTGATTTAACGTCGATTCAGAGCAATGGCTATTTTGATTCTGCCTCCAAGCAGATTATTTGGAACGCCGGCAACACGCCAGAATTGCGACTTATCAATCGGGGAGCCAGCGGTTCAGTAACGTTCAAAATCCGGCTCAAGAACGCCTATCCCATCAAGAGATTAAGCGATAAAAATTTTGTTGTGAAAGTCCAAGCCCAAATGGAATCGCCGAGCGTGCCGCCGGATACCAGTTTGCAGAAAACTACGGCTGTGGCGGAAATTGATAGCCGGCTATCAGGCAAGGCTGATTTAGTGGTTTCGGCGTTTTTCCGCGACGCAGCTTCGGGCATTGTTAACAAAGGAACCTTGCCCTTAAAAGTGGGGGTCGGAACCAATTTCACCATTCACTGGAAAATAATTAATTATTCCAATGATTTGAGCAATATCACAATTAAATCCGTTTTGCCCCAGGGCATTAGTTGGACCGGAATAATTGGCGGCAATTATGGCGATTCAGCCCCAACCTATAATGAAAGAACCAGCGAAGTCATTTGGCAGATTCCCAAATTGCCAGCGACCACCGGAGTGGTGCTGCCCGCTCGCGAGGCTATTTTTCAAATAGCGGTTGTGCCGTCGCTAAATCAGATTGGCGGATATATGAAGCTTTTGGAGAAAATAGAATTTAGCGCCAAGGATGATTTTACCGGCCAGGAAATCAGTTTTACGATTGACCCGATAAATTCCGAATTAAAAAATGATTCGACCGTCAATCCCAATGACGGCAAAGTCAGGCCATAAAATAAATTCTGAAAATTGAAGCATAAAACTTAAAACCCAAACCCTATGTTGGAAATTTTGGTAATAATCCGATTTTGAGGACTTTCGGAAATTAAACTTCCGAATATTACCAAAATTTTAAACTCATGCCTTTCTATAAATCCCAAAAATCTTTCACTCTCGTCGAGCTTCTCATCGTCATCGCTATCCTAGCTCTTTTGATGAGCATCATTATCATTTCCATCAACCCAGCCGAGATGTTGAGAAAGACTAGGGATACTAAAAGAATCTCTGAATTAAATGGATTGAATAATGCTCTCGGTATCTTTCAAGCCAGTAAACCCAATACTTCTTTAGGCACAGCCAATAAGATTTATGTCTCTCTTCCTGCTGCTAATTCTGATTGTTCTGATCTTTCTCTGCCAACTCCGCCTACTAACTACACTTATGTCTGTTCTAACGCTACCAACTACAGGAAAACTGACGGTAATGGCTGGATCCCTGTTAACTTCAATAGCCTTGATACTGGCAGTCCTATTTCAGTATTAGCTACAGATCCCACTAATGCTGCGTCTACCGGACTTTACTATACCTACTCTACCAGTGGGACTTCTTTTGAATTAGACGCTACCTTTGAATCTCAAACCATGAGACTCTCAGGAGATACTGATAAAACCTCAACAGATGGAGGCGATAACTACTCTCTTTTTGAAATCGGTACTGATCTAACCCTTAACCCCCTCAAAGACTCTGGATTGGTGGGGTATTGGAAATTTGATGAAGGGAGTGGGACAACGGGGAGTGATTCTTCGAGATACGGGAATAATGGAACTCTAGTTAGCAATCCTGCTTGGGTGAATGGGATAGCCGGGAAGTGTTTGAATTTTGGATCGTGTACATACGTTAACGTTCCGGATGCTACAATTTTGGACTTTGGCACCTCCAACTTTTCTATAAGTGTTTGGGCATATTTAGATACAACCTCAGATTCCTTTGGGAGAATAGTCGGGAAAAAGGATATCGCTGCCGCAGCCGCGGGTTACTCTATCTATTGGCGGCCGGGCATTTCGGAACTAATGTGGAGTACGGCAGATGGCTCACTTTCCTCTGAAATATATACGGCAGACACAATAACAATTGGCTGGCATCATATTGTAATGGTTAGAGATTCAGGAGATGCAAATAACGGTTATTTCTATATAGATGGAGTCAAAAAGCAACTTGCTTCAGCGGCTTCGATTCTTAACGTTTCATCTAGTCAGCCTTTGACAATCGGCAGCATCCCGGGTTGCTCTCTCAACTTTGTTAATAAGATTGACGATGTTCGTGTCTATAATCGAGCCCTTTCCGAAGCGGAAATTAGGGCGATTTATAATGCAACCAAATAATCAAACCAAGTAATCAAATCGATGCCAATATACGAATGGATGCGAATTATACTTTTATGCTTTGCAACTTTCAAAATCCTAAATTCAGGAAACAATCCTCTTTCACTTTGGTAGAACTTCTCGTTACCATTGCCATTTTGGCTCTTTTGATGAGCATCATTATCATTTCCATCAACCCGGCTGAGATTCTTAAAAAAACTAGAGATGTCCGGAGAATGTCTGACATTAACTCCTTAAATCGAGCCATTCAATATTTTCAAGCTTCTCTTCCCAATACCTCTTTGGGTTCTAATAGCACTGTCTACGTCTCTATTCCTGATACTTCTTCAACTTGCTCTAATTTAGACTTACCATCTCTACCAGCTACTTGGTCTTATCATTGTTCTGATTCTACCAATTATCGCAAAACCGATGGCAATGGCTGGATTCCTCTTAATTTTACCTCTTTAGACATCGGTTCACCTCTTTCCTCTTTGCCAATTGATCCCAAAAACACCACTTCTACTGGACTTTATTATACTTATGTAGCAGGAGGAAGCTGGGAGATAAATGCAAGATTGGAATCTCGAAAAAATAAATACGGTGGCGATCAGGACAGCGCTTCTGAGGATGGTGGAGATGATCTATATTTATATGAATTCGGTAGTAATTTGAATATTTTTAAATTTGAAAAATTGACCAATGCTGATTTTAGCACCGGTGATTTGACCGGTTGGATTAATTATGCCGGGGGAGGTATTAATGGGACTACCACCACTGCAACCCATTGGGCATCTTTCAGTGCCATCATCAAAAATAGCAATAGCTACTGTAATAACTATTATGTTCAAGATCTGCCAGTCCAGCAAAATTCAGTTTACACCATCGGCGTTTGGATAAAAACAGTGGATGAGGTGGGGAATGCCGGCGTGGGCATTGCTAATACTTCTTGGGGCGATTGGCATTCTTCGACACCGATGACCGGTACCAGAGATTGGACTTATGTGAGCGTGAATGCAAATAGCGGTTCCAACACTACTTTGAGATTCTTTCTGACCGTACAATGGTGCGGTGGTCCTTCGCCAGGTAACGGTCCTTCAGGAACGACTTATTTCGCCGAACCTTCAGTAATGGCCGGTTCGGTTTTATTTAATAATTAATGATTTGCTGATGGTCAAGATAAAGCGGTTTACGACACAACAAAATAAAATCCTAAAAAGTAAATTATGTCCAAACAAATCAATCTAAAAAATGTCCTCCGAGGAGTTATTATTGGCCTTATTCTTATTTTTATTGTATGCTTGATTTTTTCTTACGTTCGTCTTTATCTGCCCTATCAAGAAATGAAAAAGCAACAAAAGGCATTGGATGAATGGGAAAAGATGTTTTTGGAACAGCAGAAAGAGCAGCAAATAAAACAATTACAACAAGGGGAGTAGGTATCAAATCAAAATGTGTTTGTTTGAAAATCTGAGAATAATCTGGTATCATTAATTTAAATGTCTAAAACAGAAAACAATTTGATGGAAAAGATAGTTAGTCTTTGTAAAAGACGGGGTTTTGTTTATCCAGGTTCGGAAATTTATGGTGGACTTAGGGGAACTTGGGATTACGGGCCGCTCGGCAGCGAATTGAAGTTCAATATTAAGCAAGAATGGTGGAAAACAGTGGTTAAAGATAGAGAAGATGTAGTTGGAGTTAGTGCCTCGATTATTATGAATCCGAAAGTTTGGGAGGCATCCGGACACACAGCGAGTTTTACCGACCCATTAGTTGAATGTAAAATCTGTCATCAAAGATTCAGAGCCGACCAAGAAGACGTAATCAAAGAGCACGAAAAAGAACATTCAAAAAGGAAAGAAAAAGTTGCATGGACCGAAGCAAAAAAATTCAATCTTCTTGTCGAAGTGAAGCTTGGTGTTGTCGAAGGAGAAAAAAACACCACTTATTTAAGGGGTGAGATTACTCCGGGTGTGCACGTTAATTTTAAAAATATTTTGAATTCCTCGCATTTGAAGATTCCTTTTGGCGTAGCGCAAATCGGGAAAGCATTTAGAAATGAAATTACTCCGGGAAATTTCACTTATCGTTCAATTGAATTTGAACAAATGGAGCTTCAGTATTATGTTAGGCCCGATAAAAAAGAATCAATGAAACAATATGATTACTGGAAAGAGCTGAGAATGGATTGGTATAAAAATCTGGGAATTAAAAAAAGCAATTTAAGATTCAGAGAACACGCCAAAGACGAATTGGCGCACTATGCCCAAGCAGCTTGGGATATTGAATATAATACTCCGTTTGGGTGGAAGGAATGCGAAGGCATACATCATCGCGGGGATTGGGATTTATCTAGGCACCAAAAATATTCGGGCGAGGATATGTCTTATTTTGACGCCGAAACCAAAGAAAAATTTATTCCCTGGGTAATTGAAACTTCTGGCGGAGTGGATAGGGCAATGCTGTTTTTCCTGATTGATGCTTATCACGAAGAAGATGAGCGTGTTGTATTAAAACTTCATCCGAAATTAGCGCCGTATAAAGCAGCAGTGTTCCCATTGCTTGCGAATAAGCCGAAATTAGTTGAAAAAGCCAGAAAAATTTATCAAGAACTCAAGAAAGATTTTGAAATCGCTTGGGACGACAGAGGAAATATCGGAAAGAGATATTTCTCGCAGGATGAAATCGGCACGCCGTTTTGCATAACCGTTGACTTTGAGACGCTGGAAGACAATGCTGTGACTGTCCGCAACCGCGATACTACCAAACAAGAAAGAGTCAAAATAGATGATTTAATACGCTATTTTTCCGATAAACTTAGTTAGCGGTCAAAATTCGCCGGTTAAAAACTTGTAATTAAAGGTCGATTTTAATGCATTTCAATTTATGGCAATTATAAAAATTCGAGAGCTTCTTGGCACTTCTCCTAAAAGCTTTGAAGATGCCATCAAACAAGTGGTTGAGTTTGTTGGCGATGATAAGTACAATCTCACCGGACTAAAAATAATTGACCAATCAGTTAGTTTGGACAAGGGCCAAATTGTTGAATACAAAGTCAATGTCAAAGTGGCTTATAAGTGGGAAGAAGAAAAGTGAAATAACGGGCTCTGATTCGGAAATAGTAAGGCCCCAAAAAGTACTTTTAGCTTCTGGTTTAGAGGCGTTGTTGGTGCCGCTAAAAGAAACCCAAACCGTGACGGTTTTAACTCTGGTTCGGGCCGGTTCAGAATACGAAAAAAAAGAGCAAAACGGCATCTCTCATTTTTTGGAACACATGTGTTTTAAGGGAACGGCTAAGCGGCCAAGCTCCAAAGAAATCACCACTTTAATGGATGGCTTGGGCGCAGATTTTAACGCCTTTACCAGCCAGGAGCACACCGGCTATTATATTAAAGCTGACCACCGTCATCTGGAAACAGCCCTGGATGTCATTTCAGACATTTATCTTAACTCGCTTTTTAAAGAAGAGGATGTTGAGAAAGAAAAAGGAGTGGTTATTGAGGAAATGAATTTGGACGAAGACACGCCGACCAGTCAGATTTATGACATCTTTCTAAAATTATTATACGGCGATCAGCCAGCCGGCTGGCGGATTTTGGGTGAAAAAGAAATAATTAAAAAAATCAAAAGGCCGGAAATTTTAAATTACATTAAAAATCGTTATACCGCCAAGCAGACGCTGATTGTGGTAAGCGGTAATTTTCATTCGGCCAAAGTTGTTAGCCGTTTAGAAACGTTGTTTAAGGGTATTAATGGACAGGCAAGCCCGCCTAAATTAAAAACCAAAGAAAGCCAAAATCAGCCGCGCGTTGCTATTAAAACCAAAAAAACCGACCAGGCCCACTTAATTATGGGAACGCGGGCTTTTTCCAAGTTTGATGACCGCCGATACACCTTGGCGGCGTTAGCCGCAGTTTTGGGGCAGGGAATGAGTTCGCGCCTTTTTCAGAAAATTCGCGAAGAAATGGGCGCGGCTTATTACGTTTACAGTGTTACTGATTTAGGCTCTGACCACGGTTTTTTTGGCATAGCGACTGGCGTTGCTTTAAATAAAATAAAAGACACCCTCGGCATCATTAATAGTGAATTTAAGAAAATCGCTGTTGAGCCGCCGAGTGAATCGGAATTGAAAAAATCTAAAGATTATATCAAGGGCAAGATGACGCTAGGTTTGGAAAGCTCCGATGAATACGCCTTTTTTTACGGCCTTCAGCAGCTTTATTATAAAAAATCTTTTTCTCTGAACGATATTTTTAAAAAAATTGATGCGGTCAACAGCCGAATGGTCCAAAATCTGGCTCGCGAATTGTTTCGGCCAAAAAACATTAACCTAGCCGTCCTCGGACCATTTAAAAAAGAGGATGAGCTTCATTTCAAAAAACTTCTCAAGTAGCAAAATTATGGGTTCCTCAAAAAAAGACAACTTAATCGAAACTTTAATCAAAGAAGGTTATTTGAAGACGCCTCGCATTATTGAGGCTTTCAAAAAAATTGACCGGTTTGATTTTGTGATTGATTATCTGAAAACCGAAGCTTATCGCAATGCGCCTTTGGGCATCGGTTTCGGTCAAACTATTTCTCAACCATTAACCGTGGCGGTGATGATGGAATTGCTTCAACCCCAAGCCGGTCAAAAAATTTTGGATATCGGTTCGGGGTCGGGATGGTCCACAGCGCTTTTATGTGAAATAGTTGGAGAAAGGGGCAAAGTATACGGCGTGGAAATTGTTCCAGAACTATCCGATTTCGGCAAGAAAAATGTCAGCCATTATAATTTTATAAGTAAGGGAATTGCCGAATTTATTTGTAGCGACGGTTCTAAGGGTTTGCCGGAGAAAGCGCCTTTTGATAGGATTATTTCAGCTGCCAGCAGCCACCACATTCCCGAGGCCTGGAAAAAACAGCTGAAAATCGGCGGCCGCTTGGTTTTGCCGATGAATCAAAGCTTGTGGCTG
>CAYRJV010000033.1:3042-7542 GCA_964424745.1 uncultured Candidatus Saccharibacteria bacterium | reverse complement strand
CAAAGAGCCGGGCCGAGAAGTTTTTAATTTTATGCTTTCGGAAATTGAAAAAGGCGTGGCTTCGGGAATTTTAGCATGGAATCCCGACCGGCTCGCGAGAAATAGCATTGACGGCGGACGAATTATTTATCTTGTTGATACCGGAAAAATCACCTCGCTAAAATTCCCTACCTTTTGGTTTGAGCCAACGCCGCAAGGAAAATTTATGTTGTCCGTCGCTTTCGGACAAGCAAAATATTACACCGACAATTTGAGAGAAAACATTTTGCGGGGTATTAGGCAAAAAATCCGCCGCGGTGAATTTTCGGCAAAAGCACCACTCGGATATTTTAACGAGCCAAGATTAAGAACCATTGAACCCGACAGAAAAACATTTAACAAAGTGAGGGAAGTTTTGCGGGATTTTGCCACCGGCGAATATACCTTAACAAAAATTCAAAGCAAAATGTTTTCTCTTGGCTTGGTTAGCAAAGAAGGAAAACCACTTCATTTGTCCACAATTCAAGGGATATTAAGCAATCCTTTTTACTACGGACATTTCAAATATAGAGGCGAAATTCATCAAGGAAGCCACAAGCCAATGATTTCAAAGAAACTTTTTGACAAAATACAGGAAGCCCTGATTTCGAACGGCAAGCCTCGCGAAAAGCGAGGACCGAAAAACTTTCAATTCCTCAATTTTGCGGTTTGTGGCGAGTGCGGATATGCCATAACCGCCGAAAGGAAAATCAAAAAGAGCGGTTTGAAATATCACTATTACCACTGCACTTTCAAAGGCAAAACGCAAAAATGTAATCAAACTCGGTTTTTGCGGGAAGAAGAATTGGCAAAACAAATAAAGGGAACATGTCAAAAAGTTTCTTTGTCTGATGAGTGGCGGGAGAAGTTTTTAGCGAAACTGGCAACCGAGAACGCGGAAGCCCGGCGCTCGTCAGAACTTTTCGCTCAAAATCTGAAAGCGGAATTGGAGAAAGTGAAAACAAAAATAAATCGCCTGATGGACGTGTATCTTGAAGGCGATTTGGAATTGCCGGAATTTCAGTTAAAGAAAAATGATTTAATGAGTGAAAAGAAAACCTTGGAAGAGAAATTGTCCGATTTTGAGCGAAAAGGCAATCGTTGGCTCGAACTCGTCCGAAACTGGATAATTGAAGCCAACCAAGCCAAAAATTTGGTTTTGGAAGGTAATTTCTCGGAAATGAAAAATTTCCTCAAAAAAATCGGCTCGAACCGCCGAATTTTTGACCAGCGGCTTTTTGTGGATTTCAAAAAGCCGTGGAATTACCTTTATTTTCTGCCCGACGAGACCCGAGCCCCGAGCGAAGCGAGGGGCGAGGGCGAACGAAATCGTCTAATATGGACCCGGGCAGAATCGGACTGCCGCCTGCGCAATGCGAATGCGCCGTAATGCCACTTTACTACGGGCCCGCCAAAACCATCAACTTTAAACTCTAAAAACTACCAACTACTAACTACTCCGCCTCCGCCATCCGCCAACTGGCGGAGGCGGATGGCGGACTAAAAACTAACTCTGTCGGGGGCGAGGGAGTTGAACCCTCAGTCTCAGGAACCCGAATCCTGCATGTTGCCATTACACCAGCCCCCGGAAATTGTTAGCCAATAGCCATTAGGAATTAGCCAATAGTGCTAGTATTATCTCTTAGTTTTTTTAACAAGGTGTTCAGCATTTTCATTACTTCGGATAAAAGACTAAGACCAGCTATGAATTCTTTTTCGGGTGCAAAATTAAGCTCTTTCGCTAATAGGATTTGGGTTTCTAATTCTGCGCCTGAACCATAGGCAACAGAAATAAATTGGATATACTCTTTTCTGTATTTTCGGGAAAATCCCTCGGCAATATTGGAAGGAATCGCCACGGCTGCTCTTCTGATTTGATTGGTCAAGCCAAAAAGTTCTGTTTTGGGAAATATATTTGTCAATCGGTAAATCTCACCCACCAATATGAATGATTTCTGCCAAACAATCAAATCTTTATACGAATTTATCATTCTCTTGGCTATTGGCTAATGGCTATTGGCTATCAAGTTACCCAGTATTTCTGCTTGGTCATTTCGTCACGCTTCATTTCCAGCCTCTCCCGTTCCTCCTCCGCTTTTTTTGACAAAGAGATCAGTTCTTTTTCTGATTGCTTTCCCAATTTTTTGATTTCTTCTCGCAAAAATTCTCTGTCGTTCTTTTTCGGATCAGCCAAAACCTCTCCCATCAAAATATCTAGAATATAACCCACCTTTGGGCCTGGCGCAATGCCCAAAACTTCCATCACATCATCACCTCTAATAGCCAGCATTTTCACCGAAATAGGATCTTTGGAAACTTTTTCAATAATATAGCGCAGATGCCGCAGCTTATATGGTTCGGCTTTGGGAACGCCAGAGCCGATGCGGTCAGCCATGCGCACTTCCAGCAGTTCTTCCATATTTTCCGGACCAACTTCACGCACCAGCCGTCTCACCGAAGATTCGGAAACCTCGCCCACATTGTAATAGAAAAGGTGATATCTCACTAGTCTGGTGATTTTTTCAAGATCGTCTTTAGGAAACTTCAATCGCTCGAGAATCCTCTCCGTCATTCTTGCCCCAACAATCTCGTGTCCGTAGAAAGTGGCATTGGGTCCCGCTCCTTTTTTTGTTCTCGGTTTGGCAATGTCGTGAAACAAAGCCCCTAATCTGACATATTTATTAAAACCTTTTTGGCTGGCATATTTAAGCGACAAAAGGCTATGCTCATAACAATCATAGATATGATGTTTGTTCTGGGTCACCTCATAACCTTCTTCCAGTTCGGGAATAATATATTTTAAAAGGCCAAGCTGACGTAACAGCTCAATACCGCTGGCGGCGTTTACTGTCATAATAATCTTCAAAAATTCGTCCCGAATTCTCTCTTTAGAAATTACCCCCAGCCACTGGCTATTTTCGCTAATTGCCACCGCTGTTTTAGTCTCAATCTTAAAGCCCAGAGTGGTAGCAAACCTGACGGCTCTTAACATTCTTAGGGCATCTTCAAAAAACCGGTCTTGAGGATTGCCTACTGCCCAAATAATTTTATTTTTCAAATCTTTCTGGCCATTATACGGATCAATTACTTTCAATTTCTTTGCTCTTCCTCGTGGAAGTAAAAATGCTATGGCATTAACGGTAAAATCTCTTCTGGCTAAATCTTCTTCGATGGTTTTGGCGGGCCTGATCTCGTCCGGATGACGTTTATCCGTATATTTCGCCTCTGACCGGTAGGTCGTAATTTCAACCACCTCCTCGGCTTTCTCTTTTTTAGCGCTTAAACTCTTCGGCAAAACCACTCCCACTGTCCAGAATTCATTTTCGTAAAAAGTTTTAAAACCAGCTGCCTGCATAATTCTTTCAATGTCTTCTGGTTTGGCATTGGTGGCAATATCCCAGTCTCCTGGCTCAGTACCGTTTAATATATCCCTCACGCAGCCACCAACAATATACGCCTCAAATCCCTTTTTGGCTAAGTTCTCAACGATGATTTTTATTTCTTTGGGAATTGTCATTGGGTTTTTCTCTTAATAATTTAATCCTATCCTTAAAAAGGCTTTTTTTCAATTGCCGAAAAAGTTGAAGAAGAACGAATCTTCTGATAGAATAAATTATCTTTATACGTCTAAAGCCTAAGGTTTATAGCTCACAGTTAACACGGCGCCCCTGTAGCTCAATGGATAGAGTGACGGGCTTCGGACCCGTTGGTGCAAGTTCGAATCTTGCCAGGGGCAATAGGGATTCCAAACCGCCGGAGATAATGGAAATTCTGGATAAAACAAAGAGTCTGATACGGAGCAAATCCTTCCGGAAATATAACTAAATAAAAATAATCTATGACAAAAAAAACAAGCTTTTTGTTAGCGATACTGTTTTTAGGATTCTTATTTTTTCCGCTGATCTCGTCTGCCAGAGAATATAAAGCAATGATTAAAGGAACCGAGTACACGATTACTTACGATGGGCTGGTTCCTTGTGGCAAAGGAGTTAAGGTCAACGGCGTACCTTTTGAAGATGAATTCGATACTGACCGTGATGTCTGTCCAATTCGACAGACCTGCGAAATGCCCTGTCAGTTCTGCCATCTGTTTGTCATGCTTCAGGGTATTCTCGGCTATGTCCTGGCAATCGTTTTTCTCATTTCAACTTTTTTGTTTGCCGTGGCTGGCCTAATGATTCTGACTGCTTCTGGAAACCCCCAAACCATCCAAAATGCGAAAAAGATATTTACTTCAGCGGCGATCGGCCTGGTCATCATATTTTCTGCCTGGATTATCACCAATACAATATTTATCTTCCTCAATGTGGCTGATTGGCAAGGTTGGAACCTAAGAACCGGTTGGTTTAAAATTAACTGTCCGGTTGCTATTGAGATCCGTCAGCGTCCGCCTCTTCCCACTCCGTCGCCTACTCCATCTCCATCATCACCCAGTTGTTTAAACCTAGGATATCCAGGCTGTAGATTTGAGCTAATGGGTCC
>CAYRJV010000033.1:0-2942 GCA_964424745.1 uncultured Candidatus Saccharibacteria bacterium | reverse complement strand
GCCCCCATAACTCAATTGGTAGAGTAACAGCCTCTTAAGCTGTGAGTTGGAGGTCCGAGTCCTCCTGGGGGCACAAAAATGAAGTCACCCCTTACGGGTGATTTTCATTTTTGTTTCCGGGTAGCGAGGAACTCCCTCCCGAATTCCGACTGAGTTTCGCATTCCCTGTAGCGAAGCACCCCGCGAAGCGAAGGAGGGAATGCCTTCGGGCAACTCTCCGAGTCCTCCTGGGGCACACAGCAAAAAAACTGCAGGGCTGCAGTTTTTTTGTTTACGTCAAGGCTCAAACCCGATCAATTACATTACTAAACTTTATCCGATCGGATTAATCATTTGCTTCCCAAGCGGCTTTTAAATCATCACGTGCTTTTTCGACTGCCGCTTTAAAATCTTCGTGCGCTTTGGCGACAGCGGCTCTTCTCGTTTCGGCTAGTTCCTTTACCGATTGACCAATTCCTTCAATTTCTTGACGGCTATTCTGAAATTGTTCCTGTGCTGCTTTCAGGTTTGTCCGCAGTGTCTCGCGAATAGTTTTTGCCTCAACCCCAGCCTCACAATCAGCTTGCGCTTTCGTAAAGGCGGCTCTAATTGCGTCTTTATAGATTGCTATTGCGTTATCAATCGCGGCCTTCCGCGAAATAATCAGCTGGTCAATTCCCTGACGAAAAGTCTCTTTGGCTGTCTCGACAGCGGTTCTTCTAGCTACAACCGCCGCGTTCACTGCTTCTTTAAATGCCGCGAGTGCTTGTTTTTGACTATCGGTGCCGGCTCGTTCTTCCAGTTTCTTGAACTGCTCTTCACGGTTTTCATCCCATCGAGCTTGATTTTCTTCCCGCCTCAAATCGCGTTTCTCCCGCCAAGCCTCCAGCTTCTCTAATCGTTCGGTCCTTCTTTCTTCAAGCTTTGTTTCACGATCAGTGAGCCGCTTTTCAATCTTTGCCGAAATTTCTAATAAGCGACTACAAAACCCAACTATTCTTTTGTCAGTGGCGGCCTCAGCAGAAGTTAACACTAACGTGATAAAACCCACGGTCATTATCCAACCAAGAAAAACAACTAATGTTTTTTTAGAATTCATTTTCGTTATAAGATTTACCTAAATCACTAATCGTTTGACTGTCCATATTTAATAAAGAACTATCTGTTTCTTCATCGTTAAGAATCGTCGCGTCGGCCGAAGCCTCACGAATAATCGCTTTAGCCACATCATCGATATTGCCGGTTGCTTTTGGCAAAACTATTGCTCGCTCTCCTTTTTTTATTAAGACAGGTAGGCTAATGTTTTCCGGCAACTCACCGGCAAACTGAAAGAGAAGGAGAAAACCAGCCACCGCTACAACACCCACTAGAACCAACAATTTCCAGTCTAATTTCATGAAATTGTGAATTTAGTTTTATTTATATTGACAAGAATCGACCTTTCATGTTTATTTAATAGTAGCATAAAGCTGCTCTTGACTAAACGGTTTGGCACAAACCGATAAAAACAGTTTTTAATTTCTGATTTAGCAAAAAGGTCTTTTTTTTATTTTTATAAGCTGTTATAATAAAATAGCGTTGGCCAAATCAGCTTTGCTCAGTGTCTAAATAATATGTTGTCCCCAGAAGAAAAACAGAAAATTATTGAGAAATATAAAACTAGTGAAACAGATACTGGTTCTTCAGAAGTTCAGATTGCCTTGTTAACTGCTGAAATCAAACAGCTTCTCCTCCATTTAAAAAGTCATCCCAAGGATCTCCATTCAAAAAGGGGGCTTTTAAAGATGGTGGCAAAAAGACGAAAACTGCTGAAGTATCTCCGGGATGAAGACGAAAAAAGATATAATGCCATCGTCAAGGAAATTGGCCTGAAGAAGTAAGTGTCTAGTCGTAAAGGCTTTGTTTTTTTGCTAACCCAAAAATTATTATGATTTTAAAACATTTCGGCCAAAGGGTAGCTGTTTTAATTGATGTCCAAAATCTTTACCATTCCGCCAAAAATCTCTATGGGGCACGGGTGAACTTTCGGGAGATCTTAAAACTAGCGGTTAGCCAAAGAAGTCTCATCAGGGCTTTTGCTTATGTTGTCAGAACAAAAACCGGTGAAGAAAAACCTTTTTTTGACGCTTTAACCAAGTTGGGGATTGAGACCAGGGTAAAAGACCTTCAGGAATTTTATGGCGGCCTTAAAAAAGCAGATTGGGATGTCGGAATTACCGTTGACGCGGTAAGAATATCTCCGAGTGTGGATACCATCGTCCTCGCCTCGGGAGACGGGGATTTTATTTCTCTAATTGAGTATTTAAAGAACCAAGGAAAAAGAGTAGAGGTCATTGCTTTCTCGCGCTCAGCTTCCAGTCATCTTAAAGAAATTGTCGATGAATTTCTTGACTTGGAAGAAAATCCAGAAAAATATCTCTTAAAGAAATAGTTATCAAAACCAATAAAAAATAAAAGGCGAAAAATGGAGACAAAAAAATTCAAAATAGAAATTGCTGGACGAGAGCTCTCGATTGAATTCCGTGATTTGGCAGAACAGGCTAATGGTTCTGCTTTTGTTCGTTACGGAGATACTGTCGTCTTAGCCACCGCCGTGATGGCCAAGGAAAAAAGGGAAGATATCGATTTCTTTCCTTTAACGGTTGACTACGAAGAAAGATATTATGCTGCCGGTAAAATCAGGGGACCCCGCTATATTAAACGCGAAAGCCGACCTTCTGACGAAGCGATTGTCACTGCCCGGCTGGTCGATCGGACGATTCGGCCGAGGTTTCCGAAAGAATTAAATCAAGAAGTTCAGGTGGTTTTAACCTGCCTTTCCTGGGATGCCGAAAATGATCCAGTCATTGTCGGGGTAATTGCCGCTTCAGTCAGCCTTTTGGTCTCTGATATCCCTTGGCGAGGACCAGTAGCCGCCATCCGGGTTGGCAGAATAAACGACCAGTTTGTTTTGAACCCAACCT
>CAYRJV010000032.1:0-7623 GCA_964424745.1 uncultured Candidatus Saccharibacteria bacterium | reverse complement strand
GGCTCCGCGGACAGGATTCGAACCTGTAACCTGGGGATTACACTTGATCCTAATGTTTCCAAAAGGGGTGGACTATATCTTTACCATAGCATCGGCTTTAGGTATTCCGGTATTTAGTCTCTACGGGGAACGTTAAATCGTAAATCGATTTTTACGTTCTTCCCACGGTATTACCCGTTTTTTATAGGGCTTCACCGTTATCCCGGAAAGTTCATTCCAATGTTTCCATTGGAAGCTGCGAAACTTCACAGTCCCTCGCGCTACCATTGCGCCACCGCGGATTGTTTAGTTGGTAGTTTGTAGTTGGTAGTTTGTAGTTAGCGAAATATTACGAACTACTATTCTTGTTTTTTAATGTGCTTATCAAAACATTAAGCATTTTCATTACTTCGTTCAGAAGCAATTCTACCCTACTATACTCTAAATCTTTTAATTTTGGAAGTCTTTTACAAATTTCAATTTGGGTTTCAAGTTCTGCGCCGGAACCGTAACTAATATAGAGAAACTGCAGAAATTCTTTTGGATAGCCTCTTCTTTGGCCCTCAGCAATGTTTGATGGAATAGCAATAGCGGCTCTTTGCATTTGCGAAGCTAAACCATAAACCTCTGACCTTGGAAATTTCTCGGTCAAGTTGTAGACCTCGGTTACAAGCTCCAATGACCTTTCCCAAACCTTTAAGCTTCTATATGAACCTAATAATGTCATCTTCTTCTACAAACTACCAACTACAAACTACTAACTGATTAGTAGCCACTAAGCTTATTCACGGCGCGGTGTTCGCGGATTTTTTCCAAAGATTTGGCTTCAATCTGGCGGATTCTCTCGCGGGTGACGCCGAATTCCTTACCCACTTCCTCAAGGGTATGGGTAATGCCGTCCTCCAAACCAAAACGCATCATTAGGATTTTTTGTTCTCTGGGACTTAAATCGACGAGAATTTCTTTCAAGCGAGCTCGCAAAAGATTTCGGCCTGCTTCAGTAGAGGGTGAAATCGTTTTTTCGTCTTCAATGAACTCCGCCAGAACACTGTCATCCTCTTCGCCAATCGGCGTTTCCAGAGAGACGGTTTCCTGGGAAATCTTCATTATGTGATGGACCTTGTCCACGTCAATTCTCATTTCCGCGGCAATTTCTTCCGGCGACGGTTCTCGGCCCAAATCCTGCAGCAATCTCCGCCTAATTTGAGTATATTTAGAAATCGTTTCCACCATATGAACGGGAATACGAATGGTTCTGGCTTGATCGGCTAAAGCGCGGGTGATGGCCTGACGAATCCACCAGGTGGCGTAAGTTGAAAATTTATAGCCGCGGCGCCAATCAAATTTTTCTACCGCCCGAAAAAGACCGAGGTTCCCTTCCTGAATCAAATCAAGCATCGTCAGGTTAGGCGAGCGGCCGACATACTTTTTGGCAATGGAAACAACCAGGCGGAGATTTGCCCGAGCTAATTTTTTCTTTGCTTCCAAGTCGCCTTTTTCAATCCGTTTGGCTAAATCTTTTTCTTCTTCCGCGGTTAAAAAGGGAACGGCGCCAATTTCCTTAAGATACATTTGAATCAGGTCTAATTCCGGGCTGACTGTTTTTTTCTTTGGTTTGGCAGCCCCCTTGGAATCAACCTCCAGAAATTCCCGCACTTCCTTAATGGCAATGCCTTCCCGATCAAGAGTATCATAAAGAAGCTCCAGTCCGGCCATATCCTTTTCCACATCGGGAAATAAATAAAGAATTTCGGAGAAGGTCACAAAGCCTTTTTGTCTTCCCCGTTCAATCAGTTTCTGTATATTTTCTTCGCGAGCGACCTCTCTTGTCTTCTTTTCTACGGTTTTCTCCCACTTCTTCTTTGTTCTTCTTCCTTTAGATTTCCTTTTCAAGGTATATCTTCTTATCTTTTTTCTATTTCTTTTCTTCTTCAATAACCGTTTCCTCCGAACCTTCTTTTTCTTAAGGCGTGAAACGGCTCTTTTTTTTGCTCTTTTCCTTTTTTTAGATGTGGCCATAATTTTTTATTAAATTTTTTTAAATTCCAAGAAATGTCAATCTTTCTCTAGATTACTAAGCGACTGGGAACAAAGATTAAACTCCCGGAAAAGCGCCTCAATCTTTTCTTTATTATCTTCGGCTTCAGCGGTTTTTAACTGCTTAGAAAGCTCGTCCAGCCTGTTTTTGGCGAGTAAAATCTTGAATTCCTTAAGACTAGCCTGTAATTCCTCTTTAACATCTAACGAATTAAAATCTTCGGCTTCCGCCAGCAAAAACAGGTAATTGGCTAAATCATTCAACTCGGGAGGAAAATTAATGCTATTAGCCTTAACGGCTTGAGCCTCCTTGAAATGCGTAAAAATCTGGTAACAAGGAGAAGAAAAACAGGAAACCTCTTTGTCGTCAAGAAGGGAAAGATTTTCCGGCGCGTGCATCACCAAAGCGAGCAGTCTTTCTTCAAGAAGCTGTTTCCGCGATTTCTGGACTATCGGTGGAACAACCTCTTCTTTGGTTTCGGTGATGGTTTCCACTTTCGTCTTTTTCATTTCCAGCTCAAGGTCTTCTTCTCTGACTTTTAATCTCTTAGTTAACTCCTCAAGCCAGTAGGTTTGCTCAATTTTATTGGGAATCATCTTTATCACCGGCAACAAAATCTTGGCAATCTGTTTTTTTCCTTCAATCGTCATTGGATCAAATCGGGAAAAAGTTGTTTCGAAATAAAACTCTAAAATTGATTTTGCCGCTTCGACCAGTCTTTCCCATTCTTTTGGGTCGCGAGAAACGATATCGGCCGGGTCCATTTCCTCCGGCATGACCACGACTTTGATATTAAATCCGGCTGCCTGCGCTAAATCTATTCCTCTTTTGGTGGCCGAATTGCCGGCCGTATCCATATCAAAAGCAGCCATCAGGTTTTCGGTATAGCGCTTGAGAATTCTTAAATGATAGGGGGTTAGAGCCGTGCCGGAAGTAGCAACGACATTTTCATAACCTGCCTGAAAAACCATAATGACATCGGTATAGCCTTCTACTAGAAGACAGACCTCTTTCTTCCTAATTGCCACTTTTGCCTTGTCTAAACCGTAGAGAATCCGGCTTTTATCGTATAAAAGGGTGGCTGGGCTGTTGATGTATTTGGCGATATTCTGTTCCTCGATTTCTTTGGCAACGGCTATCTCTTCGGGTATCGCTTCGCCTTGGTCTTGTTTTCTAGTTGGTTCAAAAATACGGCCACCAAAACCAACTGCTTGGGAATTCAAATCAAAAACGGGAAAAATAATCCGGCCGCGAAACCGATCGTAGTAAGTTCCCGCTTTCGGCGACTTTATTGCCAAACCAGCCCTTTCCACCTCCTCTCGTCTATAACCTTTGGCAACCAGAAAATCTGACAAACCACGCCAGCTATTGGGCGCATAACCGAGCCGCCATCTTTTTATGCTTTCTTCATTTATTTTCCGATCTAAAAGATATTTTTTCACCTCCTGGCCGACTCGCGAGGCCTCAAGTTGTCTTTCAAAAAAACAGGTTGCCAGCTCACAGATTTCATACAGCCGTTTCCTTTCGGTCTTTAATTGTGGGTCCTGTTGTTTTAGTTCCACCCCAGCCCGATTTGCCAATAGCCGCAAGGCATCGCCAAACTCTACCCCTTCAATCTGTTTGATAAAAGCGAAGATGTCCCCGCCAAGACCACAGCCAAAACAGCGCCACAGCTGGCGGCTGGGCGAAACAAAAAAAGACGGTTTCTTTTCCGAGTGAAAGGGGCAAAGCGCTCGGTAATTGGCACCCGTCTTGGTCAGCTTAAGATAGCTGCCAACCACCTCAACAATATCCAGCCGGTTTTTAATTTCCTCAATCGGGGAATTGATCATGAGTGGTTTCTTATCTTCTTTTATAGCATATCACAATTTTCTTAAGAATCAATTTCTTGACATTGGCTTTTTGAAAAGATAAAATTAGCTAAAATCCCGGAGATTACGGGATTTTTAGAAATACTTTCCAGAAAAGAAGGTTCTTGGTTAATCTTATTTCGCGAGGAAATTCTGTTAAAACAACACCAAGCTCAATCAAAAGGTTTTTGCTTATTCCGTTAACAACGGGACTTTGTTTTTAATGGGAAACGATAATCAAAAGCCAAAAATCGCCCTCTTCCACTACTCTGGCCCGCCAAACACCTCGGGTGTTGATACGATCATCCGTGATCAGGCAAGATTATTTCGTCTCTACGGCTACAAGGCGGAAATTGTGGCCGGGCTCGTTAAACAATTCCGCCAGGATATTCCGGTACATATAATCAAAAGAATGAGTCCTAAGCATCCGCTGGTTCTTCAAACGCTGGCGGAATTAGAACGCGGCGAAGTCTCTTCAAATTTTAAAAAGCTGGAGCGAAGTATTTTTAATGCAATCAAAAAGTACCTCATTAATAATAGTATTCAAGTTTGCGTTTTACATAATCTTTTTACCCGAGCTTATAATCTGGCTCTGACTTCGGCATTAGCTCGGCTTATTAATGAGTTCCCGCAGATTCGATTCATTACCTGGGTACATGATGTTGTTTTTTATAATGAACCAGACACAACACTAAAACGCAATCTGGCTGATCAATATCCCTGGAATTTATTGATAAAACCAGTTCCCGAGCTAACCTATGTCTGCGTTTCCAAGTTTATCAAGAATGATCTGATGACGGCTTTTAACGGTTCACAGCCGACAAAAATTATAGTCATTCCCAATGGCCGTGATGTTCAAAAATTTTTGGGACTCAGTCCGATGATGCGCTCACTTTATGATGATATTAATGGCCGCGACAGTGATTTAATCGCCTGCATCCCAGTCCGTGCCATTCCCCGAAAAAATTTGGAGTTTGCCCTGCGAGTTACTCGAGCTATCCTTAACCGAGGTATCAGGTTCAAGCTACTGCTGACCGCTAATATTGACTATAAGCGCGAAAAAAATATTGACTATTATAATAAACTTCAAGAGCTCAGCCAAAAACTTAATCTTCAAAATAATGTCTTCTTTCTTGAAGAATATTTTAAACGCTTCGCTACTGATAAAAAACCGGCACCGGTAATTCCCATTCCCGAGCTCTTCCTCATTTCTGACTTTCTTCTCTTTACCAGCCGCTTAGAAGGATTCGGCTTACCGCTACTTGAGGCGGGATTGATGCGCTGTCCCATTTTTGCTGCCGACATCCCAGCCCTACGCGAAATCGGCACCACAAATATCAATTATTTTACATTAGCAACCAGCCCGGAAGAGGTTGCTGATTTTATTCTAGAAAACATCAAAAAAATGCCACAGGCTTACTTCTATCGGAAAGTCATCAAAAAATTCTCTATTCACACGATATTTGAAAAGCAAATTCTCCCCCTTATCGAAAGTAAGGAATTTGTTGAATAATATCAACTAATAATCTTTGTTATGCGCCGAGCCCGAAAAATTCCTTATTGGTTTTTCATTGCCACAATGGGTCCTGGAGAAATTGGTCAAGGAATGGCATTTGCCCGTTATGCGCTCAACTGCGGTGATTCTGTTACCTTGTCAATACCCAAAAAAGAATATTCTCCCTTAACCCAATTACGACACCCTCGATTTTCATCTCTTATCATAAAAAATTCAGGGAGACTTAGAGAAATCCTCCGTTCTAAAAAGAATGATGCCTTAATTTTGTGCAATTCAAAAATATTTACCAGAAACGACGATTTTCCTCAACATCCGCCTGAGCCCAGATTGCCTACTCTTTCTATCGATTCCAATTGGCTTTTCAGCTCATCAAGCCCATATGTTTTTAGTCCGTGGGTTGATCGCTACTGCCTTAACCTGCCGCGACCCGTATTTCAATTAGGGCTTAGAAAAAACGGTGGCCACTACCGAATTCCGCAAGAAATTCTTCAAAAAATAAGCGTGGTGGGACTCATTCCTTCTTATCGTCCCCTCTCCCTTCAAGAAAAAAACAGGTGGCGCACCCGTTATGATGTTCGTCAAGACGAAAAATTAATCTTTCTTTATACCAGTATCGGCTATCTGGTAAAGCCGGTTGTCTTTATTAAGGCCTATGAAGTAGCCAAGCAACTTCGAGCCAAAGGAAAAAAAATAAAGGTAATTTATTTCGGAGACTTGCCATCTCTTCAACTAAGCCTTGACGACCGCCACTGGTTTCGGGTATATCGAAAGACAAATATCGACCATTTTTCAAAAGTACTGGCCAGTTCCGACTTAGTCTTCCAGCATCAAGGGCTTTCCACATTAGAACAAGCCATTGGTGCCCAGGTTCCGGTTATTGCTAATGTCAAAGACCGGAAAGATGAAAAAAATCCGACGCGCCACCGGCACGCCTGGGAAGTGGAACCATTTGCGAGATGCGGAGCTTGCGCGATGTTCTTCTTTCATAATTCAGTTAACACCATCGCGAATTGTGCCGAAAATCTGTTGTTCAATCAACAACAGAGAGAAGCGATGCGGCAAAAGCAACGCCAACTGTATAGCGAAGGAGAAGCCGGCGTCTATCACGAAGCTATTAGACTTATCAAGCATTAATTTTATATATGAGAAAATTAAGAATTGGACAAATTGCCCCATTAAATTTGCCAGTTCCGCCAAAAAAATACGGTGGAACAGAAAAAATAATTTTTGCCCTCTGTGAAGGCTTGAAGGAAAAAGGTCATGAGGTTTTTTTATTCGGGACGGGTGATTCTAAGGTTAGTTGCCATCTTTATCCCATCATGGAAAAAAGTCTTTGGTCATCAAAATCAAAGACCAAAGAGAGTAACCCCTACTATGCTTATGAAATGGCTTTTGTGGCGAAAAAGGCAAGGGAGCTCAAACTAGATATTCTTCATGACCACTTAGGTCCTTTAGCTCTAACCCTCTATGGTCAAATAGATATTCCCATTGTGCACACTTTACATGTTCCTTTTAAAAATAAAGACCGGGTTTGGGCTTACAAGCAATTGGGGTCGCAGTTAGTCTCGATCTCTTTTGCTCAACGAAAACCGGGCCGAGACTTAAATTATGTCGCCAATATCTACAATGGGGTGGACACCACCTTTTTTTCCTTCAAGGAAAAGCCAAAAGATTATTATCTTTGGGTCGGGGAATTATCGCCCCGTAAGGGTGTTCTTGAAGCAATAAAAATTGCTCGGCGAATGAAAATTAAATTAGTCTTAGCTGGAAGAATTCCCTCAATCAAGCAAAAAGAAGACTACGCTTTCTTCAAAAAATATATTGCTCAAGAACTGAATAAAGACAAGGTAAGGTATGTTGGCGAGATGCCGCCGCGGTCATTAGTCAAACTTTGTCAGGACGCTATCGCTTTTCTCTTTCCGCTTCAGTGGGAAGAACCGTTTGGGCTGATCATGGCTGAAGCAATGGCTTGCGGCACCCCGGTGATTGCTTTCCGCCGGGGTTCTGTACCAGAAGTCATAAAACACGGCAAAACAGGCTTTATTATTCCACCCTGGACAGAAGATAAAAAACCTAACTTCCAGGGTTTTATCGAAGCAGTCAAGAAAATAGATAAAATTAAAAGAAAAGATTGCCGCCGCTGGGTCGAAGAAAATTTCACCGTTGAGAAAATGGTCGCTGGCTACGAAGAGTTGTATTATAAGATACTAATGAGTCGAAAGAAGGTTTAGGAGACCAGC
>CAYRJV010000031.1:3979-7745 GCA_964424745.1 uncultured Candidatus Saccharibacteria bacterium | reverse complement strand
GCCCGAACGCTGGAATCTAGTATGAATCTTCCGTGTTGGAAAAATAGGAGCGACGTCGCGTCAGACGCGACGAAGCGACGCAAGAAACCGAAGGTGTCTTGTAAAGAAGGACGGAGGATTCTAGGGGGTCAGGGATGAAGTATTTTTGGGACGGTCCCGCAAAATACCCCGTGGTGGAAAATCAGTGAAGGCTAAAGACGGAGCGCTAAAAACCGAAGGTTGTTAGCGAGGGGGTCGGGGTATTTTGTGGGCAGGGAGGGATTTGCACCCCCGAAGGCCGAAGCCGACTCTTTTACAGAGAGCCCAGTTTGTCTACTTCTGTACCTGCCCGCTGTCTTCTCTATATTCTCAATTCTTTATTCCTGATTCTCTATATACCACATTGACTTATTTTTTTCTATCTGTACCTATCTCTAAGCTATGAGCTGTCTTCCAACGGCTAATTTTTTTGTGATTACCGGATAATAGGACTTTCGGCACCCGCCATTTCTTTCCTTTTTCCGGCTGAAAAACTTCCGGACGGGTGTATTCGGCGTATTCAATAAACCCTTTATCTCTGGTGACTCTCTCTTTAAGAAACTGAGGTTTGCCCAAAACGCCTGGAATCAACCGCGCCACGGTTTCAATCACGGCCATGGCCGGCACCTCTCCGCCCATCAAAACATAATCCCCGATTGATATTTCTTCATCAGCAAGATTTTTAGCCACTCTTTCATCAACGCCTTCATATCTACCGCAGATAAAAATGAGGTGTTTTAATTTTGAAAACCGCTGTGCCATTTTCTGGTCAAACTTCTTTCCCCGCGGGGTGAATAAGATAACTTTTTCACTTTTCGTTTTTCGCTTTTCGCTTAAAGATTTAACTGCCTTATATATCGGCTCCACTTTCATTACCATCCCCAATCCCCCGCCGAACGGCCGGTCATCAACTGTCTGGTGTCTATCAGCTGTCCACTTTCTTAGGTTGTGGACTCGGATTTTTATTAACTTCTTTTTCTGGGCACGGCTAATCAAGCTCTCTTTAAGATAGGAGTCAAATATTTCTGGGAATATGGTGATGATATCGAAAGTAAGCATTAATCTTGGAACTTGAAACTTGCTTGTCCGCCGTAGCTTTAGCGAAGGAGGAGAACTTAAAACTTTATACAGAAAAAGAAAACCGCGCTAATAGTATCGTAGCACGGTTTTCCTCTTTCTGTAAAAATCCAATAAAGGATTACAGTTTCAATGAATCAAGATCTTCGGCTCCAGCTGAAGTTTTTCTGGCTGGGGTAACTCGACCGCCAGGCGGTTCCTCAATCTTTAAATTCACTCTGGCATGATTCTTCAAGCCAACGATGCGAACTAAAGACCTGATCGCTCTGGCCGTGGCGCCGGCTCTGCCAATAACCTGTCCCATATCTTCGGGATTCACGGTTAAGGAAAGCAAAACGCCCATCTCGTCTACCCTTCGGTCAACCTTCACGTCTTCAGGATGGTCCACTAAAGCCTTGATAAGATATTCAAGAAACACTTGATCAGCTTCTTGTGGCATATCAGTCAGTAAATTTCTAATAATACAACTAAATCAAGTAGCCCGACCTTTTTGCTTTGCTCCCGATCCCTTCCTTCAGGATTACTAGAATCGGGTCAATTCAAACAGCTACTGTCTAATTATTTTCTATCGCTTTCTAGCCTCGGTGTCAAGCTCTATCTGCTTTAAACAAAAAGTCCCGGCCTGATAATCGGCAAGGACCTTTCCTTTGGAAAATCACCACCCCATAAAGGAACGGATGATCCCCCATTGCTCGGGGAAGGATCGGAAAAAAAATAAGATTCCGATTACTGCTGCTCCCACTATAACGACCGTTATTGAAATTGCAATCCTGTCTTTCACTTTTCTTCTCCACCGTGAACTAATAAGTTTTTATCATAAATTTTTGTTTTGTCAATATTTTCTATTCCAAAAACAACGAGGATGGGTTTCGTTGTAAGTAAAATAAAAAAGTTCTGCCCGAGAATCAGGTCAGAACTTTTACGGAAGTTGTTCTGGGCAGAGATACACTGATTTCACCCAGCCAACTATCTCGTCGGCTCCCGGCGATGACAAATGAACGAGGCTGCCGCTAACACCATCATGGCAGAGAAGAGAAAAAGATCAGCCCAGATAGGCCAGGTTGACGGCGCGTAAGCCAGGACTAATAAAGCCCCGGCCGCTAGCGCCAGCAAGAGCCAATCATTGGCTATCTTTTCGCTTTCGCCGTTAAATCCAAAAACGAGATCAGCGCCGCGGCGAAGAGGAAAAGAGGCCAGAGCCACACCGGAACATGGATGATTCGAAAGAAGGTCAGGGTAAGCAGCGTTGCTCCCACCACCACCAAACCGAACAGGAAATGGACACGCCTCATCATTCCTCCTAGGTAAAGACTAGAATCAAGGGAACACAAGTTTCTGTTTTCTTTATACACAACTACTCATTTAAAGTCAAAATAAAAACATACGAGTTCGGGAACCGTTTTAATACTAAATACTATCTACGAAACCAAAAACTACGAGAATGGTCCTCGTAGTTTTGTATCTTATTTGACATTTCTCTGTCCCCTATTCCTATTCTCTGTTTTCTGTTTATTGTTCTTTGTTCTCTGTCTTTTGTTCTTTCGCCTCTTCTGGTTTTGTTTCGACCGCGGGAGGTGTAACAGGTGCGCTGGTAGTTGCCACTGGTTCAGTTTTCTTAATTTCTTCTTTCTTTTTCATCTTGGCATGCTTTGCCTGCTTCTTACCTTCAACAATCTTGGCTGATACCAACAAATTATAGACGCTAACTGATGGTTGAGCACCAACCGAAAGCCAATACTTTATTCTTTCGGCCTTCAGGCTTTTTTCTTTTGTAATTGGGTTGAGAAAACCAACCTGTTCGACAAAACGGCCGCCTTTAACCGGTCTTCGCCTATCAGTGACGACAATTTTGAAAAACGCCTGCTTCTTTTTTCCCGTTCTAAATAATCTGATGACTAACATATATTTCGATTTTAAATTTCAGATTGTAGATTGCAAATTGTATTATTACCAACCTTTAACTGCCAGTCCGTTTTTGGCGGCATCGGTTTCGGCTTCCTGCTTGGAAGCGCCTTCGCCTTTTGCCACCAATTCCTTCTCCAAAAAGACCCCGACAATAAAATGCTTGGCATGGTCTGGACCCCGCTCCTCCAAAACTTTGTAAGTTGGTGTTACTCCCACCTTCTCTTGGGCTTCTTCCTGAAACCGGGATTTGGCATCACGGAAAGCGCCTGACTTAATAATTTTCGGCAATTGCGGCCAAAGGTGCTTCTTGATGAACTTGCTGCAGGCTTCGTAACCTTGATCAAGGTAAACCGCGCCAATCAACGCTTCAAAGGTGTTCGCCAATATATATTGGCGCGCTTTTCCCGTTTCTTTTGCTTCTCCCCTAGAAAGCAGGAGAAAGCTATTAAAACCGAGGGTTCTGGCAATATCCGCCAACATTTTGGCGTTAACCAGTGAGGCCCGCCAGTTAGTCAGTTCGCCCTCCGGTTTCTGGGGATAATCATGATAAAGATTCTCAGTGATAACCAGCTCTAAAACGGCATCGCCTAAAAACTCAAGCCTCTCATTATGCTCCAGCCGAAACTCTGGATTTTCATTCAGGTAAGAACGGTGGCAAAAGGCTTGGGTTAATAGTTCTTTCTTTTTAAAAGCAAGTTTTAATTTTTTTTCGAACAGCGAGAAATCTACCATCTGAATTACCAGTAATCATTAGCGAAGAGTTAAT
>CAYRJV010000031.1:0-3879 GCA_964424745.1 uncultured Candidatus Saccharibacteria bacterium | reverse complement strand
ATTAACTAACCGCTATTGATTATTGGCTGGATTATTGCTTTCTTTGTTAATTTCTTTATAAACAGTTCCCATTACGCCATTGATGAATCTGCCCGTACTTTCTCCACCAAATCCCTTGCCGAGTTCTATTGCCTCATTGATTGCCACTTTTGGCGGGACTTCTTCTTTGTTTTCGTATAATAGTTCGTATAGTCCCAATCTCAAAACATTACGGTCAACGATTGGTATATGTTCGATTGGCCATTCCGGCGCCGAAGCAGTAATAATTTTATCAATCTGGGAAAGGTGTTCCGCTACTCCCCTTGCCAATTGCCTGACAAAATCTTTATTTTCTAATCCCGGACCAAACTCCTCGATATTTCGTTCAACTATTTTATCCAATACACCCGGCTCTTTGCCAAAAAAATCCCACTCATACAGGCTTTGCATGGCGATGGACCGAGAAAGATGTCGTGAAGCCATATTGATTAATTTTCAATTTTCAATTATCCAATTTTCAATCCGCCAAGGGCCGGACAATTTTCAAATCCTTACTTGCTTTCTTCGGGAAGTTCTTCAATGGTGGTTGGTTCCATTTTCTTCCCTGTTTCTTTTTCTTTTCGGGCGATTTCTTTTTCTCTTATTTTCTTTTCCTTTTTGGTCAGTTTCTCCAGAACATTAATCACTTCCCTACCTTTATAATAACCGCAGTTCGCACAAACTGTGTGGCCTAAAACTGCTTGACCGCATTTGGGGCAACGCGAAACGCCAGCAACCTTAATGTAGAGGTGCATCCGCCGTTTATCTCTTTTTGATTTGGTATGCTTCCTTTTGGGGACAGTCATAAATGCTTTTCCAAAATAAAAAATCAAATATTAAAGATTAAATATCCTATTATGAAGTCTACCAAGAAAAAGAATTTTTGGCAAGATTGATGTCAGTCCTTCTATTGTTTCAGCATTTGTTCCTGTCGTTTAAGTGTCTGATTTTTGATTTTTAATATTTAATATTTGATATTTTTTCACTGGGGCAAACGTTTTCCGGTGTATTCGGCACGGCCCATATTTTTTTAAGGCTTCAAGATGGGATTTGGTTGGATATCCTTTATGAATTTTAAATCCATATTGGGGATATTTTTTGTTATATTGTCTCATTATTCGATCCCGGGTTACCTTGGCGAGAATTGATGCCGCCGCACAGGAAAAAACTTTTTCATCCGCCTTTATTATCAGTTTGTAGTTAGTAGTTAGTAGTTGGTAGTTAGCGAGATGATTGCCGTCGATTATTAAAAAATGCGGCCGGTGTTTCAGTTTCTTAATTGCTTTTTCCATTGCTAGCTCGGCGGCGTTCTTGATGTTAATTTTATCAATTACCCTTTCGGAAACTATCCCTATCCCCCATTCAATCCCCGGCGTCTTTGTTATTATTTTATAAAGATATTCTCTTTTTCTGGGCGTGAGTTGTTTAGAGTCTCTTACTTCTTTTAATAAATTTCTAATCTTTAGTCGGCAATCAATAATAACCGCGGCGGCCACGACCGGTCCGGCCAACGGACCTCGCCCAGCTTCATCCACGCCGGCAACCAAAAAATAGCCTTTGTGCCACAATTTTTTTTCTTTATTTAAATTTGGAAATGTCATTTTGCTTAATCATAACCCGAAAATCAAAGAGTTAAAACATCTGTTTGACAAAGTAAATTGATATTGTAAAATATAGCAACCACCAAACAACTAGAGAGGGGGTGATAAAATGGAGATAGGGTGGAGTTGGGGAATTGTTTTTGCCGTTGCCATGGGGCTATGGACTTTGTTCCCCGATTCGACGGCAAGCAAAGTTTGCTTTTTAGGGTATCGGGCGCATTGCTCCTTTACCCCAATCAGCACCGCCATCTGCTGGCTGATTGCGGGAATCGTCTATGGCTGTTCCCGCTGGTTCGCCAGAAAGAAAAAGGTAAACTAAGTTCTTTAGGACCGGGAGAATTAATTTCTCGGCCTTTTTGTTGATGGCGGCCAGTAAGAAATCTAGATAAAAAAGCAGGTGGCATTCTCGCTCTTGCCTTACAATCTTCAACGAGGTAAAATGGGGTAATACTTCAAGAAGGTTTTTTAATTTTACTTGGCAATTCATTCGCGCCGGCCAACCCCCCGTGAGACTCGGGGTTAACCGTGTTAGGTTTTATGGCAGAGAAATTCACCCATCTCCATGTCCATTCCCATTATTCGCTGCTTGACGGCCTTCCTAAAATTGACGAACTTTTGGATTACACCAAAGAATTGGGAATGGACTCACTGGCATTAACCGATCACGGGGTTCTCTACGGCGCAATTGAGTTTTTCAAAAAAGCAAAAGAACGAGGAATTAAGCCGATTATTGGCGCCGAGATGTATGTTGCTTTTGAAAGGATGAATCAGCGCCGCATCGGTATTGACGACAAAAGATACCACCTCATTCTCCTCGTCAAGAATAAAGAAGGCTACCAAAACCTGGTTAAACTCATTACTAAAGCCCATTTGGAGGGCTTTTATTATAAACCGCGAATTGATGAAGAGTTACTGGAAAAGCACTCTCAAGGACTAATCGCTCTCTCTGCCTGCCTCCAAGGCAAAATTCCCCGCCTTATCCTGGAGAAAAAAATAGAGGAGGCAGAAAAGCTAGCTTTAAAATATCAAAAGCTTTTTGGCGAAGACAGTTTTTATTTGGAAATTCAATACCACCCCCACCTTAAAGACCAAGAAAAAGTCAACCAAGAACTGCTGATGATTTCTAAAAAACACGGCATCCCGCTGGTGGCCACCAATGATATCCACTATCTTCGGAAAGAAGATAATGAAGCGCAGGATGTCTTAATGCTCATTAATACCGGAGCTGACCGCGATGATCCAGAACGGCTGACGATGAAAGCCGATGATTTCTCGATGACCAGTCCGGCAGAAATGGAAAAGCGTTTTTCCGGCTTCCCCGGTGCCATTGAAAATACCCAGCAGATCGCTCGTCTCTGTAATTTTGAGTTTGAGCTCGGCAAGGTAAAACTGCCGACTTTCGCCGTGCCCCAAAGAAAAACCGCCGATGAATACCTTCAGGAGCTGGTCAGTGCTGGTCTAAAAAAACGATATGGTGAAAGTCCGGCGAAACCAATTTTAGATCGGCTTGACTTTGAATTATCAACGGTCAAGCAAATGGGATTTGTTTCTTATTTTTTGATTGTTCAAGATTTCGTCAATTGGGCGAAGCAAAATAATATTGTGGTCGGTCCTGGCCGGGGTTCGGTCGGCGGTTCGCTTTTGGCTTATGTTCTCGGCATCACTAATATTGATCCCTTGAAATACAACCTTCTTTTTGAAAGATTTTTGAATCCTGGCCGAGCCGCTGGTCTGCCCGATATTGATCTGGACTTCACTGACCGCCGGCGCGATGAAGTCATCAATTATGTGGCAGAGAAATATGGACGCGATAAAGTTGCCCAAATTATCACTTTTGGCACCATGGCCGCCAGAGCGGTAATTAGAGATGTGGGCCGGGCTTTGGGATATAGCTATAGCTACTGCGACCAGGCAGCAAAAATGATTCCCTTCGGCCTGAATCTCAAGGAAGCGTTGGAGAAGGTTAAGGAGTTTAAAGAACTTTACGAAAGTGATCAGCAAGCGCAAAAGCTGGTTGATTTCGCCAAAAAACTGGAGGGGGTGGCCCGGCATGCCTCGACTCATGCTTGTGGCGTGGTCATTTCGGCTGACCCATTAGATGAATTGATACCCCTTCAGCATCCAACCCAAGATGATGAAAACATTGTTACTCAATACGAAATGCACTCCATTGAGGATATGGGACTATTGAAAATGGATTTTTTAGGATTGAAAAACTTGACGATTATTGAAGATACGTTAAAACGAATTTATAAAGTGC
>CAYRJV010000030.1:0-7927 GCA_964424745.1 uncultured Candidatus Saccharibacteria bacterium | reverse complement strand
TCAGTTTGGCGCGCGAAGCGCGCCATCAGTTCCGTTCAAAAAAGGTTCGGATTTCATCAAACAAACGCACAAATTTGTACGGGGTCAGCCATCGCGTTAAACGCGACAGGTGGAACACCGGTTCGACTCCGGTTAGCGACATATTTACCAACGAGAACGGGTCTCGTTGTTGTGTTTAACTTGTATATTCAAGAAATCATAATAAAAGAAGTTCGAATTTCTCCTAACCTGATTGACAGGTTTTATTATTTATGCCAAATTGAAGCTAAGGGAAGAGGTGACGGTAAAACTGAAAGAAGAAAGAGGTGAGTAAAATGCTAGCAATGGCATTGAAATTACCGGTAACAGAGGGGATTAACGAAATCCTTTTCAAAAAAGAGACGCTGAGCGACCAAGAACAATTCATGCTGAAGTACCTACGCTTGGCTGCTCAACATCGTATCTACATCACGACCCACAAAGGAATAGACTCTCCTTTCTTGGAGACGATGGGAGAGATGGAGACGCGAGCGTACCAGTACGAGTTGTTTATGGATGACCTTGACCAACTTATTACCTTGGTCACGCGTCATTATCCAACAGGGAGTAAACTCAATGGATTGGTCGCAGCTATTACGAAGCGGTTGGGGTAGAGGTACAAGCAATACCGTCACCTCTTCTCCACCTCGTTTTCCAAATTACTACTCAGCTTTTCTAAAGCTGTTTTTTGTTTTAAAATAAGCTAATGCTTAAAAGTAAACCTTCAACAAATTGGCATAATATTTCGGCGTTGTCCACTGCTCGGATTTTAAACACTGATTTTGAAAAAGGCTTGAGCGAGAACGAGGCGAAGAACCGGCAAAAAATTTTTGGACCAAACAGCTTTCCCGAAGAAAAACAATCTTCCGCCATTCGCATCTTTCTGGAGCAATTTAAAAGCCCGTTAGTTTATATTCTTCTTGTTGCCGGCATTATTACCGCGATTTTAAAGGACCGGACCGAGACAATTGTTATTTTTGGCACCGTTTTCCTCAACGCCATTATTGGTTATCTTCAAGAGTATCAAACCGCCAAAACGCTGTTGGCGCTGAAGAAAGTCGTTAAGCACGAAGCAAAGGTTTTACGAGAGGGAAGTTTGAGGGTTGTCGATGCAAAAGAGTTAGTCCCCGGCGATATTGTTGTTTTGCATCCAGGTGATAAGGTGCCGGCTGACGGCAGGATAATCGGCGGTTACGGTCTAAAAATTAATGAAATGGTCTTGACTGGTGAGTGGTTTCCCCGAGACAAGCGGCTGGGAATTTTAGCGATAGAAACGCCAATGGCTGATCGAGAAAATATGGTTTATCTGGGGACCACCGTAGAAAGCGGAAAAGGAAAGGTGATTGTTACCGCTATTGGTTGGGACACGGAAATGGGTCAGGTGGCGGAAATAGTAAAAGAAGTAAAGAAAGAAAAAACCCCTTACCAAGAAAAATTAGTTTATCTCTCCCGCTCGATTGGTTTAATAATGGCTTTGATTGCCATTGTTATTTTTATCAATGGATTACTGGTTGGTTTTAGTTTTGAAGAGATGCTGACGATCGCTGTCGCTGTGGCGGTGGCCGCCGTGCCAGAAGGATTATTAGTAGCAACCACCGTCATTCTCGCGGTCGGAATGGAAAGAATCCTTAAAAAGAGAGGATTGGTACGAAAATTAGTTGCCGCCGAGACTTTGGGTGCAACCAGCGTCATTTGCACCGATAAAACTGGCACCTTAACCGAAGGAAAGATGAAAGTAAAAAAAGTTCTGCTTCCGGAAACAATTTTCAAAAAAGGAAGGCAAAATAAGTACTTAGAATTTTTGACTCTTAAAATTGCTGCCTTAACCTCCGAAGCTTTTATTGAAAATCCGAAAGGTCCGAAGGAAAAGTGGATTTTAAGAGGTACCCCCACAGAAAAGGCTTTGCTTGAAGCATTACATGGTGAGCAATTTAATCGCTATCATAACCACGAAAAATATCAGGAGCTCGAATCCGGCAAAATCAAAATTGACGAACTTCTTTTTAATCCCATCAATAAATTCAGCGCCGTTTTGTATCAAGAAAATGAGAAGGAATACAACCTCTATCTTTATGGTGCACCGGAAAAAGTTTTAGAATTTACCCGTTTCTTTTATTTGAAAAAAAAGCACCAGCAATTAACTAAGAAGGATTTCGCTGTCCTTGAGAAAGAATTGACAAAATTAGCCAAAACCGGGTTAAGAGTCATTGCCACGGCTTATAAACAGATAATTAAAAGCGGGCCGGTTGCTTTTCCCCCGCGGATTAAAGAAGAATTGAACGATTTGACGCTCTCCGGGTTTATCACAATTGAAGATCCAATCCGCCAAGAAGTCAAAGAAGTGATTAGTCACTGCCGCCAAATGGGGATAAAACCGATTATTGTTACCGGTGACCATCAGCTGACGGCCAAAGCCGTCGCTGAAGAAATTGGTTTTGGCAAGTTAGGGGAAGAAAATATTTTAGAAGGAAGAGAACTTGATACAATAAGCGATGAACAATTAAAAAATAATTTAGAAAAAATCCAGATTTATGCTCGTGTTGAACCAAAACATAAACTGCGGATTATTAAAGCTTGGCAGGAGAAAGGAGAGGTGGTGGCAATGACCGGCGATGGAATTAATGACACGCCGGCGTTAAAAGAGGCAGATGTTGGCGTGGCTTTAGGTTCCGGTACCGAAGCCGCCAAAGAGGCTTCTGATTTGATTCTTTTAACCGATAGCTTCTCGGTGATTGTTTCCGCCATCGAAGAAGGCAGAGCGATGCTGGATAATATCAGAAAAGTGATTACTTATTTATTATCTGATAGCTTTACTGAAGTAATTTTGGTTGGTGCCAGTATAATTTTTAGCTGGCCAATTCCTGTGACCGCTACCCAGATTCTGTGGGTAAATCTCATCGAAGACGTTCTGCCGAGTTTCGCCCTTGCCTTTGAGCCAAAAGAAAATGACTTATTGAAGCGGAAACCAAAAAAACGGGAAGTTCCTTTAATAAGTTATCAAATGAAAATTCTTATTTTTGTTATTGGAATTGTTACCGACCTTTTTCTTTTGACTTTATTTTTTCTGTTGCAGAAATATTCTGGTTATGAAATTCAGCACATCCGGACAATAATTTTTGTTGGCCTTGCTTTCGACTCGCTTTTTTTCATTCTTTCTTGCCGCAGCCTCAGAAAAAATATTTGGCAAATAAATCCGTTTTCAAATATAATGATTGTCTTATCTTGGATTTTCGCTTTGCTGATGTTGGTTTCGGCAATTTATTTCCCGCCGTTTCAAGGATTATTGAAAACCGAACCCCTGAATCTCTTTGATTGGCAGCTAGTTTTAGTCCTTGGTTTGCTGAACATTGTTTTAATTGAGATGGTCAAACGCTATTTTATAAAAAAAGCAGAATTAACAGCATAAAGTTGATACTTACTTATGAGATTATTTGATCGGCAAACTTTTAGCGCGGTGGCGGCCCTTTCCGGCACGATTATTGGCGTTGGCTTTTTTTCTTTACCTTATATCACTGTTCAAGTTGGCTTTTGGGCAATGCTGGGATATTTTGCTGTTCTTGGCGGAATGGTCATTGTTATCCACTGGATTTTTGGTGAAGTTGCGCTTAATACGCCTGATTTTCTTCGGGTTCCCGGCTATGCCAAAATCTATTTTGGCGAAAGAGGCAAAAGAATTGCTTTAATATCGACCATCCTCGGAACCTACGGAGCAATTTTGGCCTATTTGATTATTGGCGGTAAATTTTTAGAAAATTCTGTTTCTCCATTTTTCGGCGGGAGTTATCTTCTTTACGGTTTAATCTATTTTTTCTTAGGGAGTCTATTTATTTATTTTGGTATTAAGCCGATTACCAAGATTTGTTTTTTTGAACTCGCCATTTTTCTTGGCATTTTAATACTTTTTTTCTTTTCAGGCTACCAGCTTTTTAAAGTTGAAAATCTGTTAACTGGTTTGAATTTTAAAAATTTTTTCCTGCCTTACGGACCGATTCTTTTCTCTTTATGGGGGGCGGCGATGATTCCCGAAATTGAGGAGATGCTGGGAGAAAAAAAGAATTTATTAAAAAAAGTGATTGTTCTTTCTGTGCTTATCCCGATTTTTCTTTATTTATTATTTGCCATTTTGGTAGCTGGTATCAGTGGGCCAAAAACAACCATTGACGCCATTTCCGGTTTGGCTGGATTTTTGGGAAAGAAGATTGTCGTTTTTGGGCTTTTTGTCGGAATTGTTACCACTTTTACTTCCTTTGTTGCTTTAGGTATAACCCTAAGAAAAGTTTTTTCGTACGACCTAAAAATCCCCAAGGTGCCGGCCTTCTTAATGGTTTGTTTTGTCCCGCTAATCTTATTTTTAATTGGCATGACTGATTTTTTAAAAGTGATCAGTTTTATTGGAGGCACAATGATGGGGATTGAGGGAATATTGATTGTCCTGATGTATCATAAAATTAAAAAGAAAAAAGCGGTTGTTTTCCCTTTAGTTCTGATACTTTTAGGCGGAATTATTTACGAGCTGGTTAATTTTATTAAATAATAGAAGAATATGGTCTTTTTTTATATCGTCCTGTTAATTGGTTCAGCCTTTTTAATGGCATTTTCCGGCAGCCTGCTGGTGGAAAGCCTGATTCGTCTCGCTGAAGCCGTCAACTGGAGAGAGTTTGTGGTTGGTTTTTTCATTATGGCTTTGGCCACCTCCGCCCCTAATCTTTTTGTCGGTATTACTTCCGCCCTCCGCGGTGTTCCTGAACTTTCTTTTGGCGATGTTGTCGGCAGTAACGTGGTCGATCTTACCCTTGGCTTGGCTCTTGGCGCCCTAATTGGTGGTGGCATTTTGGCAGAGAGTCGCACCGTGCAGAGCAGTGCTATTTTTACCATGGCGATTACCATTTTACCGTTGTTTTTAAGTCTTGATGGCCAGCTAGGCAGGGGGGACGGTTTAGTTCTCATTACGATGTTTTTTCTGTATGCTTTCTGGCTTTTTTCCAAAGAAGAACGATTCCGTAAAATCTATGACGGCGTAGAACGCAAAGGAAGAAAATATATTCTCAAGAGCGTTTTTCTGCTTCTTCTCGGCATTTCTTTTTTGATTCTGGGAGCGCAGGGAGTGGTCAAATCAGCTTTTTTCTTTGCCGATTCTTTAGGTTTATCCATTGGGATTGTCGGGTTACTAATTGTTAGCTTGGGCGACTGCCTGCCGGAAATATATTTTACCATTGTTTCAGCGAGGAAAAATCAGGATTGGCTGATTTTGGGCAATATGATGGGCGGGGTAATAACCTGCGCCACTTTGGTTTTAGGCACCGTTGTTTTAATCCATCCCTTACAGATTGTTGATTTTTCGCCCTATATTTTAGGTCGGATTTTTTTAATTATCGCCACCCTTTCCTTTCTCATATTTTTACGGACCGGCAAAAAACTTAGCCGTAAGGAGGGCCTTTTCCTTTTAGCTATTTATATTGCTTTCCTCCTCTCTGAAATCTTCCTCCGTTCCCGGTTCTAATCTCACCGATTTCAACCGTTCGAGAACGGTTCTCGGACTACTTCTAACCGTTGATTTAATCGTTCGGGATCGTTCTCGAACGCTAAAATGCTTAAGAGCCGATCCCGGATATATTAAAAAAAGCGGCCCGTGACGGTTAAGCCACAGGCCTTCTGGAGTCAGCCCCGAAGAGCCGCTACTCACCGGAATCTTCTTCAAGGTAGGGTTCCGGTAACAACACCCAGAGTTCTTCACGATCCTGGTAGCCTCGGAGAAGCTCATTGTACTCTCTGGCTACATTTTCCTCCCCCTTGTTCCCTTTTTGCGCGACCATCTGTTTCACGGTGGCGGGGTTAGAAACAACCTCCCAGCTTTGGCCACAACTTGAGCAAGGGAGGATCTCGCCGTCCATGGTTCCTTTTGGGAGATCAATAACAGCCATGCAAAAAGGACACTCCCGTTGCACCGCTTCTTTCGAAAAAACAGTTTCTTCCATCTTTCACCTCTGTCTGCCGCTAATTTAGAAGTCCGATTATCGCCTATATTAACTATAATGGCAATTAGTGTCAAATAGAAGAAAGGTACTGTCCAGGTTCAGCTACAACCTGATACACCTCTTAAGCTTGTCAAATGATATCATCTCTGATATAATTTAATCATTAAAAAAAAGCACATTTGTGAAAGGAGTCTCATGGCCATAGTTATCGACTTTATGGCAGAGGAGGGGGAAACGATTGACGAAAAGTACCCTCGTGAGAGATGGTTCCGTTGTGGTCAGTTCTTTCAGAGAGAGTGGGGTGAACAAGAGGAACCACGCCCAGAGACTAAAAACGCGGCGCTTCGGCAAGGTGCCACCCATCTCGTCTGGAAAGGAGAAGGGTGGTGGCTGGCAGTCTGCGCTAGATAGCCTTGGACCGGGCCCAACCAAGAAGGGAATTCCATTGGAATTCCCTTTGAATTTTAGAACTTGAGCAGGAAAACAAAATCTGCTATTATTGAGAAATGACTGGGTTAATTATTATTGCCGGAATCGTCCTTCTTGCTGTTTTAATTGCGGTGGCGGTTTTGTTTACGAAGCTTGACGCTTTATCAACCCATAATGCGGAAACAGACAAAAATCAAACAGAGGCAATCGTCAATTTAGAGAGAAGCATGAGAGATTTAATGACCGGCCAGCTCAAAGAAATTCGCGACAATGTCAACGGTACTTCCGGGGAAATGAACAAGCAAATTCGTTCGTTTACGCAGGAAACCGTCGGCATTAGAGAAGATTTAAAACAGCTGCAAACGCAGGTCAAAGAGGTTTCTTCGTTTCAGGAAATCTTCAAGTCACCGAAATTAAGAGGGGAATGGGGCGAAGCTTCCTTAGAACACATTTTAAGCCAGTATTTCCCCAAAGAACTTTATGAGCGCCAGCATCTTTTTTCTTCCGGTGAGCGGGTAGATTGTATTTTGCGGTTGCCTAACGGCAAGATTCTGCCGATTGATTCCAAATTCCCGCAGGATAATTTTGTGAAAATGGTAGGAGCGGAAAATGAAGTCGATAAAAGCAATTTCCGCAAAGCCTTCATTGAAGATGTTAAAAAGAAGATCCAGGATATCAACGAAAAATACATTCTGCCGGGCGAGGGGACAACCGATTTTGCTATGATGTATATTCCGGCTGAAGCGATTTATTACCATATTGTCAACGAAATTGCCAAAGAGACCGATCTAACCTCATTCGCCTGGTCCAAAAAAATAATGCTTACCTCGCCGAATACAATTTATCTTAATCTCTGGGCGATTGAGCACTGGTTCCGCGATACGCAGGTTTCCCGCCAGACGCAGAAAATTATTGAAAAGCTGGGAAAAATCAGACAAGATGCGGAAAAATTGATGGATGATTTCCGCAAACTAGGTAGTCATCTGCGCAATGCCGTTTCCGCTTATGATAATTCCGAGAAGCGCTTGACGCTCTTTGACGAAAAAGTCGAAAAACTCATTGAAATAGATGAAACCAAAAAACTAAATTCGGGAAAGTAATTATTATGTCATTAGCCGTTATTAAAACCGGAGGCAAGCAGTATCTTGTTTCTCCGGGACAAAAACTGAAAATTGAAAAAATTAATATTGAACCCGGCAAAGAATTTAGCTTTGACGAAGTTTTATTGGCAGAAAAAGATGGAAATATAACAATCGGTACGCCAGTGGTGAAAAATAGTAAAGTGATGGCTATGGTATTACGACACGGAAAACACGAAAAGAAGGTTGCCTTTATGTACAAATCAAAAACGCGGCATAAAACGAAAAAGGGATTCCGTCAGCAATTCACTGAAATTGAAATTAAAGAAATTCAATAAATAAAGAACAGAAAACAGAGAGCAGAAAACAGAAAACAGAGAACAGTGAATCATAAAAAAGCAACTGAGGCCCAACCTCAGTTGTTTT
>CAYRJV010000029.1:0-7928 GCA_964424745.1 uncultured Candidatus Saccharibacteria bacterium | reverse complement strand
TGGTTATTCACTTCTTTCGCCTAAGATTACTGTCACCACTTTCTCTTGACCACTAGTCAAAATTTTCAATGTAACTTTATCGCCCGGATTCCAATTTTGAATCATTTTTGCCAAGGAGTTATTGACGGTTATTTTCTCCCCATTAAATTCCAGAATAATATCGCCTTCTTTCAGGCCAGCTTTGTCGGCGGCTGAACCAGCAACATTTACTAATCCCTCATTAGCACCACTTGCTATCCTTTTTTGACGAATCATAGTAGTAGATTTACTACCTTAATAAAAAACCACGGTCCAGTTGAGCTTTTTGACCGTGGTTCAGGCTATCTTATTACTTAGAAAACTATCTTATAGGTTCGACGCCGCAAGAATCAAGATAACGCAGACAAGCGCATAAACACCAAGGATTATCGCCCAAATCCACCGGAAGAACGGTGCCGGATAATATTGTGCCTCCGACCATCCAAAAGGATAAGCCATATGGAATGTAAGCCATAGAAAAGCCGGAACTACCAACATGATAACGGTCCAAACTATTCTCTTCCAGAATTCTCCTTTATCTCCTTCCCTCCAATCCCTAATAGAATTGACGATTAAGTTGCCTACCAAAGCAACTGCTCCTGCCACTAGTAGGCATGGAAATCCTACAATAAATACGACAAGCAAGCCTAGAACAAGTAACAATCCTAAGCAACCCATTCTACCCCCATCTTTCATTGCTAAGGAACCGAATAGTGTTCACACAAAGCGTGTCACGAACAGACAATCTTTGTTTGTACTAATCTATTTTAATCCATAACAGGAAATTGTCAAGCATGTTTGAGCTTAAAAAGTACCAGCCAAACAAAGCATATCGCCGAAGCTCCACCATCTCTATTCGCTTCTTTCGCCCAAAGTAATGCTGACTGTCAGTTCCTGGCCACTACGTAAAATCTTCAAACTGACCACATCACCCGGGCTACGCGTCTGAATTAGTTTCGCTAATGAATTATCAACGGTTATTTTCTCCCCATTAAATTCCAGAATAATATCGCCTTCTTTTAAACCCGCTTTGTCAGCGGCTGAGTCGGGTGTTACCGCCGGTTCACCATTATCACCTTTTACCAGCAGAGCACCGTAATCAACGGTTAAGTTTTTTCCGTTTTTTAATTTTTCGGTTACCAGTTGGTATCTGACACCTAAAAACGGATAGACTATCTTGCCGGATTTTTTCACGCTCTCAATGGCTTTTTTGGCTTTGTTAATGGGAATGGCAAAACCGATGTTCTCGGCGCCTGTCGCCATGGCCGTATTAATGCCAATTACTTCCCCTCGTAGATTAAAAAGTGGACCGCCGGAATTTCCCTGGTTAATCGCCGCATCGGTCTGGATAACATCTTCAATTGTTTCTACCATTCCATCACCGCCAGCAGTAACTGTCCTAGCTAAACCAGAAATGACCCCAACTGAAACAGTATTGCGGAACTCGCCTAAGGCGTTACCAATCGCAATCACTGTCTGGCCGATCTCTAGATTTAAAGAGTCGCCGAGTTTAACGATTGAGAACTGCTTACCCTTTTCCGGCTCAATTTTAAGAATCGCTAAATCTTGAACTGGGTCGCGGGCCAAAACTTTGGCGGGAAATTTCTTACCGTCGTTAGTGAGAACTGTATAATCTGCCGTTGTATCCAAAACCACATGACGATTGGTTAAAACCAGACCGTCAGCCGAAATAATAAATCCGCTACCGCCGCCGACTTCCTTCTTCTCGGTTCCTTTTTGCCGGTACTGCGGAACTTCAAATCCCGGACCAAAAAAATCTTCAAACGGATTAATATAGTACTCTTCAATAATCGGCACGTCTTTACTGATGATGATGCTCACCACCGCCGGCGAAGCTTCTTTAACAGTTTTGATGACTGCTTCTTCCTGCGAACCGTAAGGAACATATTCAGGCGAAATAGCTTTTTCACGGATAATTACTTCTTTCAGTTGCTCAAACTCTGGAAGGGGAAGATTGAGGTTAAGATTTTTAACGAAGGTAGCAATTTCGGGATAGAAATATGAACCATAAACAACCCCTAAGCTAAAAACAGCTAAAGAAAAAAATAGGGCGAGGAAAAGATAAATTAATTTTTTCCAATGAAAAATTTTTTTCGGTTTGCTATTTATAGGATTTACGGAATTGGATTGGGGAAAATTGTCGAAAGTCATATATTATTGTTTAAATTAACCTACTTATAGTAAATAATTTTAATCGAAGACACCAAACCGTCAAGAGAAGGAAGATAATTTACCCCTCCGGCGGCGGTTTTGGCTACTCAAGTTTCCCTGATAAGAATAATTTCTTCGCTTCCTCCCAGATTTCTGGATAACCCTTTTGCTTCAGCCAAAACCACCACTCTCCTCCCCAAAGGTAAAATTCGTCTAGGCCGGATTGCTCGGCATATCTAATATTACTACGAAATTGGTCAAGATTCATTGTCTTTTTTTGTTCCTCAATCGGAACATCATAAAGAAGTTTTGGTCCCCAAGGTTCGGCCTGAAGTTCAGAACAAATTACTTTTTTTCTAAAAAAATTTTTAATCAAAAAAGCTTTTCGGCCGTAGAAAACCGGCGGGAAAGAATAATTCAGATAAGAACTGGCTTTTTCAAACCAAACTTTGCGGTACATTGTCGTCCCAACAATATCACCGAGCATTGCCGCCTTTATCCAGAACGACCACTCACCAGTATCAGTAATCAAAATGGGGTGAGAAGGATCGATCGATTTTACCAGAACAATTTCTTTCTTTAAAAAATCTCTGTCCATCCAAGGGCATTGGCCAAAATTAAATAACGGTTCATTCTCTATTTGCCAATACTTTATTGTTGGAGAGTCTTTATAACGCGAAACGATCGTCTCAATCATCGCCGTAATTCTCTCCTGCTGGCCGAATTTGTTTCTATTAACTGCCCAGTTGGGAATGTGGCACTCTGGCCAGCGTGAGGTTTTCATTCCGATCACCAATGTCACTTTTATTCCTTTTTCTTCCGCGGTTTTTATCTGCCAATCCAAATCGGCGAGATTATATCTGTTTTCTTCTGGTTCAAAAACATCCCAATGAACCGCGATTTTAATATTTTTTACTTTCAATTCATCAATCAGAGCCAGATAGGTCTCTCTCCAGTCAAGTCCTAAGTTTTGGCTATGTTTTTGGGAAAAATTTACTCCCCAAATTATTCTCTTCGGCGTTGAGACTCGGCCAAGAAAAAGATAAGCCGCAAAAGCTAATATGATACCGATAACAACCAATAAAATAATTTTTATAGTCTTCATTTCCTGGTTGATATTTTTCTAAAGTAAGAAACGACTTAGTGAAGGGCTAAAACGGCTAAACCTATACCTATAAATAGAATAGCAAATATTTTTCGAAAAAGAACTTTGCCGGAAATTTTTTCCTTCAAGACACCGGGAAACAGCCAAGCAACAAGGAAAATCAAAAGCAAAAGAAAGACATACTGTACCCCCGCCAAGGCATTGATTATCGTAATATATGCCAGTGGCGCCAGAAAGACCGCCCACTCTCTAATCAGAACGGCGAAACTCGCCAATGCTTGATTGGCAAGAAAAATAATTGCTGTTTTGCCATTCTCTATCCTGCTCAACGGAACTTCATATTCCGTAAAATTCTTCTCTCTGATTGTTTCAAACTTTTTGAGAAACTGCAGGAATAAAAATCTTTGGCGAGAGAAAAAGTCTTGTCTAACCTCTTGATAAAAAAGAAAAAACAGAGCCGCGGTAATGCCGCCGAACCTTATCCAAATTAACCCGGACCAAAACGGCTGATTAAGGTAAACGTATTTCGTTAAAACAAAAGACAAGGCGGTGAAAAAAGCTGTCAGGGTAGAAATTGGTAATCCTTTAAGCGGGGTTTTGCCAGCTTCATAGGTAATCAAGACACTTCCCGAAACAAGTAAAAGAAAGGCGAAAAACTCGGTTAAGCCAAGAATCTCTTCGCCTCGAGAAAAAAGATAAATTAATGCCATCGTGAATACCGGCGCCATCCCGCCAACAGCCGGAACAACCCGTGAAGCCTCGAATTTACTTAATGCCTGATACAACCAAAAAATTGAGTAAATACCAACCGCACCAGCTAAAAAACTGACGGCAATCTGATGGACTGAAGGGATTGAGAAACCTACAAAAGGAATAATAAGTAAAACCAAAACGCCCAAGATTCCAACATAAAAAGCATAAGCCTTGGGGTTGGGAACTGGACCACTCAAAAGATATTTATCAATCAAAAAAGAAACAGCAAAAACCAGATAAGCGATGATGGTAATTAAAAGCCAAGACACAGAAAAAGCTCCCGCCTTCGCCGAGGCTTCGGCGGGCAAGCAAAACTCAAAAAAATAAACGTATTAATCAAAAATAAACCCATTATCTTTACAGATTTCAGCATAATCGTAACCGCTTGGTCTTATTTTTCTGTCCATATTTCCATAGTCAACTGCGATTAAACCAAACCTTGGTCCAAAGCCCTTTTCCCATTCAAAGTTGTCGATGAACGACCAGTAAAAATAACCGCGTACATCCACTCCCTCTCCTATTGCCCGATGAATCCAGAACAGATGATCTCTCGTAAAATCTTTTCTTAATCTATCTTCGGCATCCGCCAGCCCATTCTCGGTAACATAAATGGGCAGTTGATATCGCTGAAGTTCCGTGAGGGTGTGGTAAATGCCCTCGGGAAATATCTCCCAACCGATATCGGAAACCGCTTTGTTTTCATTCTCCGTGGAAAAAGGAAAACGAACCTTGCGATGAAAGTAATAGTTTAGACCGATAAAATCAAGGTGATTCTTTATCCGGTTTAAAAAATAGCGGTTCCAAAAAAAACGGCAGGCTTCAACACCTATCTTATCTAAAAGAGATTTATTATTAAAAGGCTCAAAATAGGTGTTATTTTTTGCAATTCCCACTTTAGCTGCGTTATTAGAATTTCTATGAAAAATCTCGTAAATTTTCTTATGGCTGGCGATTTGGTTATGAATAACCTTAAAAGAAGAGGCAATCAGCAAAAGTCTTTTAATACTGGTTTTCTTTAGAAGCGGAAAGGCCCAAAAGGCGTAAATTAACGGTTCGTTAATTGTAATCCAAAAATCAACCAGGTCTTTGTATTCAACAAAAACTTTTTCGGCAAAGCGTGAGAAATAAAAAATCGATTTTTTGTTGGCAAAGCCGCCCTTCTCTGCCAGCCAGATAGGTAGAGTAAAGTGATGAAGGGTGACCATTGTTTCTATCCCTCGTAGTTTCAGGACCTGGAGAACATCGCGGTAATGATTAATTTCTTTTTCATCAAAACGGCCTTCTTCAGGTTCAACCCTTGACCATTCAAGAGAAAAACGATGGCTATTCTGATTAAGCTCTTGTATCAACTCGCAATCTTTCTCGTAAAGATGATACTGGTCGCAGGCTCGACCGGCAGGATAGATTTCTGTCCAATCATTATTCTCAATTCCTCCTTCTATCTGATAGGCGGAAGTCGCCGATCCCCACAAGAAGTTTTCCGGAAATTTAATTATTTGCCCCATAACTTTATTGTAGCATATCCATTTCTTTAATCTTTCTATAAAAAATTCGGTTGGCGAGACTTTTTTTCTAGCTGCCAAACAAAATAAATAAGAAGTAGATAATAGAGTCCGAGCCAAATCCAATGAATATTTTTAAAAATCAGCGAAACAATTGAGATTCTTGAAAACTCATTCACCACGGCTAATAAATAACTTAGTAGTAACCAAACCGGCCACGAAAGAATTTGACCTCCTGTTCGCCAAAATATGCCTAAGAAAGAAAAGGCAAAACCAGAAATAGTTATTAAAGGCAAGAAGGGAACGATAAGAATGTTGGCCAGTGGACCCAAAATCGGGATTCGGCCGAAATTGTAAATTAAAACTGGTAAGGTAAAAACCTGAACAGAAAAAGTGGCAGCAAGAGTATTTCTTGCTTGAAAAACAGAAGGAACTTTTTTAAATAAATTCAAGAAAAACGGTTGCAGATAAATCAATCCCAGTATGGCCAAACAGGAAAGCTGGAAACCAACATCCCAGATTAAAAGAAGAGGGTTTTTTAGAAGCATAAGACTGGCGGCAATTATTACCGCCCGGTAAGCAACAGCGAATCTGCCAAAATGCTGGGCAATCAGAAAAAGACCAGCCATAATCCCCGCCCTGACGGCTGAAGCCGGAGCACCAATCATTAAAATATAAAAAATAATCAAGACCAGCGAGAAATAAAAGGCCTGGTTTCGCCAAAACCCCAGACCTAAAAGAAAATTAAGAATCAGGGCGCTGACAATGGTAATATTCATTCCGGAAACAGCGGCGATATGACGGGTACCGGTGAGGTTAAATTTATCTTTCCACTCTTGGGAGAGATTTTCTTCATCGCCAAAAAGCAATGCTTCGAGAATTGCCGATTGGGGCGGAGTCATTAATTTATTCAAACTATCTTCTAGTCTCTGTTTTAAAGAAAAAAGTTTCCTTAAAACTAAGTTTCCTTTATTTTCTCCGATCAGTTTTACTTCTGGCCAATAAACGACTGAAAAAATCCCTTCTTTCGCCAAATAATTCTGATAATTAAACCCGTCAAATATTGGCGGCGTCTCTAGTTTACCCCTGACCCTAACTTTATCTCCGTACCTGAATTCTGGGTAACGGTTGGTGGTTATTAAAATCTTGCCTAATTTTTCTTGTTTCATTATTGTTCCGGTTTCAAAATCAGTCACCGTAACGACTATTTTTAAACGGTCGGTGGAAACGACTGGCTCCTCAACGACTATTCCCTCTAAAATAACAGTCTTTTCGGAATTGTTATATTTTTTCAAAGTATTTTCCTCAATCCTCCGCATGGCTGATTGATAACAAAAAAACCCAAAGACCAGGAACAGACAGCTAAGACTAACGATAAGAAATCCTTTTCTTTTCCAGAAAAGAAAAATTAAAAAAGCAAAAAGCAAAAATAGCAAGAGAATATGGTTTAGGCTAAGAGAGCAAGGAATCTTGACTAAAGAATGCAAAAATATACCGGCAATAAAAGCCAGACAACAATAGACAAGTGTCTTTGATGCCGTCATAAATAACTTTACTTAACAAGAAGTTTCAGCGAATTTGACAGAAAGCAAAAAGAGGCGCAATTATTTCCCGAATTTCGATTAGATATTCAATCGGATAAGGCTTTACTTTCTCAAATCTAGGGTTAATTGTTTTCTCTGGTCGAAATTTCTGAAGATAGTACTTTCTAGCTCCTTTAATCATGACGGCAATTTCCTTAATCTCTTCCTTGGTATGAATCCCCGGCACAATCGTAGTACGAAACTCGTAATCAATCCCAGAGTTCATAATGATATCAATACTCTTTCTGATTATCGCTTCATCAATATTAACACCACTCGCCTTCTTGAAACTTGATCCGCCAAGGCCGGAGGCGGATTGGAACTCGTAATCTTTTTGATTTTTGATGTTTGATTTTTGATTTATCAACGGTGCTTTCACGTCCATCGCCACATAATCAACCAGTCTTTTGGAAATTAACATTTTAAGCATCTCCGGATTGGAACCATTGGTATCCAGTTTTACCAAAAAACCAAGCTTTTTTATTTTTTTAATAAAGACCGGTAAATCTTTATGAATCGTCGGTTCGCCGCCGCAGATGACCACCCCTTCAAGAAGGCTTTTTCTTTGCTTCAAAAAAGCGAAAAATTCTTTTTCGGAAATGATTGGCTGCTTCTTGATTTTTTCCGGCAAGACCAGTTCGCTACTGTAGCAAAAAGGACAACGAAAATTGCAGCCGATTAAAAAAACCGTACAGGCAATCTTGCCCGGATAATCAATTAAAGTTAGTTTTTCTAAGCCGCCTATTTGCATAGTGCTTCTCTTTCAATTATATAACATAATCTGCTAATCAATAA
>CAYRJV010000028.1:0-8824 GCA_964424745.1 uncultured Candidatus Saccharibacteria bacterium | reverse complement strand
CATGGCAACAGTTCTGTTGCCATCGGCAAAGATGGTACCCTTTATACCACCAAAAATCCCTATGCCAGTCCCAATTTTACCATTTACGCCTTCAATGCCGACGGAACGATTAAATGGACAAAAACAATTTCTACTCCGGCTGGTGCTGAAGCGGGAACAAGTCCGATTACCGTTGATAATGATGGTATTCTTTATCTTGGTTCTACAATCTATATACCTTCCACCGGTGAAGATCTAAATCAAGGAAAACTTTACGCGATTAATCCGGCCAACGGTTCGGTCATTTGGGAGTATAGCACCGGTGATGTGGGTATGTCTCAGCCGGTGATTGACAGCGACGGCACAATTTATATTAGCAATTATGGCTGGTCAGCCTCCATTGAAAAAAACTTTTCGCCATTAATGCCAACGGAACATTAAAATGGTCGAAGAGTCTGGGGACAAGTGATAGAGGCTACCGCCGGCTTATTTTACGAACAGACGGTATTCTTTTAGGCGTGAGAGAAACGGCCACGAATTATATTATTGAGGCAATTCGGACCAGTGACGGGACACTTCTTTGGTCAACTTCAAAGGGATCTTTGCCAACAGTTTTTGCCGATGGTCAGAATGGTTTCTATTCTTTAGACTCCAGTTCAGGTATTACCAACATTATTTATTATAATTCCTCTTATGAAGTGAAATGGCAAATCCCTTATTCTTTTAGTAGCGGCAGTTACAATTTTAATAAGCTAGTTCACGATGAAAAGGGATGGTTATATGGCGCTTTGGCAAAATCTATCTCAGGTGAGCAGTTTATTCAATACTTTGCTTTAGCGCCTTGGTCCATTAATACCTCAACCGATGCCTCGGTCTATTCGCCCGGCGGTGTTATTAACTTTACGGTCAATACCTCAATGTTGCCAAGTAACCTTCTTTTAGGAGGCGATAATAAGATTCAAGTGGTGGTGGATAACGGCGATAAGGTTGCTTTAGCCTACAGCTCTACCGATAGTAATGGCAATACAATTTGGACCGGTTCATACACCATTCCTCTGTCAATGACTGCCGGGTCACACACTTATACAGTCGAAGCGGGTGCCGCCAATATTCAGACCGATATCACCACTAATTTTGAAACTCCAGCAACCAATTCAAATAATACCGGTATCACCACGACCGGAACATTTGAGGTTATCGCCGCCCCGGTTATTAGTTCACTGACGGTACAGACACCTGGTTCCATTGAGAAATATGCCAAGTTTGAGATTTCGTTTAATGTCAGTACGGCGGCAAATAATATGTATTTTCCTTATGACGAAAATACGCCATCGGGAGTGGAGAGCAAAACAGGAATTAGCGTTGATGCTTTGCTGTTGCCACCCGGAGAAACAAATTGGGGCAACGCCAAAACTCTTGCCTGTTTTTACTACCAACCAATGACCGAAATGGGCAGTGGTAGCAGTGTTACTTTTTCGCCGACTGGCAATTCCGATTGGCGTTGCCGTTTTAGTCCGGATATTGCCGGAACTTGGCAATATAAAATTAGGGCTAGAGATGCGAATGGTACTGGTGAAAATAGTATCCGGCAATTTACTTGTATTGAATCCAACCGCAAGGGCTTTGTCAAGGTAAGCCAGACCGACCCAAGATTTTTTGAGTTTTCTAATGGTACATCGTTTGTGGCTCCCCTGATCAATGTTGAAGAGGGTAGTCCCTTTAACAGTCTAGCCAAAATCAGAATAAATGTCAGCCAAATGGGTAATAATGGCGTCCGTTTTATTCGCTGGTTTCCAACCGGAGAAGGAGCAAATTATTATGTTGTTCCCTTTGGCGACGATTTAAAAATGAGCTGGGCGTTTGGCTCAGGAGCAGGAACGACTGCCGATGATGCCGATACTCTCAATGGAAAACTATTTAGCTATGCGCCATACTATTATACTAGCCAGGACGTTCCGGCGCTAGCCGGAGCAAAATACAAACTAAGTTTCCGGGCGAAAATCGCTGGCGAACAAGTTCTTCGAGCACAAATTGGCACTCGGAGTGATGCCTTGTTAGATATTTGTTCCTCAACTTCAACCTTCCACGAATCTAAGGGATACACTTGTAGCGATCGAAACAGCGAGTGGAAGGATTACAGTTTAGTCTTTACCAATAGTAGTTCAACCGCCTTGAATATTGCCTTTCGGGGTTTGTATATGAGTTCGGATGCGCCTTCGCCTTTTAATACAGTTCAAAGCGGAAAGATTAGGTTTCATTCAGCCAAACTGCAAAGAGATGAAACGGGTAACAATGGCTGGGGACCAAATCTCCTGGCTCGGTCGGATCCTGATACCTATAACTATGTGGATCAGATTAATGCCGCTCGGCTAGATGAAATCATTAGTCTTTCCGAACAATCTGGCGTTTATCACAAACTGACTGTTTTTCACAAAAATGATGCGGTTTTAAACCGCTTCCAAACTGACGGTTCGATTGGTAGTTGGTACCAGTGCGGTTGGGGCAGCTGTCCTAATAATTTTTACTCAGCTCCTAGCCAAGCGGCCCGTTGGTATGAAAACGCTTATACTCGATACTTTATTGCTCGGTGGAGCTATTCACCAGCTATTCACTCACTGGAGATCGGTAACGAAAATGACCTTTCTAATGAAGCTTATAGTGCTGGTTTCGACTTTGCCGAATATGTTGACAGTCTTTCACCGAGACATATTTTAATGACTAATTCTTTCTGGGGCTGGTGGGTAAGCAGTTATTGGACTGATCCGGCCAAAGGCTATCTGATGGATTATTCTGACAAGCACTGGTATGCCAATACCACCGGCTCCAGCTGTGACAGCAATGGTCGTTGCGAATTAATTAGTAAAATTTGGGATGATTCCGCCGCTTATCAACGGGAATGTTATCTCCGTTTTAAAGAATATCAAAGCAGTTTTAATTACAATAAGCCGATTGTCAGGGGCGAGGGTGGCGATGCTAGTTCAGGCACATCTCCCCAGAATTCGGAAATTTCCCAAGAACCGCAGGGTCTTTACTATCACAAAAAAACCTGGGCTCATGTTGGCACTTTGGGATATTCCTGCGATGGCGAATGGTATCCGCGGCTTTTTGTTACTGGTGGTTCGTATCCCAATAGCAATTACGACACTTACAAAGTGTTTGCCGCTTACGAAAAATTTATTCAGGGCGAACCGCTTGCCAATGGCAATTATGATGATATTGGGACTGATCTTACCGCCGATAACCAGATTTTAGTGACAGTTACCGCCGGAACAATCAGGGCTTGGGGTACGCGTGACACTTCTTCGGGCAGAGTTCTCCTGTGGATTGATAATGCCAATCAGACTTGGAAAAAAGTTTTTGACGGCGTTTCCATACCGGCTGCTTCTGGGACGCTAACCATTCAAGGGCTAACCGTTGGAAATTATTCTGCTTCGTGGTGGGATACCCGCACCGGCACAATTACTAAAAACGAAACCTATACTGTGGGGACAGATGGAAAACTAACTTTTCCGGTTAATGAGCTTAATGCGGATATCGCCGTAAAATTCATTGCTTCATAGATTAAAAGATAGTGGATAAAGAACAAGTGTTTAATTGAATAAGCCTGGCGTTAGTCGGCGCTGAAAAATTGATATCAATTAATATCGGGGTCTGACCCCGATACAATAAAAATGAATCCTTACGAAACCCAAAACGTAACTATCATTATCGAGAACTTTATCCGCCAGAGTCTGCCCTTTTTTCATTTTCTTCTGCCTTTTGTTAGCCTGATTATTCTGGCATTGTTGGTCTGGTCAATTTATTGGAAGGGGAGAGCTTTATGGAAGGCGGCACGGCAAAACGATAAAATTTGGTTTATCGTTCTCTTAGTGGTTAACACCGTCGGTATTTTGGAAATTCTCTACATTTATCTTTTCAGCAAAAAGAAGGAAAATACGTCTCCTATCGCATAAAATAGGGAAGCTAAAAAGAGAAGGCAAGACCTCCGCCATTCACTATCTTGGCAAAAAAGGTGTAGGGCTTTTTTGTTGCTTAGACAAGAATTAAGCACGTAAATACGGTATTTTTTTATCCACGTAAATCAGCGGTGGCGGCCTCGCCGAGAGATGAGCTTTAGATATCAGTCCGGCCGCCCTCCCGAGAGCACGAGGGAGATCAGCGTTAATCCGCGTAAATGGCAAGGTATTAGCAATTTTGATAAATCTTTTCAAAAACGAGGTTTAGGTGTAAAATGAAAAGCATCCATATATACCCTTAATCCCGCGAACGCGGTGTTTTGTGCTATTTCTATTGATATGGGTATTTTTAAACTTAGGTCCAATTTTAAACCGACAGGCGATCAGCCGGAAGCAATCAAGGCTTTGGTCGGAGGAATAAAAAAAGGCTATCCCTTCCAGACGCTTTTAGGTGTAACCGGCTCGGGCAAAACTTTCTCCATCGCCAATGCCATCAGTCATTTTGACCAGCCGGTTTTAGTGATTTCTCCCAACAAGGCCTTAGCCGCTCAGCTCTATCGCGAGTATAAAAACTTCTTTCCGGAAAATTCGGTCAATTATTTCGTTTCCTATTACGATTATTACCAGCCCGAGGCTTATTTACCGATCACCGATACCTATATTGAAAAGGAAGCGATGATTAACGAGGAGATTGATCGCTTAAGGCATCAGGCGACGAGCGCTTTATTGACGCGACGGGATGTGATTATTGTCGCTTCGGTTTCCTGCATTTACAACCTGGGCATTCCCTCGTCTTATCTGGGCGCTTCCTTACATTTGGAAAAAGGCCGGCCGATTACCCGCGGCGACCTGATAAAACAGCTGGTCAAAATGCAGTTTAGTCGGAGCAACGGTCTATTGAAAAGGGGTTATTTCCGGGTCCGCGGCGATGTTTTAGAAATTATGCCGGCTGGGGCGGAAAACATTGTTCGCGTTGAACTGAAAGACCAGCAAATCAATTTTCTGGGCATTGTTGACAATCTCACCCGCCATATTGTTGAAGAAATGAAAGAAGCCGTCATTTTTCCGCCCAAACATTTCGTCTCCACCCAGCCGCAGATAGAGCAAGCGATTAGCGAAATCCAGAAAGAGTTGAAAGAGCGGCTGGCGTATTTCAATAAAAACAGCTTGCTTTTGGAGGCGGAAAGGCTGGAAAGGAGAACGCGCTACGATATGGAGATGTTAAGGACCATCGGTTACTGCCACGGTATTGAAAATTATTCGCGGCACTTGACCGGCAAATTGGCGGGCGAACCGCCGGAAACTCTGCTTTCTTATTTTCCATTAAGAGACGGTAAGCCGGATTTTCTCACCATTATTGATGAATCACATATTAGTGTACCCCAGTTAGGCGGAATGTATGAGGGCGATCGGGCACGTAAAGAAGTTTTGGTGCAGTATGGTTGGCGTTTGCCTTCAGCTTTGGACAACCGGCCGTTGAAATTCAAGGAATTTGCAGAACGGATTGGTCAGGTGATTTTTACCTCCGCCACGCCCGGACCATGGGAATTAAAACATTCTTTACAGGTAGCCGAACAGGTGGTGCGGCCGACCGGCATTGTTGATCCGCCGGTTGAAGTTCGACCAGTTTTTGATAAAAAGAAAAATCTGAGTCAAGTTGATGACCTAATAAAAGAATTACAAGGGATTGTGGAACACAAAGAAAGGGCGATTGTCAACACCTTAACCAAGAAAATGGCCGAAGATTTAACCGACTTCTTAGAAAAGAGAAAATTTCGCTGCCGCTGGATGCATTCGGATACCCAGACTTTGGAGAGAGCCAAAATCATTACTGATTTCCGCGAGGGTAAGCTTGAAGTATTAATCGGCGTTAATCTCTTGCGCGAGGGATTGGATTTTCCGGAAGTAACACTGGTAACCATTATGGATGCGGATCGTGAGGGATTTTTAAGAAGCGAAACGTCGCTCATTCAGACAATGGGCCGCGCCAGCCGCAACGTCAAAGGAAAAGTTATTTTATATGCGGATCAACTGACCGGCTCAATGAAAAAAGCAATTAAGGAAGTGGAAAGAAGAAGAAAGGCGCAATTGGCGTATAATCAGAAGCACGGCATTGTCCCGAAAACCATAACCAAGAAAATCGAGTCGCTGATTGATCTAGGGGACTGACGCTCGGCGGTTATTTACTTACTTAAAACGTTCAGCCAGTTCCTTTCGGGTGACACGCAGTCGGTCTTGAGTAATGACCTTGATTATTTGCGACCGCTGCTTTTTCTCACCGAGCCAGAGCCGGTTATTCTCAATCCTTTATTTGATAACGGCTCGTCTGCGAAATGTCCCCCTTAAGGAACCGTCTTCACGATGTTTAGTTAGCCAGACTAAGCAAGCTTAATAACCGCCTCGCTTATGTGTTTCAAGTTCCAAGTTTCAATGTTTTAAGTTCTATGGCCACCGATAAAATCATTATCAAAGGTGCGCGGGTGCATAACCTTAAGAACATCAGCGTTGACTTGCCCAAGAACAAGTTAATTGTTTTTTCCGGCGTCTCTGGTAGCGGCAAGTCGTCTTTGGCGTTTGATACGATTTTTGCTGAGGGTCAGCGCCGCTATATTGAGTCGCTTTCACCTTACGCGCGGCAGTTTTTGGGCCAGATGGACCGGCCCGATGTTGATGAAATTATCGGGCTGTCTCCCGCCATTGCCGTTGATCAGCGGGCCTTAAGCCACAATCCGCGTTCGACCGTCGGCACCTTAACCGAGATTTACGATTATCTCCGCGTTTTGTTTGCTCGCTTAGGTGAAGTTTTTTGTCCAATATGCGGCCGCAAAATTGAGAAGTTATCAGTCGATGAAATGGTGGATATCATCATTGAAAATGCCAAGAAACTGAAAGAAAATAATGTTTTGATTCTTTCACCGGTGGTGCGCGGCCGGAAAGGGGAGTATTACCAGCTTTTTTATGATTTTCTTAATTTGGGATATGACCGGGCGCGCGTTGACGGCCAAATCGTTTCTCTGCACGACCGCTTGGTTCTCTCCCGGTATAAACGTCATACCATTGAGATTGTTATGGACCGCGTAATGACCAGCGACCAAGGCCGGTTATTTGAAGCGGTGGAGAATGCCATTCATTACAGCAAAGGCTTGGTTAATATTGTTTTTAAGGAAGGAAAGGAAACGGACGAGATGCTTCTTTCTAGCTTGTGGACTTGTCCCAAAGACAGCTTTGCTTTTCCCGAGGTTGAGCCGCGCTTGTTTTCTTTTAATAGTCCGCATGGCGCTTGTTTTACTTGTCATGGTTTGGGCAAAACTGATCTTTTTTTGAATACCATTTGTCCGGATTGTCACGGTAAAAGATTGAAGCCAGAAGCTTTGTCAGTGAAGATTAATAAAAAAAATCTTTATGAAATCACCACCCTAACGATTGAACGGGCCTATAATTTTTTCGTTGATTATGAAAAAAATTTGAGCGAGCGTCAGAAAATCATTGCCCAAAATCTGATTAAAGAGATAATCAATCGTTTGGGATTTCTTTTGGAAGTTGGACTTGATTATTTAAGCTTAGCCCGAGAGGCAGAAACTTTATCTGGTGGCGAGGCGCAGCGGATACGGTTGGCATCGCAAATTGGCTCGAAACTCTCCGGGACGCTTTATGTTTTAGATGAACCAACGATTGGACTCCATGAAAGAGATACCGATAAACTGATTAGAACCCTGAAGACATTAAAAGAGCAAGATAATACCATTATTGTGGTTGAGCATGATGAAAAGACGATTCGTTCAGCGGATTATCTTTTAGATCTGGGACCGGGAGCCGGAAATAATGGCGGCGAGGTCGTGGCTAATGGTTCACCAACGATGCTCCTCAAAGGATCTTCCTTTTCTCGGTCGCTGACCTTGGCCTACCTGCGGGAGAAAAGAAGGATTACGGTGCCAGAAATAAGGCGAGTAAAAATGAATGAAACACTAAAAATTGTTGGCGGCCGGGCGAATAACCTGAAAAATGTTGATGTGGTCATTCCTTTAAGAAAACTGATTGGCTTGACTGGAGTTTCCGGCAGCGGCAAATCGTCTTTACTTTACGATGTGCTTTATAAAAATCTGACCAAAATAAAATCACATTTCGAGAAGTCTCTGGAGAATGTCAGTAAGATCCTCGGTTCGGAATATGTCGATCGGGTGATTGTCGTTGATCAGTCGCCCATTGGCCGGACACCGCGGTCAAACCCGGCTACTTATACCGGCATTTTCACGCCAATTAGAGAGTTTTTTGCTCTGCTGCCTGAAGCATGCGAAAGGGGATATACCGCGTCGCGTTTTTCCTTTAATGTTTCTAGTAGTCGCGGTGGTGGACGGTGCGAAGCCTGCGAGGGTGCCGGCGCCAACCTGATTGAAATGCATTTCTTACCGCCGGTTCTGGTAAAATGCGATGTCTGTCAGGGGAAAAGATTTAACCGCGAAACTTTGCAAGTAGAATACAAAGGTAAGAACATTAGCGAGGTTTTAACAATGACGATTGATGAAGCAATGGAATATTTTAAGGAAATTTATCAAATCACGGAAAAACTCCAAGTCCTTCAGGAAGTCGGCTTAGGCTATCTTCAGTTAGGGCAGTCAGCCACGACTTTATCTGGTGGCGAGGCGCAGCGGATAAAACTGGCGCGTGAATTAACTCACCGGTTAGGTAAAAGGGCTTTATACCTTTTGGATGAACCGACAGTTGGCTTGCATTATTATGATATCGAAATGCTTTTGAAAGTTCTTAATAAGTTAGTTGATCGGGGAAATACGGTGATTGTGATTGAACATAATATGCATGTTATCAAATCAACCGATTATCTCATTGATTTAGGTCCTGAAGGAGGAGAGAGAGGAGGCAGAGTGGTAGCT
>CAYRJV010000027.1:0-8998 GCA_964424745.1 uncultured Candidatus Saccharibacteria bacterium | reverse complement strand
TTATCTCATTGATTTAGGTCCTGAAGGAGGAGAGAGAGGAGGCAGAGTGGTAGCTACCGGCACCCCTGAAGAGGTGGCTAAAAATCCACACTCGTTTACAGGAGAGTATTTAAGAGTATATCTAGAGAAATGACAAATTCCAAATGACAAATTTCAAATGAAAATCCCAATGACAAGGTTTAAATGTCTAATCTGATAAAACTTTTAGTCATTTGATATTTGACATTTGGCATTTTATTAGACATTTGGATTTTGGAATTTGGATTTAAACGCAAGACTTATTAGGTTAAGAAATTTTTATGAATTTATCGACACAAACGAAAAAATTACCTTTAAAGCCAGGGGTGTATACATTCCTTGATAGAAAAGGAAAGGTTTTATACATTGGTCGGGCAATCTCTTTAAAAAAAAGGGTAATGAATTATTTTCAGAAGAATCTTGATCCGCGGCTAGAAGAAATGATCTCTTCGGCTGTAAAAATTAAACATTATCAAACCGACAACCTCTTAGAAGCGGTTATTCTTGAAGCTAATTTGATTAAAAAATATTGGCCGAAATATAATATTAGGGAGAGAGACAACCGTTCATTCCTTTATATTGTCATTCCTAGAACAGAATACCCGCGGCCCTTTATTGTCCGCCAGCGGGAATTACAGGTTAATCCCGGTCGCTGGGCAGAGGGGCGTAGAGCCCCCCGTGGGGGGCCACGCCCCCTTTACGGGGTTTTTGGTCCGTATAAGAGTATGGGCATTCTGGAAACCGCCTTGCGTATCTTGCGCCGGATATTTCCCTATAGTACTTGTCAGCCAAATTCTGGCCGGCCTTGCTTTGATTATCAGATAGGATTATGCCCGGGTGCCTGTCTAGGCGTTATCAGTAAAGATGATTATCAGAAAAATATTGATAACCTTATTTTATTTTTCAAAGGCGAAAAGAAACGATTATTAAAAAAACTAAAAAAAGAAAATCCTTTTCAGGCAGAGAGTTTAAAACATATTCAAGATGTGGCATTGATTTCCAAGGAAGATGTTTATCCGCCTTTTAGCGAAAAAATAACCAGAATTGAAGGCTATGATGTTTCCCATTTAACTGGCAAAGAAACTTTTGGGGCAATGGTTTCTTTTCTCAATGGCGTACCAAACAAGAACTATTACCGTTTATTTAAAATTAAAGAAGCATCGGCCAATGATGATTTAAGGGCTTTGGAGGAAGTTATTATCAGGCGTTTTCATCATCCCGAATGGCCGCTACCGGATTTAATTCTGATTGACGGCGGCTGGCCGCAGGTTGATTATGTTTCCCGAACGTTGAAAAGACTGAAAACAAATATTATAATGGTGGGGATATCAAAATTTGCCAATGATCGTTTAGTTTTTCAAAAGGGAACGAAAAAATCAACGAAGAATTTATTGACAATGATGAAGGGTACGCTTCTTAAGGTTCGCGAAGAAGCTCATCGTTTTGCCCTAAAAGCCAGCCGTCGCCGCCGCGGGATTCACTAAATTTGTACTACCGGGGTGCTTATTCCCAAAACGCTTTGCTGTCTATCCCCACGATTTAATTTGTCCCGTAACGCAATTTTGACGATCGTTAAAATCACGTTACGGTAAGAGTTTGAAAGTGAGAATTTGAGAGTAAAAATTTGAGAATTGATGAATATTTATCCGACAATTAGCACAACTAAAAAAGCAGACTGGCGGAGCCAAATCGCCGAGATCGCCTCTCTTAGGCTGACGGAGGTTTGTTTTTTCCCGACCTGTTTGGAACTGAAGGAGAGAAAAGAAGCCTATCAGCTGTTGAAAGAAACGCAAATTAAAAAAATACCGCTGGTTCATCTTCGCAGCGATATGGAATTGTGGGAATTGGATTATTTAACGGCTAACTATCAGGTAGTTTTTTTTAATATCCATTCACAAAAACAATTTCCCTTATCAGACGATTTCAAGAAATACATCAGTAAAATTTATATTGAGAATACAGTTTATCCGTTAGCTACTGCCGAAATCGACCACGTAGCTGGCGTCTGCGTTGACTTTTCCCATCTGGAAAATGCGCGTTTGGTTGATAAAGAGAGATACCAGAACGATATTCAAACAATTCACCACTATCCCCATCGTTGCGGTCATATCTCATCAATTAGAAATACCCCTCATTTTGATGAAGAGTGGGGGACTATTAATTACCACTACCACCGTTTTAAAAACTTGTCCGAATTTGATTATTTAAGGAATTACCGCGATATTTTTCCGGAAGTTGCCGCCTTGGAGCTGGAAAATTCCATTGCCGAACAACTGAAAGTAAACGGCTATCTCGTAAAACTTTTACAATAGAAAAATAACATCACGGCAGCTGGGGCGGGCAAATTGGTAAAAATCCGGGATCGAGGTATAATGGAAACGGTTTAATCAATTTTTCAATCATATGTACTGGACAATTATTATCGCCGGATTCGGCGGGGGAGTGGTCCGGGGATTAATCGGCTTCATCAAGCACCAGTATTCCTACAAAAATGTCGGTTTTAACGTGCCGTATTTTTTCGTGATGGCTTTTCTTTCCGGAATTATCGGTCTTTTGGTGGCCGCCTCCGGTGAAAGCCTGGGAATAAATTTTTTAGGAGGAGGTTATACACCGGCTTTTGCTTTTGTGGTTGGTTATGCCGGCGGTGATTTTGTCGAAGGCGTTTTCAAAATAATTTCTAAGAAATCATTTTTAAACGAAGAAAAAGAATGAAAAAAATAGATTTGATAACCGTCATTATCATTATCGGATTTGTTATCTGGTATGCCCTGAATAAAATGTCGTGGCATTTTTAACTAGATTCATTGAGGATATTTTGAAATATTTGAAAAGAACAAAAAACCCTTGGCTTACGCTCAGGGTTTTTTGTATAAGAGGTGAGAGTTTTTAATCTCTCATCTGTTCCATCTATTTGTTTTCTTCATCATCAAATTCTTCGCCAAGCGAAGCGTTGCTTTCAAAGTCGTCTTCTTCCTCTTCATCTGGAGTTTCCTCGGGTAATTCCTCATCGCCCTCGAGTGGTTCTTCCGTCTCTTCATCTCCTTCTTCTTCCTCTGGCATTTTCGCTGTTTCTTCGTCTTCCTCTCCGTAGGCGGGGGAAAATTTTTCGTAGAGCATAAATAGAGAATACTAATCTTTATAGAACGCGCTGATTATGACTAAGCGTGGTTAACCTTTTTTGGCACGCTTAGCCAGCGATTTATTTAGATATTTTTGTTGTTTTTGTCTTTTTTCGGATAGATTTTATACGACCTTTTTAATTTCAATGTCATTATAAACAACCAAAGAAGTGTGTCAAGGGTTATTTTTACACTTGATATAATATTTTAGAAAGCGATTAAGAAAATTTCAGGATTAAGTCGTGAAAACTATTTAGGTATATAGATGAACTAAGGATTGCCGAACGGCTTTAACGCCTGTATAATTACAATAATGAAGAAAATTGCCGAAAAACGAGGCATCTTGGAACAAGTGATTGGCTGGTATCTCTCTGAAGTTCCAAAAAACATTATCAAGGCTTGGAAAAACTTTCTCGCTTTTGGTTTGGATTATTTTTCCATTTTTCTTCTCTTTAAAACTTTTTTTTCTTACTGGCACCGATATAAATCATCTTACGGCCGTGGATTCGATCTCAAACGATATTTTGAAGCGGCCAGTTTTAATTTGATTTCTCGGGCCTTAGGAGCATTTGTGAGAAGTATTTTTATTGTCGTTGGAATTGCTGTTGAGATTTGTTTGGTTTTTCTTGGCCTGGCAGTATTTACTGGTTGGTTTCTTTTACCATTTTTAATCAGCGGTGGTTTTTTATTTGGAGTGAGACTTTTGGTGTTTTAAGAAATATCCAGTATTATGTTTAATTTTGATTTTAAAAATACCGCTATTAATGATTCCTTAAGGTGGTCGCGCCAGCCGGTTTTTGAGTTCGCCAATCTATTTAAAAAAATATTTTTAGGATTATCTTTTATTTCATTTTTACTGTTTTCTTACGGATTTCTGTCGGAGAATTTTACCCTGATATTAAACCGAACGTTGTTTGGTGCGTTTCTTGTTTTTTTCAGCAGTTATTTATCTTTCTGGCTGATTGACGTCTTTTTTTCGATGAGATTAGCTAAGCCAAAATTAACAATAGAGATTAGTCAAGCCGCCTTAAGGCCGGAGAATTTTAATATCGCCGAGTTTTTTAGTATTGAAGTTGCCAAGGCGGTGGGCAAAACTATTAAGTTTTGTGAAGTCAAGGGCGTAGAAGCAAATTCAACGGCTCTATTTTATTTTTTGCTAAAAGATAATCCAAAATTTAATTTTATATTTAGTCGGTTACTTTTGGATATCAGCGATATTAAGAAAAATCTTGAAGAACGGATAAAATCTTTTGAAGAGAAAACACCGGTAAAACTCTATGCCAGCAATTTTGAAAATACCGTCCTTGAATCGTTGTGGATTGCGCAGGGTAAAGGACATCAGCGGATTGAAAAAGGAGATTTATTAGTGGCTTTGGCAAAATGCGACTCGTTTTTTAGGGAAATTCTAATTAGCGTCCGACTAAAGGTGACGGATATTGAATCTTTAGTGCGCTGGCTGGAGTATCTGGAAAAGACAATTGAAGAGCAGAAAAAATTCTGGGAATGGAAAAATTTAAAAATGATGGGAAGCTTAGCTAAAGAATGGACGGCTGGATATACTCTTACTTTAGATAGATTTTCGGTAGACCTGACAGAAATTGTTAAAAACCAGGGATATCCCGAGACAATTGGTCACCAAAAAGCGATTGCCGAAATGGAAAGGATTTTGGCCAGAAGACAGGGTAATGCCGTTCTCATTGTCGGCGAGCCAGGCAGCGGACGAAAAAGTATGGTTTGGGCTTTAGCCAGAAAAAGCAGCTTGGGAGAGAGTCTATCCGGAGTTAATTACAAGCGGGTGGTTCAGCTTGACCTCGCGGCTCTGCTTAGCCAAGCGGGAGGTCCTGAAGAGGCAGCGCCGCTCCTAGACACAGTTCTCAAAGAAGTGATTGCGGCTGGAAATATTATTTTAGTTATTGATGAATTCTATAATTTTGTGGGTGAAAATGCCAAACTGGGGATGTTTGATATTTCCGGCATTATTTCACCCTATCTCACCGCCTCCCAAATTCAGCTGGTGGCTATCACTTCCTATGGAGGACTTCATAAAAATATTGAACAAAATTCCGCCTTATTAACTCTACTCGAGAAAATCGAAGTGAGTGAGATTTCTGAGAGAGAAACCTTGATTCTTTTGGAAAATCTTTCTTTGGTTTTAGAAAAGAAATATAAAAAATTTGTCAGCTTCCCGGCTTTGCGTGACATTATCTTCTACTGCGCGAAATATCTGTCGGCGATACCATTTCCGGAAAAAGCAATGGAACTTCTGGAAGAACTAATGGTTTATATTTCCCAGACGAAAGAGCCAATGCTTCTACCAAAACATGTGGCCAAGATTATCTCCGAGAAAACAAAAATTCCCGTGGGCGACATCGAAGCCAAAGAACGAGAGGTCCTGCTTCATCTTGAAGAATTAATTCATGAGAGGATTATCAATCAAGAAGAGGCGGTCGAAGAAATTTCCGGCGCCTTGAGAAGGGCGCGGGCCGAAGTTGTTGCCCGTAAAGGACCAATGGGCACTTTTCTTTTTTTGGGACCAACCGGGGTGGGAAAGACAGAAACGTCAAAAGCCCTGGCCGAAATTTATTTTGGTTCGGAAGAACGAATGATTCGGCTGGATATGTCAGAGTTCCAGACGATCCCCGATGTCAGCCGGCTAATTGGCTCAACCGGACAAGAAGGACTATTGACCACTAAAGTTAGAGAACATGCTTTTTCTCTGGTTTTATTAGATGAAATCGAGAAGGCGCATACCAATGTTCTCAACTTATTCCTGCAGGTTTTAGATGAAGGTCAGCTGACCGATGGTTTGGGCAGAAAAGTTGATTTCTCAAATACGATTATTATTGCTACTTCCAATGCCGGCTATCAGATTATCTTAGATGCCTTAAAAAAAGAGGGCGGCTGGCTTGATATCAAAGAGAGGCTTTTGGATTATCTTTTTACTAATGCCATTTTCCGACCGGAATTTATCAATCGTTTTGATGCTGTAGTTGTTTTTAAACCACTATCAAGGGAAAACCTTTTGGCTATCGCCGGCCTTTTGCTTAATAAAATCAAGAAAAATCTTAGCCTTAAAGACATTGAGTTTGTTATTTCTGAACCGTTAAAGAAAGAAATAGTGGAGTTGAGTTATAATCCGATTTTTGGCGCCAGGGAGATGAAAAGAGTTATTCAGGATAAAGTTGAGAATGTTTTAGCTTCGGCAATTTTGAGCGGGAAAATAAAAAGGGGCAATCGAGTTGAGGTGACGCCGGTAAATTTTGAGCTGAAGATTGGCTAAGAATTAATCCCCCCGCTATTTTTTGACATTTTAGGAAAAAAATGATATAGTCTAAAACAGTGAAACCTACAGAAACGATTAAAGGAAAACTGAGATTGCTCTTCATTCCCTGTCTGGAAAATAACTTCCGGCCAAAGTTTTTGGCTGGCCGATTTGTCGTTTATTATATTATCATTTTGGTAGCGCTGAAAATCATCGGCATTTTTTCCATCATTTGTCTGCCGAAAACAATGTTTTTTGCCGATATCAGCAATTACACCCTGATTGAGCTAACCAACCGAGATCGGGAAGCCTTAGGACTTCCCTCCTTAAAAGAAGATCCCCGGCTGATCAATGCGGCCTACCTGAAAGCCAAAGATATGCTGGAAAAAGGTTATTTTAGCCACCAGAGCCCGGCGGGAAGATCATCGTGGGATTGGATAAAAGAGATGGATTATGATTACCAGTATGCCGGGGAAAATCTAGCTATTGGTTTTTTGGACGCCGAAGAAATCTATCGGGCTTGGTACAATTCACCTGATCATAAAGCAAATCTGCTTAATCCGCTTTATCAAGAAATTGGCGTCGCCGTTTTAAAAGGAGATTTTCAAGGTAGCGAAACATACGTGGTGGTTGAGTTGTTTGGTTCGATGAAGGAAAAAAAGATTGTTCAGACAACTTCGGTGATCGAAAAGCCAGTGAGCGAGAATGAAGTGATTAATCTGTCACCAACGCCATTAGCGGAATCGCCAAAACCAGAAGAAACGCCGGCGCCCCCGGAAAGAACAGAAGAAGTGATAACTGAAAATAAAGAAATGACTAAAGAAGTGGCCGAGGAAAAGGAAAAACCAATCGTTAAAGGAGCTGTTTCTGGGACCGAAGGACAAAAAACCAGTTTCTTATTTAATCTTTCGCGTTTCTTAGCCAACAATTATAACGATATTGTCCAGTTTATTATCTCTTTGTCCCTGCTCTTGATTACTCTTTCATTACTGATTAATGTTTTCATTAAATTTGACATTCAGTTTGGCGATCTAATTGCCAGAGCTTCTCTTTTTCTGATCATCTTGGCTTTATTTGCCTTTTTTGACAAAGAGTTCTTACTGCGCCTCATTCCTCATCAGCTGAATATTTACTAAAGAATAGTTGCTAATACTATAACAGAAACGCTGATTAACGCGGATCGCCCTCATTCTATCCGGGCTCGGCAGTTAGTTGGTTTACTAAAATACTATGGTCTTCAAAACTGCCGACGCGGATTTACGCTGATTATGTCCGTAGCGACACCATAAACAAAGTATTAGTATTATGGACAGTTTGGTAGGGGAGGAATCCTCTTTTTTGTTAAATGATAAATAAACTTAAAGACATTTTGAAAAGTTTTCCTCTCAAAGAAAAAAATCTCTGGTATTTTTTTATTATTTTTTTTGCTCTCGGCCTGGTGGCTGTCAACTGGACAAGAATTTATTGGTTATTCAATCAGCGAGCCGTTTATGGCGAATTAAAGACTATTGTCAGACGGGAGCCGTCACCATTAATGGAAAGTCCGGAAAGCGAAATTTCTCCAAAGGAGACTCCAGTTTTACCCGGTGAATCCATTGATCGGGAAAATAGTATTGAGATTCCCAAGATTAATATCATCGCCCCGCTGATTTCCCCGGAAAATGATAGCGAGGAAAGTTTTCAAGCTAGTTTGAAAAAAGGAGTGATGCATTATCCTGACTCGGTTTTTCCCGGTCAAAAAGGAACAACGATCATTCTTGGGCATAGCGCACCAGTCAACTGGCCCAAAATAGATTACGATTGGATTTTTAATGAAATCAGTCAACTCGAGTTAGGCGATGAAATCTGGCTTTATTTTAACCAGCGTAAATATACTTACTTGGTTAGAGAAGGTAAAGTGCTGGATAGGGGAGCGGCTATTCCTTTAGAATGGTTATCAGACAGTCAACCATCACTGGTCCTCTTAAGTTGCTGGCCGCCGGGTAAGGACTACAAACGTTTCGGTGTTTCCGCGATTTTGGAGAAATAATCGAAACAATGAGTTTCAAAAAATCATCAGAAGTAGAAAACAGAGGTTGGACCTCGGGTTTTTTTGTGATTTTACCGCAAGTGTTTCCAAACGATTGAACCATTGCAAAGTCCTTGACAAATTATAAAAATGTGATAATGTCAGCCAATAGCATTGGGCTATTTATGCGTGCTTAGACGCACGCGTAAGGACTAATATATTTAGCTCTTTTGATACAAGAGAAGAGAAAGTGAGGCAACATGAGAAGAGCAGCGTTCTGGATGCTAGCGATCGTCTTGGTGGCGGTGCTGGCTATCCTTGGCCTGCAGGTTTACTTTGGTTGGTTTCGGGACGGCCAGTCGGGTTCATCGTCTTCCTTGTCGGCGAAGTTGCGAGGCGCGGCGGCGAATTTCGTGGCGACGCTGTACCCCACGGTAACAGAAAGCCCGACAGGAACAGCGATGCCGTCGAGTACGCCAACCCCGACCGCGACCAGTAGCGCGACGCCGACAATCACCGCTACGCCGACTGCGACCGCCACGGCCACCCCGGTTGTTCCGGCATGGTGCGATCCGAGAAACCGTCTCGTGC
>CAYRJV010000026.1:0-9059 GCA_964424745.1 uncultured Candidatus Saccharibacteria bacterium | reverse complement strand
AAATAAAAGTCGTCACCTTTAAAATTAATCATTAAAATTAGACAATTTAGATATGGTTGTACCTGTAAATTCTAAACCACCGCTTATTGGAATAGAAAATTTCGATATTAATACCTTTATGGGTCAACCTTTGGGGTGGTTGAAATGGCCAACCTTGTTTGCCCTTGTTTTTGTTGCTGTTGTCTTCATCATTGCGACTTATTATATTGTCCAATATACCCAAAGATTTTTTGCGGGCAGAAAAATTCCTAAATCTTGGAAATTTATTTTATGGGGGATTTTTATAACCGCCATTGCGGAAATCGGAGAAATACTGGCTTTTTATGAATGGCCAAGTCCGGGATTAATCGAACAGAACCTTTTTTTGGCTCTTCCCCATGCCTTAGGCGGCGCCTTAATTGGTCTTGGCGCTTATTTTCTATATAAAGAAGTTAAATCCTAAAAATATGCCTCTTTTGGAATTTCACGCCATAAACCCCTTTACCTACCTTGGTCCGGCCTTGGGATTAAACCTTTATCTTATCTTAATCCACATTCCGATCGTTTTCGGATTCGGGGTTGCCGCTCATTATATCATCAGGTATCTCCGTAAGTTTTATGGCGATAGGCCGATTCCTGAAGAATGGAGACTCTTTTGGATGGCTATGGTCTGGGGCACGGTTCATGAACTGATTGAGGTACCAATTTTATACCAGTGGTTTGTCGGTCAAGCTTTGGTCATCGCCTTCTTTTTCGTCCAGCTAATCGCCGGGGTATATTTGATTTTGGGAAGTTACCTTCTGGCAAAAAGATATAATATTAAATAAGAAAGGGAGTCGCTTGTCCTCACTTGCCCCCGCCTTTCTTGAGTTGACTTTTTAACTTTTGATATCCCAAAACTTTGATGTATGGAAAAGTTAATTGAAGATTTGGAAAAAGATTTAAGGAATATAATTGAGGGAAGATCTCCTAAACTCTTAAGGAAAGAATTAGGAGATCAGGTTGATATTCGGGCGTTGAGAATGGTCGTTTTTTCGCTTCAGTGGGCTTCGGTGGGTTACCAATCAGCTTTGAGGTTTGCCGGAATGAAGTTCGGAAAAAGACTAGGGATAGAGTCGGGGAATGCCGAGTTATCACTGGCTCTAGAAGAAATTAAAAAAATTATTGAGTTCTTAAGAGGTGGCAGAATAGAAATCGAGATGATGCCAAAGATAAGAGGGGCACAAGTAAAAATCTATGATTCTTCTTTAACTGCCGGAATCCCCAATGTTTTACAAAATATTTGCTTTTTCGAAGAAGGATTTATTGAAGGATATCTAGACGGAGTAATATCGAAGACCGGTTCCATCGCCATTGCCGGAGGAGAAGTGAGTATTCTTAATGTCAGCGTGGAAGAAAAAAGATGCGTTGGTCTTGGCGATGATTTTTGTGGATTTTTAATTAAATTTTAAATAGCTGCTGATATTTTGCTGATTTTTAGGCCGAAAAGCCGCTAAATCAGCGTCAATCAACGGTGATAATGTAAATATGCCTAAAAAGATTTTAATAATCGAAGATGAAGCAATAATGCTCAATCTTTTAAGAAGGAAGTTAATCGGTGAAGGATATGATGTGGAGGTGGCCAAAGATGGAGAAGAAGGTTTGGCAAAAATGAAAGAGACAAAGCCGGACCTTGTGCTTCTCGATATTATTATGCCGAAAATGGGTGGGATGGAGGTAATGGAATGGATGCGAGGGGATAGCGAACTGAGAAAGATTCCCGTAATTGTGATTTCTAATTCCGGCCAACCGGTGGAAATCGATAAGGCAAAGAAACTTGGGGCAAAAGATTGGTTGATTAAAACAGAGTTTGATCCTCAAGAGGTTAGCGAGAAGGTTGTAAAACAAATTGGTAAGTCGATAAAAAAGTAAAGATGAAATATCATTTTATTTAAACCATTCTATGGGAAAAAAAATTCTTATCGTCGAAGACGATCGATTCTTAAGAGAACTTATCGTCCAGAAATTAATAAAAGAAGGATACGAAACCATTGAAGCAGTTGATGGAGAAGAAGGGGTGAAGAAGACAAAAGAAGAAAAGCCAGATTTAATTCTGCTTGATTTGATATTGCCCGGTATTGACGGATTTGAGGTACTGACTAGAGTAAAGAGTGACCCGGCCGCCGCATCAATTCCGGTGATTATTTTATCGAACCTCGGGCAAAAGGACGATGTGGAAAGAGGTCTAAAGCTGGGTGTATCAGGATATTTAATTAAAGCTCATTTCACCCCCAGCGAAATAATCGACAAGATAAAGTCAGTTCTCAAATAAAAACAAATTGCCTGTCTTAGAATATTATAAAAAATCACAAACCCTAAACGATAAATCTTAGAGAAATTGTTTAGGGTTTATTTTAAATTCGTGGACACCCCTGAGGTTTTATCCTCGAAGGGAAATGAAATGGTTATATTAATTTACGGACAAGATAACTACCGTAGCCGCCTCAAGATAAACGAGATTATTGAGAGTTACAAAAAAACTAATGAAAAAGGGTTCGACTTGAAATGCTTTGAGGCGGAAGATATTAGTTTTCAAGACCTGAAAAACGAACTTAAGAAGAAATCGATGTTTAGGGAGAAAAAAATGATTATAATTAGAAACCCTTTTTCTTCGCCAAGCTTCAAAGAGAAATTTTTAAAAGAGCCGGAAGAGATTATTAAAGCGGGAGATATAGTTTTATTCTACGAGGATAAAGCGATCTCAGAAAATGACCCTTTGCTGACACTTTTGTTAAAAAGGTCTAGATATCAGGAATTTAAACCGCTTAAGGGGCAAGAACTTAAGAATTGGATTAAAGAAGAGATTAAAAGCTACCGCGGCCAAGCCTCGGAAGCCGCCATCCTAAAATTAATGGAATATATTGGTAATGATCTCTGGCGAGCTGCTAATGAGATAAAAAAGCTGGTTAGTCATAGCAAATTAAGAATGATTGAGGTCAGAGATGTTGAGCTGATGGTTAAACCAGTTATTGAGACGAGTATTTTTACGACAGTTGATGCGATTGCGGCCAAAGATAAAAAGAAAGCCTTTCGTCTGGTAAAAAAACACATCGAAAATGGTGATTCCCCGTTATATATCCTGTCAATGATAAATTTCCAATTTAGAAACCTTTTGACGATTAAAGACTTACTGGAAAAAGGCAGGCCCTATTATTCTTTACCAAAACTTACCAGTTTGCATCCGTTTATTATAAAGAAAAGCTATAGTCAAACCAGTAAATTTACGCTTTCAGAATTAAAAAAAATCTACCAAAAGATTTTTCAGGTAGATATTGATATAAAAAGAGGGCGATTGGAACCTTCGGCCGCCTTAGACTTATTGATTGCCGAAATCTGTTCGCTTCATTTAGAACCTAATCGTTAACCGCCTCAATATTAGCTAGTTATTTCTGTTTTCGGATGAGTTTTTTTTGCCCGATTAACTAACCTTACCAATAAGGATTTTTTTCTTGAGGCCGTATTTTTTTTGATTAAATTGGTCTTGGCCGCCTTATCCAGTAATTTATAGGCTTGGGGTAATTTCTTTTGTGCCTCGTCGATTTTTTCTTGCCTAACCAAGTTATCAACCTCTTTCATTAGGGTTTTAATTTCTTTCTTCTGATTTATATTTTTAGCTCTCCGTTTTAAATTTTGACGCAAAGCTTTTTTGGCAGATTTTGTGATAGGCATTTTAGATTAGATTAAGTTTAAGATTGGAAATTTTGATTGTTGTCAGTGGCAGGAATTCTTAGTCATCTGGATAAAAACAGATTATCACAGCTAGTTGTTTTGCGCAAGTCTTGATTTGAATTGAGGTGTTGTTTAAACTAAGATTGAGTTAAGATATGTTCAAGAGATTCCTAAAAAGAACTATTCCCCCTTTTCTTTCCAGCTGGTATCACTTTTTATTTGCCCTAACCGCCGCGATTATTTATCGTTTTCCCTCAAAAAAAATTAAAGTAATTGGAATAACCGGAACAAACGGGAAATCAACCGTAGTGGTGATGACCTCAAAAATCTTAGAAGAAGCCGGTTACAAGGTTGCCTATCTTTCTTCAATCAAGTTCAAAATTGGCGCGAAGGAAATTTCGAATACCTTAAGAATGACAATGCCGGGTCGTTTAATGGTCCAAAGATTCTTGCGGCAGGCAGTGGATAATCATTGTCAATACGCTATTTTAGAGGTTACCTCTGAAGGGATTAAACAATACCGCCATCGTTTCATCTCTTTTAAAACCGCTGTTTTAACCAATCTTTCGCCCGAACATATTGAAGCGCATGGTGGTTTTGCCAATTATCGCCAGGCGAAACTAGAACTTTTTAGAGCGACAAAAGATGTGCATATTATAAACCTTGATGACAAGAACGCTGAATATTTTTTGGCAATACCAGCCCAAAAGAAGATTGGATATACCCTTCAGGGAAAAAGTAGCATACCAATAGTCATTACCGCAGAAAAAACTGAGCCAGTCGGTAAGGGTCTAGCTTTTATAATTGATAATAAAATTTTTAAACTGAAACTAGTTGGTGATTTTAATATCTATAATGCTTTAGCCGCAATCTCAATTGCATTGTCGGAAGACATTAATCTCGAAACTTGTCGGTCTGGATTGGAACAAATTGAGAGCCTAGCCGGACGAATGGAAGAAGTGATTTCCGCTCCGTTTAGGGTCTTTGTTGACTATGCTTTTACGCCAAATGCCCTGGAAAAAGTATACCAAACACTGAAGTCATTAGGCAGTCGTTTGATATGCGTATTGGGAGCTTGCGGTGGCGGGAGGGATAAATGGAAAAGGCCAGTTTTGGGCAGCCTTGCGGCAAAATACTGCGATGAGATTGTAATTACCAATGAAGATCCTTATGATGAGAATCCCTTGGAAATTATTGATCAGGTTGCAAGTGGGACAAGCGGAAGAGCAGAGAAAATTCTCGACCGGAGAGAGGCGATCAATCAAGCCCTTAAAGAAGCAAAAGAAAAAGATATCATTGTGATAACTGGCAAAGGTTGTGAGCCATCGATCTGCTTAGCCCAGGGAAAGAAAATTCCTTGGGATGATCGCCAAGTTGTCCGGGAAGAGTTTAATAAATTAACCCAAAAAGATAAATCGTAATATCTATGCCCGATTTTGAGATTATTGAACACCCATCAGACTTAAAAATCAGGGTCTTCGGAAAAACAAAAGAAGAGCTTTTTTTGAACGCCCTCAAAGGAATGGCAAAATTACAGAGTTCAGCCGCTGAAGAAGAAACGAAAACAAAACGGAAAATAAAGATCGAATCGTTTGATCCTTCAACTCTTTTAGTTGATTTTTTAAGTCAGGCGCTTTATCTAAGCCAGATAAATAACGAAGTTTATTTTTTCGCAAAAATTAAAAAATTACTTGATAATCAAATAGAAGCCGACTTATTCGGTCGAAAAATTGAAAGATTTACTTATGACATCAAAGGAGTAACTTACTACGATCTTAATATAAAGCAAGAAGCTGATGGTCAGTGGACCGCCACCCTTTTATTTGATATCTAATCGTCAATCGTTCACCTTTTAGTTTTATCTTATAAACTGGATTAACGAGTAATCAAATCTATAGATTGGTGCTAGGATAAAGCTAGTACATTTTGATCTTGAGGGAGGATTAGGAGAAATGGTAAGAGCTTTGGTAATCACTATTTTAGTTCTGGCAGTGGTCTTGATTGGGTACACCGTTTTTACTGTCTGGAGAGAGTCTCAAACCGAACTGCTAGTCAAGATCGGCATTACTTTAGCTGGTTTGGCAACCATTTTATTGCTGGCGGCTGCGGCAACCACCAAATTCAAAAGAAGTAAAGTCTTGTAATCTTTTTTATTTGTGATAACCTATATCAGCATCAACGGAGAGAGAGATGAAAGAAAAGATGTTTCCTTGGATAAGTCTGGCGAGTCTGATGACCAGTTTCGGCTTTGTCTTGCTGGCTATGTGGCTGGATCCAACCAGCCCAGGTCTACTAGCAAAGCTGGCCATCACCATCTTTTGCGGTGGCGTCGTAGTTGTTTATCGGCGAGTGACTTAAATGTTACCGGTAAGCAACATTCAGGCAGAGGGTTGTCCTTTGGGGCAATCTTTTTCTTTTTGGCTGATTGAGATAATATAAAAAAACCAGTTATCCTGTTTAATTGTTTACAAAATTATGTTTTCCAAACAGAATTTTAAAAAAATATCCGATTGGTTATGGGAAATTCCTCGGAATTTTCGTTCTGATATGCGGGTTCCTGCTAGAGTTTATGCTTCCGAAAAAATGCTGGAGGGTATTTTCCGTGATCAATCTTTAGAGCAACTCGTCAATCTATCTTGCCTTCCAGGAATTGAAAAATACGGCTTAGCTATGCCTGATTGCCATGAAGGCTATGCTTCACCAATTGGCGGTGTAGCGGCCATTAGAATCGCTGATGGTATTATCTCTCCCGGCATGCAGGGATACGATATCAACTGCGGCATGAAGGTTTTGCTTTCTAATTATTCAACTTTAGAAATTCAGCCATATTTGGAAAAATTGACGATTGAAGTTCAAAAAGAAGTTCCTTCCGGCTTAGGCGTTGGTCGGAAAATTAAACTTACAATTGATCAGATAGACCGGATTTTAGAAGGAGGGGCGAGATATCTAGTCGAAAAAGGTTATGGCGAAACAGCCGATGCCCAAAATTGTGAGGCGGGTGGCTGTTTGGCCTATGCTGATGCGGATGCTGTTTCTAATGAAGCCAAGAACCGTGGCCGCGATCAAGTTGGCACCCTCGGATCGGGCAACCATTTTTTAGAAATCCAGAAGGTTGAAGAGATATTTAATGAAGCAGCCGCCAAGGCTTTTGGTTTATTCAAAGACCAGATTATTGTCATGATTCATTGCGGTTCGCGCGGCCTTGGCCATCAAGTTTGCTCTGATTACTTAAGGGAATTTATTCCCTTAATGGAAAGAAAATATCGAATTCAGGTTCCTGATAGAGAATTCGCCTGCGTGCCGTTTAATTCTCCCGAAGGACAAAGATGCTTGGCGGCTTCGGCGGCCGCCGCCAATTACGCCTGGGCTAACCGGCAAATGATTGCTTTTTATGTCAGAAAGGCTTGGCAGACAATTTTAGGAAATAAAGATAGCCAATTAACTGCCCTTTACGATGTCGCTCACAATATTATTAAAAGAGAAAAATACATTATTGACGGTAAAGAAACAGAAGTGGCTGTTCACCGCAAAGGTGCCACGCGAGCATTTCCGCCCGGACATCTGGAAATCCCCGCTAACTACCGTCCAGTCGGCCAGCCGGTTTTAATTCCCGGCTCAATGGGAACAAGCTCGTATATTTTAGCTGGCAGTGAAAAGGGCGAGGAGGCATTTTTCTCCACCTGCCACGGCAGCGGTCGGACAATGTCACGACACGAAGCAACGAGAAAGGTTTCCGGTACGGAAGTGGTCAAGAGTTTAGAAGCCAAAGGAATCATTATCCGTTGCGCCTCTTTGAGCGGAATTGCTGAAGAAGCGCCGCTGGCTTATAAAAATATTGACGAAATAGTCGAAGTGGTCCATAATGCGGGATTATCGCGGAAAGTGGCCAAATTGAAACCGCTCGCTGTAATTAAGGGAGAATAGAACAAGTCTTAAAACGTGAAACATGAAACTTGGAACATCGAATATAACATTGATCACCAATGGAAAAAAAATTGGCAAAAAGTATTCGAAAATATATTCGGGAAGAGAAGGCGCGGATTCGGCGCGAAGTTTTCGATGTTAAAAAACAAATGGAGTTAATCAACGAGCTATATCAAAAGTTTTTCAAAACCACAAACCAAAAAGATGAAGCTCAAAGAAATCTATAATTTAGCAATTCAGATGGGAATTGAAGCCGACTTTCGGAGCAGAGAAGGAATTGAGAAAGACCTCTTAAGACTTAAAGAACGTTATGAGAGGATGTCGAGCGAGGAAAAAGAGGAATTTGATCAAGAGAGATTGACCAACCCTTTTTCTGACAGCCGAATTCTTTTTGGCGACCCAGATAAGGAAATAAAAAAAATACTGGCGGGAATTGATATTGAGGGCACCGAATTATTATTAGCCAGAGAACTCGGCATTGACCTGGTTTTTTCGCACCACCCTGAAGGAAAGGCTTTAGCTGGTTTAGATGATGTCATGCACCTTCAGGTTGATCTTTTAGCCCAGTGCGGGGTGCCGATTAATATCGCTGAAAAACTTCTAAAGAAAAGAATTTCCGAAGTTTCTCGGGGGTTGTCGCCAACTAACCACAACCGGATTGTTGACCTGGCCAGACTTTTAAATATCCCTTTAATGTGCGCTCATACACCGTGCGATAATCTGGTTGCCCGTTTTGTCGAACAGAAATTAAAAAAAGATAATCCTCTCTTCTTAGCCGATGTGATGAAATGTCTGAAGGAGATACCGGAATACAAAGAGGCGGTAAAAATCGGCGCCGGTCCGAAAATTTTTGTTGGTGATGAAGATAACCATACTGGTAAAATCGTTTTAACCGAAATTACCGGCGGGACTGAAGGTGCTCCAGAAATCTACGAAAAACTGGCTCAAGCCGGGGCCGGGACAATTATCGGTATGCATATCTCGGAAAAACACCGCGAGGAGGCGGAAAAAGCTAATGTCAACGTGGTGATTGCCGGCCATATTTCTTCTGATTCTTTGGGTGTAAACCTTTTCCTTGATGAACTGGAGAAAAGAGGGATAGAAATTGTTTCTTGCGGTGGCCTGATGAGGGTCAAAAGAATATCATAAGAGAGAAGAATGTACAGGGATAATCTGAACTGGAAAGAACGCCAGTTTTTTTGTTAGAATTTGACTAGAAGAAAAATGAAAAAATTCTTTTTAATTATTTTAATATTAGAACTCATTTTTGTAATTGGACTTTGTCTCATATCTTTTTTTATTCCCCACCTGATCATTGCCGAACCGTTGTTTTTACCTTTTTCATTCTTTCCTTTCCCTCGTCCAGAAAAAGAGATTCCCCATTACTTTCTTGAAGGACCAGAAAAAGTGAGGAATGAATTTATCACCAACTCAAAGAGTTTTTTAGA
>CAYRJV010000025.1:5781-9158 GCA_964424745.1 uncultured Candidatus Saccharibacteria bacterium | reverse complement strand
GCGGATTTATCCTCACTGTCAAACAGAGGAAGGGGCACACTAGATGTGTCTCCAAGGGCATCCTTAACGGATGCCTTTTTGTTTAGGAACTGTTTCTGCTTGGTAATCAAAGTTTTCATTCACCAATAGTCCCCTCATCCTACGACTCCGGATGTCTTTATTCTTGTTTTACCATCCCTATAGTTTGAAAATTAATCCGCTCGGGAAGTGATTTTCGGTACACGCTCTGCTCCCCAGCGAGGAGCAAGCTCATTTCCTCGGCAAATTTTCGTCCCGCCCATAACCTTTGTGATGTTTGCGGAACAGCTAAATTGAGGGTTCAGGCGTATTTCTCACAGAGGTTATGTACGGGGCGAAACCATGCAATTTGCCTGCGGATGGTCCCGAAAATCATTTCCCTCGCCAGGAAAAACCAAGCGCTGTCTGAAAACCTGATTACCTCGCGGGGAACTTTATTTCTAGTACTTGGTTGGCAGGTAGTAGAACTTGGATATACATTTTGCCAAAAAGGCAAAATGCCACTCGGCGTAGCCAATCCAAGTTTCATACCTGTTTGACAGAAATTGTGGTTGTGATAATGGTAAAAACAATAACCTAGACAAGGCGGAGAGGGGGTGGAAAATGCCTTTGATCAAGGTTATTTTCAAAAAGGGAACGGGACGGTTTGAGAAAGACGAGGTGGTGACACTTCTCGAAAACTATGGTCTTAGTCCAGGAACCGAAGCCGGGAACATCGTTTTCTCTGTCGGGAGTTCCTTTCTCAATAGTAAAAGGAAAGTCAGACAGAGTTTCTTGGACTTGCTCGAGGACATGCCTGAGGTGGAGAGCGTTCTGGTAACCGAGGAAGAAAACAACCCAGAGGAGGTCATCGTGGTCAGCCGTGCCGCTTCCTAAAGGCGACCTGGAAAACAAACAATGGTCGCCTTTTACGTTTTCATTTAATTTAGTTGACAAGGTTATTTCTTTATTATAGAAAGAAGGAACTGATAGTGTTGCTCGTGGAAAGGAGAGACAATATGCAGGCAACCGTAATAAACTTTGCTGATGGTATCAGTCAGGAAGTGATTGACGCCGTCAGGAGAATTCTTCAAGGAGTAGCTTGTAATCTATTCTTTGTAGACGGTGACCGGAGAAGAGCCTGGGTTGTTCTTCGTAACACATGGAAGACTTCTCTTTCAAGATCTCAAAAAGAAGCCTTAATAAGAGTAGCAAAAGGTGCGATAAAGATTACGGAAGAACCAGTTGTCCGCACGTTGGTGCTGGATACAGAACGACCGACTCATATCATCCGGTAAGATGCACCTTCTCTAGTAGAAGGTGCCTTTTCTTTTTTGTTGATTTATGGTAAAGAAAAAAGCAGGGAACAGTACAAGTTGTCCAGCAGAAATGCTGAGTATTCTACAATAGGAGGCGAAAGTGCGGTAAACTAGAGTTGTTGTTAAGGATCCGGAAAAGGTGCAGGAGATTGAACAATTGATTGCACGTTATAGACCACCGCAATCTTCAGAGGCCGGCAATTACGGGAGCCGTCGTTGCCGAAAGGGACTCTCTGGAGTAACCGAACTTTTGCTTTCTCGAGGAGGGAAGCCAATCACCATCACTAAGAGAAACAGGCTCTACCAAGAGCTTGTTTCTCAAGGGGTGGAGATCATTACCGCCTGATTCAGGGGTATTCGTTCATGAGGATACCTTTTGTTAGCCACTGAAAGGGGAAGCTGGTGGCAGTGACATCTCTTCATTTCCGGGCCGATGCCTCGTCGGAACAGATTCGGGTAGTTCAAGTTTTTCTTCGGGGGATCGGCCTCTGCCTGGCAAAAACAGAGAAGGGTGAAGTTATTATTTGCGGCAGGGACAATTTCCCGGTTCAGCTGGAAGCCGCAGCGTAGCAAACTCTTTCAAGGTTTGATGGGGTGGAGGCGGTGTTTCCTCCCTTTTACTGGAGGACCTAATTGTTCCTGACAGTCAGGCGAGGCGCTTTCTTCGAAAAAGCGCTTTTGTTTATCTTGTTTTAAGATTAATTTTTTGCTAAAATATTAATATAAAGTAGCGCAATATTAATATATGAACGGAGCAAACTTTACCAACAAAGCCCAGGAAGCAATTATGCAGGCACAGGCAATTGCCCAAGAAAGAGGGCAGCAGCAAGTTGACGCCCTGCATTTGTTATTGAGTTTACTTTCCCAGGAAGAAAGCGTGGTTTTTACTTTGCTGCAGAGACTAGGAGTTGATGTTGAGGGTTTAACCAAAAAAATAAAAGTGGCCTTGGAAAGGATTCCCGTCATCGCCGTTCCCCAAACCTTCGGCCAGTTTTATTTAACGCAAGATATGGCTAAAGTCTTGGACCGGGCCAGACAGGAAGCAATGAAGATGGGTGATGAGTTTATCTCCGTTGAGCATTTCTTTTTGGCCTTGCTTGATACGCCGACTAAAGCCAAAGAAGTTTTGGACAAAACTGCTTTTATGGAAGCCAATGGCGGTTCAGCCGTGATGGAGTTCAAAAAACTGGACTATGAAACGGTTTTAAAAACCCTCGCCCAGATTCGCGGCGGCCAAAGAATTACCGATCCTGAACCCGAGTCAAAATATCAGGTGGTGGAAAAGTATGCCCGTAACTTAACCTCTTTAGCCCGACAGAGAAAACTTGATCCCGTCATCGGCAGAGAAAATGAAATCCGGCGGCTGATGCAGGTGCTTTCTCGAAGAACAAAAAATAACCCGGTTTTAATCGGCGAGGCCGGCGTGGGCAAAACCGCCATTGTTGAAGGCCTAGCGCAAAAAATTATTAAAGGTGATGTGCCCGAAAGTTTAAAGGACAAAGAAATTGTTGCTTTAGATTTAGGTGCCGTGGTGGCCGGGACAAAATATCGCGGCGAGTTTGAAGATAGAATTAAAGCTTTATTGAGAGAAATCAACCGGGCGGCTGGTCGCTATATTTTGTTTATTGACGAGCTTCATACTCTCGTTGGCGCCGGCGCTGCCGAAGGCGCGATTGACGCCTCTAATCTGTTGAAGCCGGCTTTAGCCAGAGGCGAACTCAAAGCCATTGGCGCCACCACCTTAAAAGAATACCAGAAATATATTGAGAAGGATCCGGCCTTGGAGAGGCGATTCCAGCCGATTTATGTTGCCGAATCAACCGTTGAAGACACGATTTTGATTTTACGGGGCATCAAAGAAAAATACGAACTTCATCACGGGGTAAAAATCAAGGATTCGGCCCTGGTGGCGGCGGCCGAGTTAGCTGATCGTTACATTTCTGACCGCTTTTTGCCAGATAAGGCCGTTGATCTGATGGACGAGGCAATGAGTTCTCTAAGGTTGGAGATTGAATCCGAACCGGTGGAACTGGAAAATCTGAATAGCCAGATTCAGAAATT
>CAYRJV010000025.1:3643-5681 GCA_964424745.1 uncultured Candidatus Saccharibacteria bacterium | reverse complement strand
TGGCGAAAATCCAGAAAAACAAACCGATTTTAAAAGAAGAAGTCAGTGAAGAAGATGTGGCCCAGGTTGTTTCCCGTTGGACGGGCATTCCCGTGACCCGGCTTTTGGAAGCCGAAGCAAAGAAACTGGAAAAAATGGAAGAAATTATTGGCCGCCGCGTTGTTGGCCAAAAAGAAGCGATTACCGCCATTTCTAATGCCATTAGAAGATCACGGGCTGGTATTTCCGAAGAAAATCGTCCTTTGGGTTCGTTTATGTTTTTAGGTCCGACCGGCGTGGGGAAGACCGAGACCGCCCGGGCTTTAGCCGAATTTCTTTTCAATAATGAAAACGCTTTAATTCGGCTGGATATGTCGGAGTATATGGAAAAGTATACTGTTTCCAAGATTATCGGCTCGCCGCCCGGCTATGTTGGCTATGAGGAGGGTGGTCAACTAACCGAAAAAATCAGACGAAGACCGTATAGTGTCGTCCTCCTTGATGAAATTGAGAAAGCCAATCCTGAGGTTTTTAACATTCTCCTTCAGATTCTCGAGGATGGCCGTTTGACCGATGCCAAGGGCCGGGTGGCTTCATTCAAAAATGCGCTTCTGATTATGACTTCCAATGTTGGTTCGGAGTATATCGCGAAAATGGGAACATTGGGTTTTCTGAATAAAAAAGAAGACGTTAACCAGAAAGAGGGCCTTAAAGAGAAAGTAATTGAAGCCCTCAAAGACAATTTTCGGCCAGAGTTTCTCAACCGCATTGATGAAATCATTATTTTTGACTATCTGGGCAAAGAAGAAATTAAAAAGATTGTGGAATTGGAACTGGAAAAGGTCAGTCACCGCTTAGAGGCGCAAAGAATTGAGATCAGGGTGGAAGAAGCGGCCAAAGCGCTTTTGGCGGAAAAAGGTTATGATCCCAATTTGGGCGCTCGACCGCTAAAAAGAGTGATTCAAAGATTAATCCTTGACCCCTTAGCCCTGAAGATTGTTTCCGGCGAGATAAAAGAAGGAGAAATAGTTATTGTTAGTGCCGAAAACAGCCAGATTATTTTGAAAACCTTAAAGGAGTTTACTAAACTTTCAAAAAAAGAAAAAATCCGTGAAGCCGTCCGCTAAGAATTCGGGGGAGGCTGAGTTGACTATCCCCAAATCACATCTAAGTCAAAAAGCCCTTCAGATTATCGCTGTTTTTATTATCGGCACGATCGGTGGGATTTTTGCCGACCAGATTTTTTGGCCTTATTTTGTCGAAAAACCGCTTTTTTATAAATATCGCTTGGAACAAGCGCCGGTTTATGTTACGGAAAAAAAAGAAATAACTATTGAAGAAAATACTGCCCTCGAGGAAGCTGTGGAAAAAGTGGGGAAAACCGTGGTGACAATAAAAACAAAAACCGCTACCGGGAAAACTTTGGAGGGTTGCGGCTTGATTGTCTCCTCTGATGGTTTGATTGTTACCTTTAATGACTTATTGCCCTCAAAATCTAATACCATTCTCTTCTGGGAAGGTCGGTCTCTTTCTTTCCAGATTATTAAACGAGACCAAAAAGAAAATCTGGCCCTGCTTCAAGTTGAGAAAAAAAATCTGCCGACCATTGGCTTCGCTGATCCGGACAAAACACGTTTGGGCGAAAGGGTTTTTCTGGTGGCGATGATTTTTAACAAAGATACGGCTAATAAACAAGGAAATGGACCGTTAAAAATCGTTAACGAAGGAATTATTAAATCTTTTAGCGGCGATTATCTCTTGACCAACATTGTCGAAAAAGGCAACATCAAAGGCAGTCCGCTCTTTAATATTACTGGTGAAGCCATTGGGCTTAACCTAACTGATGCCGAGGGAAAAGTCAGCCCCCTTTCGATCAGAAAGATTAAAACTTTTATTGGGTTATAAGTTTTTTAAAAACGCAAGAACAGTGAAAATCCTGCTGCTGTTTTTTGTTTTTTCTTAGAGAGGAAAACTCTGGACTTCTGGTAACCGCTTAACCATCAGGTTTTCATTCACCAATAGTTCCCTCGACCAGCGACTCGGGACTATCTGTATTCTC
>CAYRJV010000025.1:0-3543 GCA_964424745.1 uncultured Candidatus Saccharibacteria bacterium | reverse complement strand
GCGAAAGCTGTCTGAAAACCTGATGGTTTCGCTTACTTCTTCAGTTGATTTTTAGCCAAACTTTGGAAGCGCACCCGACTCGGGGGTGTGCCTTTCGAATAAAAACAAAAAAGGCGCCCCGCTTAACAAAGCATCTTTTTTGTCAATAAAGAAAGGGCTGCCTTACCTTAACAAGGCAGCCTTCCTAGTTAAGACCTGGATCCAAACACTTCCTTTTGCGGCAGCAATAAGATAGTTTAGAGTTGAGCGATGATTTGCCAGACTCCAAACTATCCATTCTGTCAATAGACAGACAGGGTCTTTTCCTGGGTTGATTTGTCTCAGCCGTGCCAGTCTTTCCTGGGTTATCAGGAGACAGAGAGGTTGGTTGGCTGGGCCATAAAAGAGACGCGGGACAATGGGAACAGCTTTGATAACCAGCGCTTCATCTGGGCCCAACTTAGTTTGGAGTAGTCTATTAATGGCTTGGTTAAGTTTCTTTTCTCCCAGCCAGCCAACTATCGAAATAGTCTGTTTGACTACTCCCTTTTTAAGAAGGACAGTGCGAACGAGAACTTTTATATTCAACATTCCTCCTCCCTCAATGATGAACCATAAACTGTTACTTGTTAGGTAAGCAGCAGTCTTTGGGTGGCGCTATCTTCATAATAACATTTTAGATAGTTTGTCAAACTAATAAAAACAAACGGGAATAGTTACCGTTTGTTTATCTGTTTTGATAAAGAAAACCACATTGGCGAGTACAATGCGGCCTTGACCCGCGACTGAAGCGAACCCATCCAATTTGCGGGGTTATGATTGCCATAACCCCCACTAGTGAATCCAATCACGAGGACATCGCCTCACGGGCACCTCCTTGCGGGGTAGGCAGGCGGAGTTATTTGCCCGTCTGGCAAACCCTCCATCCCACCTAATTTAACAATAATTCTCTCCCAATTAGCTGTTAATAACCGGAAGATAGAGTTTTCATCTTTATTACATCGCAATTATTGTGTAATGTAAAAAAGCGACGATCGTCGCTTTTTTACATTGATCGGATTTTGTGGCATAATATCTAATAGAGAATAGAAATGTCAGCGCTAAAAGAAAAAGTATTACTGCTTTTACTCGCCGGAGTTGCTTTTGGTTTTTCTTATACTCCTCATCGGCAATGGAAAATTTTGAAAGAATTAGATTGGCGCTGGAGAAAAATAAACGAGAAAGAACTCCGGAAAGAAATCGCCAGTCTTTATCAGTCCAAATGTATCGAGAGGAAGGAAAACCCCGATGGTTCATATACTTTGGTTTTAACCAAAAAGGGCAAGCTGAAGGCACTTACCTTTCATTTTCTAGAAATGAAAATTAAACACCAAGATTGGGATGGTCACTGGCGGCTGGTGATTTTTGACATCCCGGAAAAATTTAGAAGAGGAAGAGATGCCTTGCGGGAAAAACTAAAAGACTTAGGTTTTTACGAATTGCAAAAAAGCGCTTTGGTTTTTCCTTTCCGTTGTGAAGATGAAATAAATTTTCTAATCGAATTTTTTGAGTTAAGGAAATACGTTCGTCTGGGTCTTCTGAGGTCTCTTGATAACGAACTTCATTTAAAAAAGATTTTCAAACTGATTTAGAACTGTATTAGAATACAAAACCGTATCAATGTAAAATTCCGCCGATCGGCGGAATTTTACATTGAGGTTTTTTAGAATAGCTTTTTTAGGGCAGCTTCTAAGGATGCTTTCTTAAGTTTCTTAAATGACTAAGCGGATTTTCCTTTTTACTGGAGGGCAAGAATGGCACCCCGGCCGGAAAGATATAAGATACCGTCACTGGACAGCGCCAAGCCAATGTCAGCCATCTGCCAATCGGCCGGTGTGTTACCCAGTGGCAACTGCCATAATTCATTGCCGTTTTGGTCAAAAGCATAAGCCGTTTTATTGACAACCAGATAGACGTTACCCGCAAAGTCGGTTAATAAGGCCGAAACATAAACCGGAGAACTTGCCGACCACAGCTGGATGGACCACTTTAATTGTTCTTCAGAAATTGCCTTGAGATAGCCGCTCGGCGCCCAGGCATATAGTCCGAAAAAAAGATTAACGAGATAAAACGTGTTATCCGGAGCGATTACCGGCGGACTGCTGTGGTAACCGCCGAGATTTATTTCCCGAAGAAGATTGTTATCAGGCGAAATTAGGTAAAGATAATCTTCGCGGTCGCCCTGATTATTACAAGCTACTCCTCTCCCTACCAGATAAATTATTCCCTCATTATTAACAGCTGGCGAGAGAAGCAAGGGACTAGTTGGAGAACAAGGATTGCCCTCGGGCATTTTAAATTCAAAGACTCTTTGCCATTTTTCACTACCCTCAGTATCAATTGCCCGGAGGACATTTTCTTGAACTTCATAAGTTGTTCCATCCACAGCTTTGGTTTTCCCCTCATCTAATAATACTGAACCATCTTCTTGAAGGGCTAAACTGGAATCGATATTTTCTTCTTTAAACCATTTCTTGTTTCCGCCAGAATCCAAAGCGAGAATTCCTGTTTTTGAGCTGGGATAGATGACAGAACTGTAAATGGTGGCATCAGGACCAATCACCGGCGATGTGTAAAGCGGATTGGATTCCGAATTATGAAGATCGCTTTCTTGACTGTAGGCCCAGATAATACTCGGAAGAGAGCTTGGTCCCAGATAATGACTCTGGCTATTGCGTTGGAAATTTCCCCTGGCCATTGGCCACGGCGAATTTAGAAGAGCAGAAGGAGTGTTATAAGAAACAATATTGGAAAGATTAGAATAATTTTTCCCATCAGAAACTTTAATCGCGAAATCGTAAGTAGAATTGTAATAGAGATCAGAAATCGTAAAGACTTGAACTGTTCCCGCTAACCCGACGCTTGGTGGGTTTTCTATAGACCTCGCTTCTTCCCAGTCTTCTTCAGTTAAGACTTCATTTCTTAAGTAGCGAATGTCATAAGAAAGATTGGCTGATAAAGTATCGTCATCCCTTGGCGCACTCCAGACCAGAACTACCTTATTTGCTGTACTGGATGAGGAATCAATTAAGAGGTCAGTAATTGCCTCAGGAGAGAGGGGTTGATGAACGCTATTTTGCGCTTTTGGTGTGCCGTTGATTGGATTACCGTCTTCATCCAAGCCATTGATGATGAGAAGGTTGTTATCCTGCCAGCTTTCTAGACTAGTTCCTGAAGCCTTAGAGTTAATTCTTTCCATCGAAATTTTATTTTCATTTTTTCCCGCCAACCAGTCATCTGTTGGTTGATTAACGGCATCAATAATATTGCCGCTGCAGTCCTGACTATCAAAAAGAATCAGCAGGCCTGGCGAGGCGTTGTTCATACCGATGGTCGTATCCCAAATATCTGCCAAATTGCTTCCGTCAGGATTTTTTGCGGTTTCTGGGTCATTGGCGTAAAGAAGAAAACCTTTGGCTGGGAAAATGGTCGTTGTTTTGCCATCTGCTTCAGAAAAGTTTAGACACTTGGCTGTATCGGCGCCAAAAATAGACCAATCGGCAATATCAACTGGATTGTCGGTTG
>CAYRJV010000024.1:0-9203 GCA_964424745.1 uncultured Candidatus Saccharibacteria bacterium | reverse complement strand
CCCAATCCGTTTCTGCTTTTGTTCTTGAATCACAAAATACAATCCGCGCCATAAACGTAAAACTTCAGCGACTTTTAGACGGCTATTTGGAGCAGGATATTGAAAGAGAAATTTACCGAGAAGAAAAACAAAAACTTCTTTTGGAAAAGAAGTCGCTGGAAGAAAAAATGGCGCGGATTGAACAAAAGCAGAATGATTGGCTCGAACCGATGAAAGAATGGATAAAAGTCGCTTCAAACCTCGTCAAAATCGCAAGGGATAGCAACCTTTTGGAGAAAAAGGTTGCTGCCAAAGAAATCTTTGGCTCGAACCTGCGCTTGGCGAGCCGCGCCGTGCGCGGTGAGCCAGTGTTTCCGTTCTCTGCCGCGCTTCGCGCGGCTGAATCAATCGGCGAAATTCCTGAAAGTTTAATACTGGTGCCGCTACCGGGATTCGAACCCGGGTTTCATGGCTGAGAACCATGCGTCCTAAACCAAACTAGACGATGGCGGCATCTGCCTCAATCATACAAAAATTCAATTCATTTTCAACCCTTAATATGTATCTATTGGCTATTGGCTATTGGCTATTGGCTGACTTTCACGGTTCATAGTCCGGCGGTATCTCCACATTGCGATAGCGATCTGGCAAATTCCGCGGAAGATTACGGTTCGTAATCGGGCGGAATTTGCCAATAGTCAATGATATATTCCGCTAGCTCCCGAAACATCGGTACAGCCGAATATTCCGCCGTTTTGGTAGCCGGATTGTCTAATTTTATTAAAATAACAAAACGCGGGTTAAACGCCGGAGCAAAGCCAATAAATGTTTGGGTTGTTTCTTCAGAATAACCCGGTTTATCAATACCTAAAGCTGTCCAGGCAACTTGGGCGGTTCCGGTTTTTCCAGCAATATAATAACCGGGTATCCGGGCAGCTTTGGCATAACCATTCTCGACAACGCTAACCAGCATTGAGATCAACTGCGAAGCGGTCTTTTCAGAAATTACTGGCTCTGGCTCTGTTTTTAAAGAAGAAACAAAGTCCTCGGCGAGATATGGTTTTATCAACTTGCCACCGTTGGCAATTATTGAAAAAGCCTTAAACAGTTGCATTGGTGTAACCTCAATTCCCTGACCAAAGGAGGCAGTGACGAAATTTATTTCTTTGCCGTTTCTTAAGGTTTTATTCTCGGAAAAAACCTCTCCCTGTAAATCAATGCCAGTGGGTTCGAAAAAACCAAATTTTTCGACAGACTTTAAAAATTGTTCATCCCCCGCTTGTCTTTCAGCAAACACTGCGCCGGTATTAATTGACTTCTCCAAAACCTCGGTCATCGTTTTTTCTCCCCAGACTCTTTTATCGTAGTTATAAATAAAATAATTTCCGACCTTCAAAAAACCTTCGTCTTTATAAGTAGTTTGAGGTGTAATTTTCTCGTTTTCTAAAGCAGCTGCCATCGTGATTGGTTTAAAAACAGAACCTGGTTCATAGGTTTTTTGAATCGCCGAGTTCTGAAAAACACTCATATCTTTTTCTTTGGAATATTCGTTAGGGTTAAAAGTCGGATAATTCGCCAGGGCAATGATTTTTCCGGTAGAGGGATCGCCAATGATGATCGTCCCGCCCTCAATTTTTAATTCGTCTTTGATGTTTTCAAGTAACTTTTCTGTTTTGAACTGAATATTATAATCAATGGTTAAATTAAGATTCATCCCCTTTTTAACGGAATTCTTAATCAGATACAATTTCGGTCCTTTTTCTCCTTCCTGAAAACCAGAAGAGCCTCTAAGGCTTTCTTCGTAATATCCCTCTATCCCGTACTGACCCTTCCCCTCCCCGCCAACAAACCCCAAAATATGAGAAAGCAAAGTCTCGTAGGAATAATATCTCACCATTTCTTTTTTAATATAAATTCCCTTGAGATCTGCTTTTTCTAATTGAGCGACCTCCTCCGAGCTTAATCTCTTTTTTAATGGCTCACACAAACTGGCTGAATTTTTTATCGTCTCATCAATTATCTTCTCATCCAATGCCAAAGTGGCACTAAGTTTTTTAATTGTTTCGCTACTGACTTTTTCGTCTTCTTGAAGAATTTTTTCCGGAGAGACGCACACAAGCAGCCATTCTTTGCTGGTGGCAAGATTATAAAGGTTACCTTCTTTATCACGGATAAAAATTTCTCCCCTCTCGCCGGTAACCTCGTCAAAAAGTGTTTGTTGGCCTTGAGCTAGGGCTTTCCAATAGCCATAGTTCTTTATCTGAATAAAAACTAAGCGACTAATAATAGCCGCTCCGAGTAAAAAAATACCAATAAAAACGACGGTAACCCGCCAATTATTCCTCATCTAAATTAAATTATCATTGACCATGCTTAAAGAGACTTATTGTGGCTTGACTGCCACTTGTCCCTCTAACACCCTAATATAGTGAATCTGATTTGTTTTTTCGAAGTTTAGATTGTTTACCAGTTGTTCAACGTTTAATAAAGAATTAGTTTTAGAAAGAGTAATCTCCAACTCATTGTTTTCCTGGGAAAGTCCTCTGATTTTCTTTTGTTGGTTCTGGAGAAGATAGGTCTCTTCGGTCATCGCATTTGCTTGAAAAATATAAAAGCCCAAAAGGATAGCGATTGAACAAATACTCAAGAAAGATAATATTTTTACCCTTAAACTCCCTTTATGATGGTGAACTAGATGAAAGTTTTTCATTATCATTGAATATTATCTAGTCTTTTATGGCCGCTCTTAATTTGGCTGACCGCGAACGCGGATTAGCTTCGATCTCGTCTTTTTCCGGCACCACTAGTTTTTTGGTGGCGATTCTTAAGATTTCCTTCTTGGCATTCTCTTTTAAAAAGTTTTTGACAATCCGGTCTTCCAATGAATGAAAGGAAATTACCACCAATCGACCGCCACGACTCAATATTTCAACTGCTTGAGGCAAAGTTTTTTTAAGATTCTCCAGCTCATCATTGACAGCAATTCGCAGCGCTTGAAAGGTGCGGGTGGCGAAATGGATTCTTCCGCGACTGTAGCTTGCCGGCGTTGCTTCTCTAATAATTTCGGTTAATTGCCGTGTGGTTTCGATCGGACAAACTTTTCTGGCGTCAATAATCTTCTTGGCAATTCTAGCGGCATATCTTTCTTCGCCGAAATCCTCAAGAATTTTTTTGATTTCTTTCTCGGAAAAACTGTTAAGGATATTTTCCGCAGTCTGTTTTTGACTTCCGGGACTAAAACGCATATCCAACACTTCATCCCTTAAAAACGATAATCCTCGCCCGCTTTCTTCTAAATGCCAAGATGATAATCCAAGATCAAATAAGATTCCTTTAACCGACTGAAAATTATGTTCTGCGGTAATCCTTCCTAAATTGACAAAGCTATCATTGACGAGAATCAGTCTTGAAACTTGAAACTTGGTCCGTTCAACCTCGTTCAGGACCAACCCCGAGCTTGTCGAAGGGTTGGAACATGAAACATCTGACAATTTTAACCTGGCTTTTTCATAAAGTATGGGGTCCACTTCTATGCCAAGAACTTTTCCGTGTGGACCAGTCTTTTCTAAAAGGGCAATGGTATGACCACCTTCACCAAAGGTACAGTCGATAAAATTCTCATTCGGTTGCGGATCCAAGTAATTTAATACCTCTTTAATAAGAACTGACTGGTGCATCGAAAATCCTGATTAGCCTGATTAATTCACTCTTAAATACCAAATGCCAAATGTCTAACTAATGACAAATGATTAAATGATTCTTCTTTTCTAATTTGATATTTGGATTTTCTCATTGGGATTTTATTTGAAATTTGAAATTTGGATTTTATTTTACACTCCCAATTCTTTCAGTCTCTCGGCAATATCTCCGCCCTCCTTTTCGGTTTTTTCTTTATATTCCTGCCATTTTTCTTCATCCCAAATTTCAATGCGGTTATAAACACCAACAACGACAATTTTTTTCTTCAGTAAAGCGTAATTTTTTAAATAATCAGGAACGAGAATCCTGCCTAAATTATCAAAGGCGACATCCATGGCGCCAGCCAGCATTAAACGGCTAAAACCGCGGGCATCAGCCTGGGCTAAAGGCAGCTTACTTAATTTCTCAGCTAACACTTGCCACTCTTTTATTGGATAAAGAAAAAGGCATTGATCCAAGCCTCTGGTTATCACTGCCTTCTGGCCTAAAATTTCCCTGAACTTAGAGGGAATCCCTAATCTCTTTTTCTCATCAAGTGAATAGTTGTACTCTCCAATCAGCATTAGTTTGTAGTTTGTAGTTTGTAGTTGGTAGTTGGTAGTAGCAGTGATGCAGAAAAAACTTGCTTCATCGCCCTGAACCGAACTGTGTTCTGGTTCAGGGTTTTTAGCTTTCCGTTTTAAGCCTTCTGTCTTATTAAGTTATTCACATAAAAGGCTACTTTTCCCACGGTTTTCCACAGTTTCCCATTACACTTATACTTTATCCCACCAATATCCGCCCGTCAACACTGGAAAAAACCCGGCTTTTCCACAGGTAATCCACAGAGGAAAAATCAAAAATCAAATATCAAAAATCAAAAATTACAGCTATAAAGTAAGTAAATAAGCGACATAATAAAAATTGCTAATTTTTGTTTTATTAGGTCGCTAACGCAGATTTTCGCTGATATAATCAAACTAAAATCACCCGGCTGTTGAAGCAAAGGGTGATTTTAGTTTTTGTCGTTTACCAATTTAACCTTGGTTGAAACGTTCGCGAATCCTAATTCGAGAAATCATTTTCCGCAAATCTTTCTCCGTCTTATAACGCATTAAGGCTGTTTTTTTCTTTTCAATCCACTGATCAATAATCAACAGGTATTTTCTGAAGAGCCAAACCAAAGAAGAAGCAATCGCCGAAGGAATCAAAAGATAATCAACTAAGCTATCGGTAATACCGGTTTTTACTCCTGTCGCGGCCCCAGCCACTGCCGTGCGATTAACCTGAACCGTGGCTGAATCGCTTACCGCCGTACTGGTGTTATAAGCAATGGCTGTGGCAATCGCATTGTTCAATCCATAGTTGAACTGGTTTTCATTGGCGACGCTTCCGTCAAAGGTGATTGTTTTTGATTGTCCGGCAGTCAGATTGCCAAGACTGATGCCGTAAATGACATTACCGGTATGAGCGACATTATCAACTTTCGCATTCCCCTCATAAAGCAATTTTGGCGTTGGCAGAGTCGCCCGAACATTAACATTCTGGGCATTAGCATTAGCGGTAACCTTAATCGAAAACTCCAATTTATCTAATGGTTTGGCTGTTACCGATTTACTAAAGCTACCGTTATCAGTTACATTTCTGACCGAGATTGAGGTTGTCAGAATTGAAGATTCAACATTAACTACCACGCTGTCAGTGGCTGAGCCGCCCACACCAGTACAGCTGATCGTATATGTTTTTGAAGCCGTCAAATTTCCGGTCGACTCTGAGCCGTTGACTGCTCTCGTTCCTGTCCAACCACTAAAAGCATTACAACTAGTCGTATTAGTTGAAGTCCAACTCAAAGTTACCGCGGCATTGTAAGGAATGGTAATCGGACCATCGAAACCATTGACTTTAAGATCTACCGTCACCGTTCCGCCGGAATAGACATTAATCGTGACTCGATTTTCCGTTGCCATACCACCTCTTTCAACAATGACTTTTGCCGTATAACTGCCGGCCGTTGGATAACTGCAAACATTATTAACTGTCAGCGGGTCAATCGTCGTCGCATCTAAACGATAAGCCCAACCGGAAGTAACATTAGTTCCGGTATCAGCCCGATTACAGTAGAAAATATAATTGATCGTACCCGTCGCGTTCCCCGAAACATCGGCCGTAAAACTAACATTGTTTAGTGGCGCTGGTCCAGAATTCGGATTGGCGGTTAAACTAACCGAAAAAATATTCTGGTCTCTCACGGTTATCAGCACGCTATCAGAATTGCTGCCGCCGCGGTTGTCAAAAACGCTCAAGATGCAGGTATAAATCGTGTCGCTATTGACCAAGGGGGCAGTATAAACCGGTTGAAGAACCGAATAACTGGACAACGTACCGCCGCTGCAATACCACGAGTAAGTTAGCGGGTCATTATCCGGGTCAGAAGCAGTTCCTTGAAGAATCACTGTCTGACCTTCATAAACTTCTCGATCTACGCCAGCGCTGACAATTGGTGAATTGTTCGGTGTCGAAGACTCGACATTGACAATCACGCTGTCAGTGGCTGAACCGTCGGTCCCAGTACAGGTCAAGATATATGCCTTTGAATAAGTCAGGCTTCCGGTTGACTCTGAACCAGAGGTAGGCTTGGTCCCTGACCAGTTGCCCGAAGCAGTACAACTCGTGGCATCAGTCGAAGTCCAAGTCAGATTCGCCACGGCGTTATAAGGAACCGTAATCGAACTATCAAAACCATTGGCTTTAATATCCACGGTTGGTGGTGAATTATGATTCCTGACCATCACCACCAGACTATCAGAAGCGCTGGCACCTTTATTATCAGCGATCACTAAGGTACAGGTATAAGAAGTATCACGGCTCACTCCCGGCGCCGTGAAGACTGGCTGGGCAATTTGAGAGCTAGACAGCGAACCGCCAGAACAAGACCAGGAATAGGTAATCGGATCGCCATCAGGATCAGAACCTGAACCCGATAGAGTTACAGTCTGATTCTCATAAACTTCCTTGTCTGGTCCAGCATTGGCTGTTGGCGTATGATTCTGCGTTGATTCCAAATTGACGGTGACGCTATCCGTCGCCGAACCAGCTGAACTAGTACAGGTAATCGTATAAGTTTTTGACGCCGTCAGATTGCCGGTGGATTCAGTACCGGTGGTCGCCTTAGTGCCTGACCAACCATTAGAGGCAGTGCAAGCCGTGGTGTTGTTCGAATTCCAGGTTAACGTGGCGGAACTATTTAATGGAATGGTAATTGGTCCATCAGCACCATTAGCCTTAATATCCACGGCCGGCTGCGAACTAGCACTCACGACAATTGTCTGCCGGTCTTCGGCGGCGACTGGTCCCCTTTCCACCACTACTTTAGCAGTATAGGTTCCCGCCACCGTGTAATGACAAATTCCGGTGACAGTCAAAGGATCAACATTGCTCGCATCAACTTTATGGGCCCAGCCGGAAGTAACATTAATACCGCTGTCCGTACGATTGCAGTAGAAGATATAGTTGATTGTGCCAATGGCCGTACCGCTAACATCAGCCGTAAAACCAACGTTATCGAGCGGCGCTGTTCCTGAAGTCGGATTAGCCGCCAGACTCACCGCCAGAGTTTGCTTTTTGACTAAAAGATTGACATTATCTGAAGACTTTGCGCCTTTACTATCATTGACCGTCAGAGTACAAGTATAAGTCGTATCGGTCGTGACCCACGGTGCAGTATAAACCGGCTGAATAACAGACTGATTGGATAATGAACCGCCCGTGCAGGTCCAAGAATAAGTCAGCGAATCACCATCAACATCAGTGGCTGAACCGGCTAAGGTTACGGCCTGACCTTCAAGCACTTCTTTGTCCGGTCCGGCATTAGCGACGGGCGCGCTATTGGCATAAACCTTGGTCAGTTTCGCCACAAAGGTGACATAGCCGGCATTGCCGAAGGTGCCGGTCGGATCGCCAGGGATGTCGCCAAGATTGACTTCGGCACTGCCGATCGTTACCGGAATATCACTACTGCCGTTCGGGCCATCCCACTTGGCCGTATTTTCAAAAACAAGTTTTTGCGCCGAGCTGACGTTAATTGCGGTTGAGCTATCAACTGTTTCCACGGCATTATCGGCATAAATGCGCACCCGGGGAACAATCTGCGTTTCTAAACTGCTCGGCACAGTAATTTTAATTCTCGTATTACGCGCTGGTTGAGAGGGCGGAGTGGCCGCATTGACGCCGGCATGATAATAAACGCTAAAACGGATGACATCATCGGCATTGGCGGAAATCGTCTTCACCCACTCGGGCGTGTTCTGGGTTCTATTTTTCAATAGGATTGTTTCCGCATCGCCAGCCATCGCGTTGAAAACGATTTTCTCCTCCACTACCACCGGGATTCTTTTCTCCACCGCCAACGGATCCCGCTCGACAATTACCTTGGCGGTGTATGTTCCCGATTGGGTATAATCGCAGATGTTGTTGGCAATTAAAGGATTAGTATCTGTGCCATCGGTTCTTGAGGCCCAACCGGAAGTAATGTTGGTACCGCTGTCAGAACGATTACAGTAAAAAATATAATTAATTGGGCCGGTCAGACTGCCGGTAACTTTCGCGGTCAAACTAACGTCGTTTAACGGCACGGTTCCGGAAGAAGGATTGACCGTCAATTCAACGCCGAGGGTCGCTTTCCTGACCAAAACATTCATTGAATCTGAAGCACTCGAACCATGAACATCGGTCACGGTTAACGTGCAGCTATAACTGGTATCCACCGTAATTGCTGGCGGGGTAAAAACTGGTTGAGCGATATGGCTATCAGACAACGAACCGCCAGTGCAGTTCCAGGAAAAAGTAATGGGATCACCATCAAGATCAGAACCCGAACCCTGTAGAATCACTGTCTGGCTTTCAAAAATATCTTTATTTATCCCGGCATCAGCCACCGGCGCGGCGTTGATTTGGGCACTAAAATTAATGAAACCGGCATTAGAAAAATCAGTTTGCCAATCGCAGGGAATATTGCCGATATTGGCCTCAACAAAACCATCACCGGTCGTCAGCGAAATCTCCTGGGAAATCGAGTTATGAAACCAGGTCGCCGTATTTTTAAAAATTAGCTTTTGCGGCGAAGTGATGTTAATCGTGGCTGTGTCCGTCGCCTCGGCCGCATTATCCGCAGAAAGACGGACACTGGGCACGACTTGAGTTTGTAAACCAGTGGGAACGATAATCTTTACCTTGGTGTTCAATGCTTGTTCTTTGGTGGGAGAATTAACATCGGCGCCGCAGTGGTAATAAAGACTGAAGCGAACCAGGTCGCCGCCATTAGCCGGAATCGTCTTGATCCATTCCGGCGTTCCTTGGCTGCTGTTCTTCAAGAGGAGTGTTTCCAGATCGCCGGACATCTGGTTGAAACTTAAGGTAACCGCCTGGATATTAACCGGAAAAATAGCCAAAACCACGGCAAAAAGAATTCCGCTAATTAAATAATATTTTGGTTGACTCAATTTTGATAAAATATTTTTTCTCATATTTTTTATTTATTTGATTATATC
>CAYRJV010000023.1:0-9273 GCA_964424745.1 uncultured Candidatus Saccharibacteria bacterium | reverse complement strand
GGTTGCTTGCCGAACTTTGTTCGGCTCGAACCTCGTTTTGGCCAACCGCGAGGCGGCCGTCAGGTCGCCGAGCGGAGAGGAAAATAAGCTCAAAAACCAATGGGCGGCACTTTGCTCCGCCCACGAATTGGCTTCCAAAAAGCCGGAAAGTCTAATACTGGTGGGCAATGTAGGATTCGAACCTACGACCTCGTCGATGTAAGCGACGCGCTCTAACCAACTGAGCCAATTGCCCTGACTATTAAATTTAACGGAGCGAAACGCAATGCCATCTTAACAAAAAAAGATGCGAGTTTCAAATTGAGAACAAAATAGGAAGAAGAAATCAGCTATGTTATAATGGCAAAATATATTATGCAACGGAAAATATTTTCAATTTTAGGCGTTCTGCCCGAGCCGGGTGGCTATGCCATTGCCAAATTTTCCCGTACACCGGTTTACAAATCTTATCAGGACTGGGTGATGGAATTGACCGAGGAAGGTGCAGAGAAATTTTACAATTCTTTTTATTTTCAGTATGGCCACGGAAGTATTGCCGATTTAGCCCATTTGATGGTGGTTTTTGAAAATATTTCCGTGCCGGCACGCAATCTCTTGCTGGATGACCAACTGATTGATGCGCAAAGCCGGTCCACCCGCTATGTTGATTTTTCCAAAAGCGTTTTGATAGTGCCGCCAGAGCTAAAAAGAGATAAAACTCTTTTATCACTCTTCCAAAAAACAACCGTGCAAATGATTAGCCTCTATTCGCAGGTGATTGAGAAAACAACCGAACTTTATCAAAAAAAATACGGCTCGCAGAAACCAAAAGAAATGGATGAAGAGGCGGCCGGTCGTGTTTTACGGGCACGGGCAATTGATGTGGCTCGCTATCTTTTACCTTGTGCTATTCCCAAATCAATGGGGATTATTGCCAGTGGTCGCACCTGGGAAAGAATTATTACCAAGTTTCTTTCTTCTGACTTGGCTGAGTGCCAACAGATTGGCCGTGAACTTCAGAAAGTAGTTTGTAAAAAACAGGCTTTTAACCCAACGTTGATAAAAATAGACAAAGCGGATTTTTTAACTAGCGACCAAAAAGAAAAAATCAAGAAGCTAGTTGCCGGAAAAAACATTGGTTTACCAACACTGGTTAGATACGCCGCCCGAAAAGACTATCCGAAAAATGCTTATGAGGAGGCGAAAAAATTGATTGCCAGGCTGGATATAAAAGACGAAGCAGAAGCCAACCGCGGCGTTTCTCTTTTCGAAAATATCAATCCGGAAATTGATTTGGCAGCAACTTTGTTTTATCGTGTTTTACCTTATTCTTTTGGCCAATTATTGAAAGCATTAAAGACGAAACCGGCGATTGTCAAACAAGCAATTGATTTAGTTTACGAGAAGCGCGGCCAATACGACCAAGTGATGAGAGAAGCAGTCACTGGTAATTTAACTTATGATATTTGTATGGATATCGGTGCTTTCCGCGATTTGCACCGCCACCGCAATTGCATTCACATATTAAAAGACTTATCGCCCGTTTACGGTTTTGATATACCTGGAGAGATAAAAGAGATTGGATTGGAAGAAGAATACAATGAGATAATAAAAAAAACAGGGAGTATTTTTTGGAAAATAGAAAAAAAGCATCCAGGAATCGGTCAGTATATTCTACCGCAGGCAACTCGCCGGAGATTTTTAATGCGTATGTCGCCATGGGAACTGCAGTATATTGTTGAATTGCGCAGCCGGCCGCAAGGCCATATATCTTACCGTGAGATTGCTTACCAGATGTATCAGGCGTTTGCCAAAAAATACCCATTGCGGGCAAAACATTTCCGTGCGGTTAAGCCGGAGGTGGTTGATTTCTTTAAACGTTAAATAGTCCACTAATAAACACCAATATTTACCAATAGACACTAAAAGATATGGTTTGGCTTTATTCTTTAATCAGTGTTTTTATTGTCAGCCTTGTTTCTTTGATCGGGATTTTTACTCTTTCAATCAACAGAGAAAAGTTGGAAAAAATCGTCCAATTTCTGGTTAGCTTTGCTGTTGGCGCCTTGTTCGGCGATGTTTTCATCCATCTTTTACCGGAAATTTTTGAAGAAGGTGGAACAAATTTGGCGACTTCGCTGCTAGTACTAGCTGGGATTTTGATTTTTTTTATCATCGAGAAAGTGATTTATTGGCGACACTGCCACGAAATTAATTGCGAGAGACATCCGCAAATATTGGCAACCATGAATCTTGTCGGCGACGGTTTGCATAATTTCCTTGACGGAATAATCATTGCTGTCAGTTATTTAGTTAGCCTACCTCTCGGCTTAGCCACTTTTTTAGCTGTCGTTCTCCACGAAATTCCGCAGGAAATCGGCGATTTTGGCATTTTGCTTCATGCTGGTTTGTCAACAAAAAAAGCATTGTTTTTTAATTTTCTTTCAGCGTTAGCAGCAGTATTAGGTACTGTTTTCTCTTTGGTTTTTGGCGCGCGAATTGAAGGTTATTCGTTCTTTCTTCTGCCAATTACAGCCGGAGGTTTTATTTATATTGCTGGTTCAGACTTAATCCCAGAACTACATAACGAAGTCAAATTATCAACATCTTTAAAACAATTAGTGGCAATTATTTTAGGCATTAGTATTATGGCCATTCTGGTTTTAGTGGAGTAAAACTAAACTATAGACTATAAACTTTAAACTATAAACTCTAAAAACCCTGAACCAGAACAAAGTTCGGTTCAGGGCCATGAAGCGAACTTCGTTCTGCTTCATGGTTACCAACTACAAACTACAAACTAAGGAAATGCCCGAGTTACCCGAAGTCGAAACAATCAGGCGGCAGTTAGCCGAAGAGTTGACCGGTTATCGCTTTGTTGACGTAAAAACCGAGTGGGAGAAAAGTTTCCGGCCGTCTTTTAAAGAAGTGACGGCCGCGATTAAAGATAAGACAATCGGAAAAATTGACCGCCAAGCCAAACTTTTAATTTTTCGGCTGGATAACAACCTCGACCTGCTTTTTCACTTAAAAATGACCGGCCGGCTGTTGGTAAGAAAGCCGGATGAACCGACTGATGAGTATACACGCAGTGCCTTTACTTTAAAGAAGGGAAGCGATATTAAGGAGTTGAGATTTGTTGACAGCCGCAAGTTTGGCTTTGTGAAATTGATTAAAAGCAAAGAGGAAATTAATAAGCTCTTAGCCAGTTATGGCCCAGAGCCGCTGAAAGATTTGACCTTAGCCAAGTTCAGCGAAACATTGAAAAGTTCTTCGCGGCCGATTAAATTAGTTTTAATGGATCAGGGAAAAATTTCTGGCATCGGCAATATCTACGTTAATGACGCCTTGTGGCTGGCGAAGATCAATCCCAAAAAGCCGGCCAAAAAATTAAGACCAGACGAAGTCAAAGAGTTATTTGGGGCGATTGAAAAGGTATTAAAGGAGGGATTGAAATACGGTGGCGCATCAGATCAGTGGTATCGTCAGGTTCACGGAGAAGAAGGTAAATACCAAGAGCACTTTTTGGTTTATGGCCGGAATGGAGAAAAATGTAGTCGGTGTGGAGAGACAATTAATCGAATTGGATTTGGTGGCCGTGGTACATTTTTCTGTCCGAAGTGTCAGAAAGAGAATAGAGAACGATGAATTAACAATATAAATGAAAGAAAAAATAAGAGAACTAATTGAAAAGGCGATAAAGGAAAACCAGAAAGAAGGAGTTTTTCCGGAGTTTGAAATTCCGGAGATTTTGGTTGAAAAGCCGGAAGAAGCGAAGAATGGAGATTATGCCACGAATATTGCACTAAAGATTGCTGGATTAGTTAAAAAGAGCCCAACAGAAGTAGCCAGTCAAATAAATTCCAAATTCCAATCCGCTCCGCCAGCTGGCGGACGGCGGACAAGTTCCAAACTGCTTGAAAAAGCAGAGGTGGCTGGTCCGGGATTTATTAATTTTTTCTTGGCCGAGAGTTATCTTCAAAAACAGGTTGGCGAAATTTTAAAAAAGAAAGAGAAGTACGGCAATCTTAATTTGGGTAAGGGGAAGAAATTAGAAGTGGAGTTTATTTCGGCCAATCCGACTGGCCCCTTAACCGTGGGGAATGCCCGCGGTGGTTTTTTTGGTGATGTTTTAGCTAATGTTTTAGCCAAAGCCGGCTTCAAGGTGGAAAAAGCCTATTACATTAATGATTACGGGATGCAAGTTTTGGCCTTAGGTCATTCGGTTTTAAAAGACGAGCAGGCGGTTTATAAAGGCGACTACATTGATTATTTAAATAAACAAGTTAAGGTTCGCGACCCCTACAAGGCTGGTGAAAAAGCGGTGAAAATTGTGATGACCGAGATGATTAAGAAAACAGTCAAGAAAATGGGTATTAACTATGACGAATGGCTTTCCGAAAATAAACTGCATCAAAACGGGACGGTGGCTAAGGTTTTGGAGAGCTTAAAGAAAAAAGGATTGACCTATGAAAAAGAGGGAGCCGTCTGGTTTAAAGCAAAGCAGTTTGGCGACAGCCGCGACCGGGTTGTTATTAAACACGATGGCTGGAAGACCTATTTAGCCGGTGATGCCGGCTTACATTATTATAAATTCGGTGTCAAAAAATTCAGTAAAGTTATTAATATCTGGGGCGCTGACCATTACGGCGATGTGCCGGGTTTACAGGCGGTGGTGGAGGCGCTGGGTCATAAGGGAAAGCTGGAGATAATTCTGCTGCAGTTCGTCACCCTGATAAAAGACGGTCAGCCGTTCAAAATGTCTAAACGCTTGGGAACCTACGTGACAGTTGATGAACTTTTAGAGATGGTTAATCTTGATGCCGCCCGGTTTTTCTTTTTGACCCGTTCGCCAGATACGCACCTTAATTTTGATATTGATTTGGCCAAAGAGCAGTCGGAGAAGAACCCGGTGTATTATGTGCAGTATGCGCACGCCCGTATTTGTAGTATTCTTAAAAAAGTTTCAATCCGCCGGCTGGCGGACAAGTTTCAAGTTTCAAAAACAAATCTTAAACTATTAAATCACCCATCCGAACTTTCACCAATGAAGCAATTGATGAGACTACCCGAGGTGGTCGAGGATACGGCGAGGGATTATCAGGTACAGAGGTTGACGCAGTATGCGGTTGATTTGGCGACTGCTTTTCACCAGTTTTACCGCGATTGTCGGGTGATTTCCGAAGATAAAAAACTTACCTCGGCGCGCTTGGCTTTAGTCATAGCTACCAAAATTGTCTTGGCGAACACCCTGAATTTAATGGGTATTTCCAGCCCGGAGAAAATGTAGGTTGTGAACTACAAACCTTAAACTCTGAATTATAAACCTTAGACAAATATTATAAATAACCTAAAAACTATGAGTAGAAAAATATCTACGCCAATTGCAATAGCTATCGTAGTTGCCGGTGTCGTTTTAGTTTGGTCGGCCGTCAACTGGCAGCTTGGTCTTTTCCCAACAAGCTCATTTTCTAGCTTTATACCAATCAAAAAGTCAGCAACCGCCAATTGGGAAACATACGATAACGAAGTATATGGTGGCTATAGGATATCATACCCAAACGATTGGTATCTAACATACTCTTACAAGAGCTACGCAGTCATTTCGTCTGTTTCAATGGCCTAAAGGAGTTACGGTTTTAAGCCACTACCCGAAGGGAATGCCGAAATACAAATTGATGTCTGGTATAAATCAAACAGTTTTACATTAGACGAATGGGCTCTCGTTGCAGGATTAGATCCTCGCATTCAAACTCGTAACAAAATATCATATTCAGATATTGAAATTGCTGGCATTCGAGGAAAAGAATTAACTTATTCTGCACCCGATGAGAAACAAGCAGGAAGAATTATATTTATACCCAAAGAGGAATTTACCGAAAACTCGCAGGTAGTTATCATAATGAATCTTTATTATTTTATGGACGATCCCCGTGCTGATTATTATAATCACGTTTTTCAGCAGATTATCTCTACTTTTAAGTTTTTGGATTAAAATGGAAACAACGAGAACGGGTCTCGTGGAGGAGTTATTTCGTAGAAATCTTTAGAATTTAGTTCCTAAATCCCTCCAGCAGACTTGTTTTGCTATTAAATTCTTGCTAATATCAAAATATGAAAAAGATGTATTTAGAGCTTAAATTACCCGTCTCTTTTTTAAGAGAAGGAAAAAAGTATATTGCCTATACGCCGGCTTTGGATTTATCTACTTCCGGAAAGAATTATGCAGAGGTGAAGAGGCGATTTTCCGAAACTGTAAATATTTTTTTTGAAGAACTTATTGATAAAGGCACCTTAGAGGAAGTTTTGCTTGATTTGGGCTGGGAACGTATTCAAGCAAAATGGCATCCGCCAGTATTAATCTCCCAAGAGTCGCAAACCGTTAAGGTGCCGGTATAGATTATGGCCCACTTGACGCCGATTAACTGGAGAAAATTTGAAAGATTTCTTTTGTTTATTGGCTGTCATCTTGAAAGGGTGAGAGGTGACCATCGGATATATTGGCGCGATGGCTTAAAACGGCCAATCATAATTCCCTGCAGCGGTGAGCTGCCCGTTTTTATTATTCGCAATAATCTGCGCGTTTTGGGTATTGATCCCGACGAATATCTTGAGATTCTAAAGAGGATCTAAACCTAACGTATCCTTAGAAACTTAGTTTTCTTAAATGGAGCTTCACAACTATAGACCTTAGACTAATATAGTTAATATTGAAACTATGGGCAGAAAAATATCTACGCCAATTACCATAGCCATTGCCGTTGCCGGAGTGGTTTTGGTTTGGGCAGCCATCAACTGGCAGCTTGGTCTTTTCCCGCAAAATCAAAATTGGTTTTGGCCAGTCCGTAGCCAGGTATCAGCCCAAGAGAAGGCTTGTTTAGCTTCGGGCGGTACACCAGGAACCGCGTTATGCTGTCAATCAGTTGGTGATTTCCCCAATACCTGTTTGATTGGCGCTTGCGGTTGCGCCCCTAATTATAGTCATCAGGTAAAAACCTGCGACTGCAGCGAAGAAAAATGTTTCAATGGAAAAAAATGCATCGGTCTCGAAAAAGAATAAGTAGGGGGTAGAAAAATTTAATTAAAACAACGAGGAGTGTCCTCGTTGATACCTTGTTGATATAATTGATATAATAAAACAATAAATAATATGAAAAATATTGCCATGTGCGGCTTGAATTGCGCCTCGTGTGAGGCGTTTATTGCCAGCCAAACAAACGATGATGAGTTAAGAAAAAGAGCGGCTGAAAAATGGACCAAGGAGTATAATCAGCCGGGTGATCCGCCGGTAAAGCCAGAAGAAATTAATTGTTGTGGTTGTTTGTCTGACGGGCCGTTATATAACCATTGTTATCAATGTGAAATCAGGAAATGCGGTTTGGCAAAGGGACTAAAGAACTGTGGCGAATGCGGAGAATACCGTTGCGAAAAGTTAGTAAGATTGCAGGAGAGGATACCCGGAACCAAAGAGAATTGTGATGTAATAAAAAAAGAAAGCTCTTAATAAGCTTTTCTTAGTTATTTTTTCTGCTTCGTTTAGGTTATTCTTTTGGGGTATTTATTTGATATTTTTCTAAACTAGCCAGCAAAGACTGATTTTCTTCTTTTAGTTTATCGACTTCTTTTTTTAACTCAATCATTTTTAATTCTCTGCCCAGGGTTATTTTTTGGATTTTTTCCATTTCCTCTATTTTTTCTTGGAGGTCGGATGTTCTTTGCTTGACTTTTTCTTCAAGCCCGGTTTTTTCAGCTTCTAATTCGTTTGTTCGAGCTTTAACCTCTTCCGCCAAAATACTTTTCACATTTTCCAGTTTAGCATAAGCTTCGGTTAGCTTCCTTTTCTCATTGCGCAAATCGTTGCTTATCTGCCTGAATGTTTTTGAATAGCTAGCCACCAAAGATCCGATATAATTAAGTTCAAATATACAGCCAAACCCCATTGTTAAGAAGACATAAAAGGTATTTTTATAGAAGTCACCAGTAGAGGTAAAAAACCGGTAATGAGGAACTATTCCAAAATATTCCAGTAAGAATACACTACAACAGAGGGTAGTCGCTAAACAGGTTATAATCATTGATTTATTCTTGGGCAAGATAAAATTTGCCTCGATGACCGTAACAAAAAAGAGGATGATTGCGACCCATTCGATCCCGCCAGTATAATGCAAGATAAAAGTATACATAATCAGATTTAACCCAGCGAAGATAAAGTATACTTTTTCTGATGCAGATAAGGTTTTGACGACCTTGGTTTCAAGATATAAGAAGATTGAATTCACTATGGCGTAGATGAAAGCAACTATTAAGAGTATGTCAGGAATATTGATATGGAATGCCAGTTTTAAGATCAAACCTAAAAAAACTCCCACAAAATTAGGCACTAATCCTCTTTTGGTCAGAAAAAGAATTGTTTTTAATAGTTCAGGAGAAGTAAGCTCCTCCTGTTTTTTTGTATCTTCTTCCATAGAGTTCAACTTATAGATATTAGTCTATTATAACAAATTTTAAGTCCTGACAAATAGAGAACACAGCGACAACGGGTCTCGTTGATAACTTTTTGGGTAAGATTGCGCTATTGACAGATTGAGATTTAGTATGGTATAATATAGGTGGTAGAGGAGAGAATACAGATTGTTGATTTAAGATTTTAGATTGCTGATTGATACGCTTCTCTCCTCAAAGAGAAGTTTTTATTTCGTTCCTTTAAAGTTATTTATCGCCAATATGCAGAGCAATTTATTCATAAGCAAAAACCTTACGGATAGATTGCCCTGCATATAGCATGGCAGCGTTATCCGTTATGGAAACGCTTAGTTTCTAAAGGAGGTGCCGTGATGGCACAACGGTATTCGATCAAAAATGGACCGGGAAAATTTGATCTAATGCTTGCCCTTTTTGAGGGTAGGCAGATCGAATTTTCCTACGATGAGGGCGACGGAATCACGTACTCAAGATTCCGTCGTGTGATAGTCACGATTAGCGGCTTAGCCCTCGAGGAGGGCAGCCGCAACGGCTGGTGCCTTGAGGGTTATGTCGAGTCCTCCCGAGTCCGTTTTTCCGGGTACTATGATTTGAGAACCCGGACAGGGTGGATAGCCTTGGACTGAAAAAATGTTTCCCGGAGTTCCTGAAACCGGGTTGGTAGGGCTACCTGCTTGGACCCTACTATCAAAAAAAGCTAAGGGATTTGAACAATCCTAAGGGTGTGCCAAAAACACGCCCGACTCTCCAAGGTTTTCCCGAGACGGAGTGTCTAGGGGAAGCTTTAGAGAGTCCTTCAATAAATTCAGGACA
>CAYRJV010000022.1:0-9322 GCA_964424745.1 uncultured Candidatus Saccharibacteria bacterium | reverse complement strand
CAGAAATCATTTATTGTCCACGCCGGAGAGTTTTACTTTGGTTTGACGGCTGATAAGTCGTTCTTGGCTAAGAACGAAGCCACCAACCTAAAGATAAAATCGGTTGATACCAAAGGCAAAGAACTTAAGGTAAAGAACATTGACCTCAATCTTTATCGTGTTCACTGGGACTATTTAAAAAGACAGGAAGCGACCGGCGGATTTTCTTACAAATGGGAGAAAAAGCGGGAACTGATTTCGCATTATAACTTTGACACCGACAACAATGGCAACTATGTTCAGCCGCTGAAGATTAGCGAAGAAGGGGAGTATGAAGTCGAAGCGTCCAGCCGTGATTCAAGGAATAATCTGGTCCGCTCAACTGACTATCTTTATGTTTACGGTGAAGGCACGGTTGATATCCGGCCGACCCAGAACACCGAATTAGAGCTGGTGGCAGAAAAAACCAATCTTAATGTCGGCGAGGAAGGCACGATTATCATTAAATCGCCTTACCAAAACGCTAAAGCGCTGATTGCGATTGAACGCGGAAAAGTTTTTGACTACCAAATAAAAGAAATTCAAGGCAATCTCACCAAGTTCAGTTTCAAGGCGGTAGAGGATTATCTGCCCAATGTTTATGTTTCGGTTTTGCTTCAATCAGCCGAGCCGGAAATTAAATTCGGCCAAGTGCAGTTTAATATCAACACCAAAACCGAGGAGCTGAACGTGGTGGTTAATCCGAACAAAACTCATTATCTGCCAGGAGAGGAGGTCAGTTTAGATATCATTGTCAAAGATTCTAAGGGCGTTCCTGTTGCCGCGGAATTATCAGTGGCGGTGACTGACTTAAGCGTTCTCGCTCTGAAGGGCAATCCCAAGAAAAATCCAGTTGTCTTTTTCTACGGCGGATTTCCCTTAACTGTTTCCACCTCCTCCAATATTAAAAATATTCTCGTAGAAACAGAGATTCCGACTAAAGGCGGCGGCGGAATGGCGCCAGAAGTAGCGCCTTTAGCCAAAAAAGTCCGCGGCGTTTTCAAGGAAACGGCTTTCTGGCAGGCAGTGGTTCGAACCGACGACCAAGGCCGGGCTCAAGTTAAGTTTACCCTGCCGGATAATCTAACTACTTGGCAAACAGAAGCGCTCGGCTTGACCAAGGATACCAAGTTAGGAATAAATTACCAGGAATTCATTACCAGAAAGGACCTGATGGTCGTACCTCTCAAGCCGCGTTTCGTGGTTCCTGGCGACGTCTTTTCTATTGGCGCCAAGATTTTTAACCAGACCAATGAAAATCAGAAATTGACGGTAAATTTTAACAGCGCCACTCTCGTTTTGAAAGAGAAGAACAGCCAGAAGCAAACATCAATCAGAGCCGGACAAACCGAAACCGTTTACTTCAAGGTTCAGGCGCCGAATCAGCTGGAAACAGGCGAACATCAATTTTCTCTTTCTGCCAAAAGTGAAAAGGTAGAAGATACGGTCCTGCAGTATATCAGTATTACTCCCAACACAACTTACGAAACAGTGGCAACGGCTAATTACACGCCGGAAAAAGTCTCCCGCGAGTACGTTTTTCTGCCCGACAATGTCGTTAAGGACAAAGGCAGTTTATCAATCAACAGTTCGGCCACTTTAGCCGTTTTTCTCTCTGATAGCCTGAATTATCTGTTGCAGTATCCTTACGGTTGCACCGAACAGATTACCTCGCGCTTAAACGCGATTGCCATTGTTAAAAGAGGTTTGAACTTGCCCAATCTGGCGGAAAAGTTCCAACTGAAGAAAATTAAAGCCGAGGGCAAAGAATACACCATTGAAGAAATTGTGGAGATTGGACTGGCCAAGATTTACAACAACCAGCGCTATGATGGCGGCTTTGCCCTGTGGGAGGAAAATGGCGTATCGAATTTCTACGCTACCTTATCAGCCGTGGAAACATTGCATAACCTTTCTTTAGCTGGCTTTACCATTAACCAGAATGCTCTGGATAAAGCGGCAACTTATCTCTATCAGCAAATTACCACTAATTACAACCTCTATAATTCCTACCAGAGTAAAGACAACATTATTCTTACCAGTTACATTTTGTTTCAGCTGCTTAATGTTTCAGGTAAGGAAGATCTCAAGCAGAAGATTATTGAAATCGCCAAAAATGACCTCTTCATCAACGATCAAATCAGTAACACTTCCTTGGCTTATCTGGCCATCATCATGAGGAGCGGTTTTGACGAAGCGCTGAAAGAAAAAATATTCAACACTCTGGACAATCGGATTGACATTGATTCCCGCGGCGCGTTTTTGGAGTCAAACGAAAACATCCTCTGGTATTACTACGAGACACCGGTTAAGAACACGGCCTTATACCTCAAGGCGCTTTCTTTGAACCAGAGGGAGAGCGCAGTTTTGGATAAGGTGGTGCGTTGGCTTTTGAATTCCCGCGAAAAGGATGGTGCCTGGGGTTCAACCAACAATACTTTGAGCGTGGTTGACGCCTTAACTGATTTTCTGAATTGGAAAAGGGAAACCGAATCGAGCTTTACTCTTGAGACAAGTCTGAATAAACAATCATTGGGAAGTTACCAGTTTAATCCCACAACAATATTAGACCAGTTCAAGAAAGAAATCCCGTTAAAGGAGTTGGAGCTCAACCAGAATAATGTGGTCGAGTTGGTTAAGGAAAACAAAAACAACCTGCCGAACAATTTCTATTACGATCTTTCCTTAAAATATTATTTACCAGCGGAAAAAATTCCTCCCCGCGATGAAGGATTTTCTATAACCAGAGAACTTTTTCGTTTAGACGACAAGGAAAACAAAAATCCGGCTAAGGAAGCAGCCGTGGGCGATATCCTGCGGGTTCATCTGGCAATCACGGTTCCCACCTCAAGAAACTTTGTCGCCGTTGAAGATTACATTCCCGCCGGAACAGAAATTGTCAATCTCGATCTTTCGACCGAGCAAAAATCGCTGCGGCTGCAGGAAAAAGAAATCACCGGCAGAGAATTTTATGCCCAGATAAAAGAACTGCATGATGACCGGGCTTTTCTCTTTACCCAGTATCTTTCTGCCGGCGTTTACGAATTTGATTACTATGTGCGGGCTTTGAGCCCGGGCACATTTACTCATCTGCCGGCAATAGTTTACGAAATGTATTTTCCCGAGAACTTTGGCCGTACCAGCGGCGGCTACTTCACCGTCAAATAACTTCTAGATTTCTCTATTAATAACAATAGTGATCACTTCTTCTTGGGCGGGGGAGACGGCTTTGACTTGAAAATAGCCGATTTCTTCAGGAATAAAGACGGCTGTTTCTCCTTGTCCAAATGGTTTTTCATTGATAAACCAGTTGACCGTTTTTTTGGCTTTAAGCGGTATCTTGGTGCCTTTTTCCAAAAGGAAAACATCACCATCGTGGGGCGACAATATCAGCGAAGTATCTTTTTCTTTGAGAATGTTTTTAATGCGTTCGTAATCGTCGCCATTAAGTCCGTACTCAAGATTGCCGCTGTTATTAAATTCTTTTAAAAGATTAAATTGCAACGGCGTTTTTTTGTTATATTGAGAATTAAGCAGCAGTTCCATGATGGTTGCCCAGATCATTCCCGCACCTCTTTGGCCAGAAACTTCATCAGTCGGGCTGTTGTCGGCATTGCCTACCCAAACGCCCACCAGAAAATCCGGCGTATAACCAATAACCCAACTGTCTTTAAAATCGCGCGAGGTGCCGGTTTTCAAGGCATAATTGTCTTGGAAAAGATTGAGCTCGCTTTTTAAGCCAAACTGCTCAATGCCGGTTTGGCGATCATTTAATATCTTATTGACGAGCTGGATATAGGCTGCTTGGCTAATTTGTTTGTCGTTTGGGCTGTTGGTCTGCCCTGGTGGGTAACCTCCTCCATTTTCAAAAAGATGCAGGTTTTTTAGCACCCCATTATTGGGAAAAATGGTGAAATATCGCGCCAAGTCAAAAAGACTCATTTCCAAAGAACCCAAAGCAATTCCCAATTGATAACTTTGAAGCGGTTGGACCGGTTTAAAGTCTAAGTCTTTTTCTAAGAATTGATAGAAATTGTCTAAGCCAACATACTCCAATACCTTTACGGCCGGCACATTCAAGCTATTGCTTAAAGCATAATGAAGACTGATCTCACCGCGGTATTGATAATCAAAATTTTTGGGAAAGAGGGGGAAACCGAGGGCAGTAATATATTTATATTCCCGATCGTCAACAAGCGTATACGGTCTTAATCCTTTTTCAAACGCCTTAAGATAAATGAATGGCTTGACGGTCGAACCAATCGGCCGCGGTTTAGTCAGCATATTGATTTGATAACCGCTTTCATAAGAGTTCGGGTCGGGCGAGCCGATAAGGGAAAGAATTTCATTTTCCGGTAGCTTGATAACGATTGCCGCCGCATTGCCTGCTTTTTTTCTTTTTAATTGGTCAATATTTCTTTTGACAATATCGCGGATTTTTGCCGTTAATTCTAGATCAACGGTTAATTGATAGTTTTTTTCTCCTTCATTCAAAAACGGTTTGACTTCAAAAAAAGAATGATCAAAATGGGAAAAACTTTCCAAATTCTTTTTCGCGGCCGTGACATCAACCATCATTAGATTTTGATCGTCCAAGCCGAGATGTTTGCCTAAATTAAGAGCAATTTGTTTGTTTTTCGCCATCAGCGGATTATTTTCCGTCGGAGAGGAAATAGTGGCTAAAAGCTGTAGAATCTGGCCATCAGTTAACATCGCCGCGTCTTTAGCGAAATAAAGCCGGCTGGCTTCGGTTATTCCCTGGGCTTGGTTGCCGAAATAAATAGAATTGACATACATCTCCAGTATTTTTTCCTTTCTCTGAAAAGTTTCCAGCGCCAAAGTATAAAAAGCTTCGCTGATTTTGTTTTTTATATTTCTCTCTTTTTCATGGCTTAAAAGGATTTTAACCAGCTGTTGGGTGATGGTACTCGAGGCTTTTCTTTCGCCGATGCCCAGCCGGCCGAGAGCCGCTTCAATAATACTGACAGGATTAATGCCGAAATGATAATAAAACAGCTGGTCCTCCTTTCTGATAAGAAGCTCTTTGAGTTTTAGCGGAATATCGCTGATTGGCTGGCAAAAATAGCCTTTAGAATTAGGCAGAACAGCCAGGATGTTGCCGTTTCGGTCTTTAACTAATGACGAGACCTGCTGATTATAGGCGCCAAGCAGTTGCTTTTGGCGATAATAACCATCAACTAAAAATAAAAGAGCAATGAGAAAAAAAATCAATAAAGCCAAAAAAACAATATATTTTTTATTTTTGAATCGGTGAGACATAGATTTCTTTTTTATAACTTTTCAGCCTTTGTTTTTCAAGTTTGAAAATAACGATGAATACTGGCGGAAGCCGTAGACACTTCAATTTGTCTGATTTATAATAGAGATGAGATTTTAATTAGCGATTTCGCTTTAATTATTAATACCTATGAACCAAAAAGGATATACGACCATTGCCATCATTTCGTTAGTAGCCGTGTTTATTTTAATCGTGGTTGCGGTTTATTATTTATTTAAACCGATCTTTCCTTCATTTCCTTCGCCCTATCCGGTGGGTAACCTTCCGGTGGACGAAACGGCTGATTGGAAAATATACCAAAGTGCTAAGTACGGCTTTGGCGTTAGATACCCAAGTAATTGGAAGCCAAGCGGCAAACCGGTTTCAGAAAACTACGCCAGCTTTATCAGCGAGGATGGCCGAGAAGAACTGGCAGTGGTGGTTTATTCTGATACCAACCAGCCATCGCTTGATGATTTTCTTAAAGACCTTGATAACCGACGCGCCACCAGCTATGGGGGTGGTCCCGTAGTCAACATAATCAAACAAAGATCAATCAAAATAGACCAGCACAAGGCGGTTCAGCGTGAGATATTTTTCAATTCTGGCGGATTCCCCGGAATGGAAAATTATCTTTTTAATTTCGGGATTGTTTACGGTTTGCTGTTTTACTCTTACCGTCCCGAAAACCCGGAAATTATGCCAGAACAGTTAAAACTCTATAATAAAATAATCTCCACTTTTAAGTTTTTTGAATTATAAATGCCTTTTTCTAAAAAATTAATTATCATTTTTATTATCCTTCTAATCGTTGTCGGCCTATTTTGCTATTTTAAATTCCTAAAAAAGCCGGCGCGCAATCCTTCTATGAAAAACCTCATCAACAAAAAAATTGTCATGATTGTCTCATTTAAAGATTTCCGCGACGAAGAATATTTTGTGCCCAAAGAAATTTTTGAAGCTTATGGCGCGGAGGTGAAAACGGCCAGCACCGCCGCAGGAACGGCTATTGGCGCTGACGGCGGCGAAGTCCAAGTTGATTTATTGGTCAACAATGTTGAGCCGGCTCTTTTTGACGCGGTCGTTTTTATCGGCGGACCAGGCACACTGAAATATCTGGACAGCGAAGACTCATACCGCGTGGCTAAACAGACAGTGGCGGCGGATAAAGTTTTAGCCGCTATCTGTATCAGCCCGACTATTTTAGCCAAAGCCGGGGTGCTGCAAGGAAAAAAAGCGACCGTCTGGGCTAGTTCAATGGATAAATCAGCGGTTCAGGTTTTGAAAAATAACCAAGCCGATTATCAAGAATTACCAGTTGTGGCCGACGGCAAAATCATCACCGCCAATGGTCCAGCGGCGGCTGAAGAGTTTGGGGAGAAAGTAGCCGAATTACTAGCTCAATGAATTGTTCCTTTTTGCCCTGGACGAAAGAGGTTGAATTGTGTATAATATATCAAGACTTATCTTGTCCGATAAGTCAAATATAATAACTAATTTCGCCAAGAAAATGAGAGGCAAATATTTTATTCTGACACTTTTTTTAGTCGGTCTATTTTTGAATTTTAACGTTCCCGCCGTTGAAGCGGCTACAATCGAAGAACTTTTGGATCAACTCGCCAAACTGCAGGCGCAAATCCTTGTGCTTCAGGAACAAATAAAGGTACTTCAAGGCCCTTCTGGTGCTTGGTGCCATACTTTTAATACCAATTTGAAAATCGGGGATAGCGGTAACGAGATAGAAGCCTTATGGGCGGCATTGATCAAGGAGGTATCTAAAGAAACGGGGGAAAATCTTTCTTACGATCACGAAGGGGCGGGTCAGCCAGCCAGATTCGGAGAGTATACCGCTTCAGCCGTAGTTGAGTTTCAGGAGAAATACACCAATGAAATTCTGGCGCCGTTTGGCTTGAAGCACGGCACTGGTTTTGTGGGCACAAAAACAAGGGAAAAACTAAATAAACTTTATGGCTGTACACTGTTTACGCCGACGATTACTGTTATTTCCCCCAATGGCGGAGAAACGTGGACAATCGGAAATACTTACACCATCAAGTGGAAGTCAGTCGGAGTTAGTAAGGTGTATATCTCTTTGACTAATTACGGCCTGACAGATTCCTGTCGTCTGACCTATGAGAGTATTGTTAATACCGATAGTTATACTTTTGTTCTAGGCCAACAAGGCTTTTGTTCTCAAACGACTTTAATTGGGGATAAAATTAAGATAACCGTATCGGCAGATGTTAATACCACCAATGGTATCATCGTCAAGGATGAATCGGATGCTTTCCTCACTATTTTAGCAGCCCCGCCTACGCCCACCCCCCTTCCTACACCAACACCTATATCTACACCTACACCTACCCCACCTCCAACTCCAACACCACTACCAACACCAACGCCTACCCCTACTATCGCGATTACCCTCCTTTCACCTAATGGCGGGGAACAAATAAAATTACATGAATTATTCGACATTGTTTGGGAATCTTCAGGGGTGAAGAATGCATATATTTATTTATGGTTTTCTGATGGCGCTACCTGTAAACTAGCAGATCTTCCAGCGAACCAAGGGAAATATTCAGAGGTAATTATGACAAATGAACAATGTCCGAATATACCAAGGACAATCACGCCGGGGCAATATAAAATTCTTATCACTACAGAAATAGAAGGAGTTAAAGATTTCAGCGACAATTATTTTAGCATTGTTTCAGCAACGGCGCCTTCCATTACCCTCCTTTCACCTAATGGCGGGGAACAAATAAAATTACATGAATTATTCGACATTGTTTGGGAATCTTCAGGGGTGAAGAATGCATATATTTATTTATGGTTTTCTGATGGCGCTACCTGTAAACTAGCAGATCTTCCAGCGAACCAAGGGAAATATTCAGAGGTAATTATGACAAATGAACAATGTCCGAATATACCAAGGACAATCACGCCGGGGCAATATAAAATTCTTATCACTACAGAAATAGAAGGAGTTAAAGATTTCAGCGACAATTATTTTAGCATTGTTTCAGCAACGGCGCCTTCCATTACCCTCCTTTCTCCCAATGGTGGAGAAAAGTTGTATTTTGGCAATCCATATACTATACGCTGGCAATCGAGTGGTGTTAATACGGTTTATATCTATCTTTGGCATTATGACGGTACTCTATGCCTGGTTGGAAATAGTATTGCATCGGCCGGCTCCTACACACTGACTGTTCATAAAAATCAGGAATGTAAGGGAGAAAATAGAAATATCGAACCGGGATCGTACAAGATCAAACTTCTTTCCGAAATTGGCGTTACCGGTCCTGCCGATGCGAGCGACTACTTCTTTACTGTCCAGGAAAGCACACTATTGTTAAAAGGGTTCGGTTTGCCTCTTCACGAAATCGCTAAGGGTAGTAAACAAGCAACAATAGTCAGCGCGACCTTAGAAGCAAATGGCGAAAGTATTGGAGTATATCCAGGAAGTTTTAGCCTTTGTCCGGCACAATACGATGGTATTTGCAAATATATCCGTTCTGGCGAGATTTCAAACTTGACCCTTTATTGGGCAGCTTCAGAAAACGGAGTTCAGTCTAAAGTTGGTTGGATAAGTAGTCCTGCCACTTCTACCTCCGCTCCAGTTTTTACCGTTGGGACCCTTACACCCGGTGCGCCAGTTCCATTTTATGAAAATGCGGTGACATATATGACCCTAAAAGCAGATATTTCTTCTAATATTTCAGCATCAGAAGTTGAATTCGTAATAGATGCCGATTATTCTCCTCTGGTTATCAAGGGAGGTACATCGGGTTACGTAATCAAGCCACTTGGTTTTGTTTGGTCAATACTTAAGTTTAAAGCGCCCTAAATAGTCCAATACGTTGTCTGACCATGAGTCTAGGTCGGATAATTCATTTGGGCTTATCGGAGGCTCTGTTTTGATTGTTATCATCACCGCTAACGGTCCCTCTGCCGCCGAGGAGTTTGGGGAGAAAGTCAGTGACTTGTTGACAAGCAAGTAGAAAAGTTTATAATTGAAAA
>CAYRJV010000021.1:0-9592 GCA_964424745.1 uncultured Candidatus Saccharibacteria bacterium | reverse complement strand
AGCCCTGTCGAAAAATTCGTCCGCCGAAGCGAGGGCGCGGCGGAAGGAGGGGTCTGGGGAGGAATTCCGCCGCGCCCGAGCGGCGGGTTTTTTCTGCCGCGCCGCAGGCGCGGCACTTTCCAAAATCAGGAATTTTTGATAAAATAAGTTCGAGCGGAATCATAAATATACTCCACAATTTGACTTTCAGGAATTTCTGATAAAATAAGTTCGAGCGGAGTCGTAAATATACTCAAAATGTAACAACGAGGCCCGTCCTCGTTGTAATCTGAAATTAGAGACATTACAATTACTTCAGGAAACCCATTCGCAGCAAGCGGTGGGGTATTCCTGGAATAATAAAAAAATTGTTTTAAACTCATAATTCTAATTTTTCCGGCCAGGGTTCCTTGGAAAGACTACTCCAAGTTTTATTCAAATAAGAAAGCGAATATTGTTGTTCCACGAGATGAAAAAGGAAAGCCCCTAACTTAGTAAGCCTGATCATATTTTGATCCTCTTGAACGATTCTTAGCAAAACAAGAACTCGAAAAATAAAGCCAAAAGCCTGGTGAATATCTAGATGAAATAACTCTCTAAATCTGTCCTTGGAAAAGCAAGTATTATAAAAACGCCAAAAAAGCCACCAACCCATCTGTTCCTTCTCGGTCAATTTGGCCACCAAAGCAATGGGCAATTTTTTCTTGGTGGCTTTTATATATTCCGCAATTGAAAACGTATTAATGTAAAAATAGCCAGGGATATAAGAGGCAGCTCCAGCTCCTAAACCGACAAAAAACTCCCTAGTTACTGACGTATAACGAGGGGAACCCTTTTTAGTAAAGGTCCAAATAGAGGTTCGCTCGTACCTAAATTTTTCTGCTAGATTTATAATCTTATCCAACATCTTTTTTTCTTGGAAAAGATTAGGTACCCTCATATTTTTTTGTCCCAAGATTCTTGGCATCTGAGTACAAGAAAAGACAATCAAAGGATAGCAGGATACTTGATCTACCCCTAGACTGAAGGCTTTTGAAATGTCGGCAACAACATCACTTACGTTTTGTGATGGCAAAGAAAATAAAATATCAACATCAACAGCTTCAAAATTACTCGCCAAGACCTGCTTAAGTGACTTTTCAGCAGTTTCCCCATCATAGTTTCTGCCAAGTATTCGTAAATATTTATCATTAAAACTTTGAACTCCCAAACTTATCATATTAACACCTCCTCCTTTAAGTTTCTCTAGAGTTCTGCTGTTGACATCGTTTGGGTGAATTTCTATTCCAATTTCATCCCCAAGGTTTAAATTTTTCTTTAGATAATCAATAATATCCATTAAACTATCAACCATGGTAGTTAGTGTTCCACCACCAATGTAAAGAGAATGTAAAAAAGTATCGCTGAGAATTTTTTTATAAAGATTTATCTCCTTAATTAATGCTGATTTATAGGATAAAGCTAACTTTTTACTGAAGAGAGTTTTATTATACGGACAAAAGGGACAAATCTGACGACAAAAAGGAATGTGGAGGTACAATCCAGTCTTCGGAAATTTGCTTGGAAAAGAAACATCACTACGAGTAAATAAAAAATCACTAGTTTTCCCTAATAATACAAAGCGGGTTAGAGATAAAAATAAGTTACAAAGCATCATCCTTAATCTTACTAATTTTAGTGGGAGTTTGAAAGAATAAGTAAAGAATATATTTTCTCAAGGTGTTTCCCCCGACGGGGCCTCTAATCCCCATGGTGACCAAAGGAGTAGCCTTCTCTTAAAACCTCATATCCATCGCCGCAGTTGCCGGAACTAACCTTTTAATTAAGGTGAATTAGCTATTTCGCCGGAAAATTGCCGAGAAATAGTCGTTACCGAAAACCCCCAAAAACCTTGACAAACAGGAAAAAATAAGATAGTATAAAATTATAATCCCCAACTGGGGATTTTTAATTGGCCAAAGCTGGTTTTGGTGCTATAATCTATCAAACCTTTGCTAAGGCTGTCGAAATGTTCCCATATGAATAAAACAGTAAAATTTCCTAGCTTTTCGGGAGTAAACACCCTGTTTTTAACCATTGTCATCGGCTTATCCACCGGTATTCTTCCCTTATCTGAGACTTATTTTCCGGAAAATAAGATTTTTGCCAGTGAAGAAAACCAGGCCATTGAAGCTATTTCGGCTATCTCCAGCGCCGCTGAGGCTTCGGCTGAATTAGGAGGAAAACTAACTCTGATTGAAGAAAATAGCCTGGTCGCTATCTCCAATCCGGAAAATCCGGAGCCAGAAGCAGTCAAAACAATAAAGGTAGTGGTGACCGCTTATTCCAGCACTGTTTGGGAAACTGATGACACTCCTTTTACCACTGCTTGCGGCAGTACGGTCAGAGACGGTATTGTAGCGACTAATATTCTGCCCTTTGGCACAAAAATCAGGATTCCTGAAGTCTACGGCAATAAAATTTTTGTCGTTGAAGACAGAATGAATCCTTTTGCCAAATACCATGTGGATGTCTGGTTTCCCAGTTACTGGGAAGCGCTGAATTTTGGCGCAAAATGGACTTATATTGAAGTACTGAACTAGTTTCAGAGTAGACAATAGAATCCGCCTTTTCTCGGCGGATTTTGTTTTAAAAAACAAAAATCCCCAACACAATGGTCAGGGACTTGCTCAGAGAAAGGGAAAACAACTAGTCCTCTTCCTCCTCTTCAGCCGCCTCCTCGGCTCCTTCCTCCTCCTCTTCTTCTGTCTCTTCTTTCTTTTTTTCGACGCGTCCCTCAACAACGCGCGTGAAAAGGTAACCGAAGCCAAAAAGGATGAGAACAGCAAGACCGTTTCCCTGGAGGAGAAAAAGTACCTCCGGTACGCCGACAAGAAGCAAGGCGGATACGCCCAAGGCGATGTCGCTCTTCTTGGAGGTTTTCTTCTGCCGCGGTTTGACTCCCAAGATGATCCCCTCGAAGAATGGTCCAGCATGGCAGAAAACAACTACCAACTGAACGAAACCACTTGGGGTTTCTTTCTCCTCAATGGGAGAAGCCGCGACCGAGTCCGACGAGGTCTCCTCTGAAGTAGCAGTGGGGGTGGGACGTATCACAGCTGTCGGAGTTGGCCGCGGAATAACTGCCATCACCTGTTCATCTCCTTTGACAAGGTACCGGGCCATGGCCGGTACGTTTATCAAAAGATCTCCCACCCAACCCAGAGAACAACTACCGAGACTGCTGACAAGGACTAGCAGTAGTATCCCTAGCATCAGGCCGGAGATAATTTTACCGAAGTTCATTTCCAGTCCCTCCCAGAAGATAGGATACTAAAAGAGTACAGACCCGATGCCTTCGGGTAAGGATTATCGCTGATAGATAATTACGATAATTTCAAAATATACCATATTTTACGCAAAAGTCAAATAAAAAACCCGGCATCGAGTTTTCCGAGCCTGTGATGGGCTGGAAAACTCAAATGTCGGGCTTCGCGTTTGATCAGAAGCAGAAGCGACTAGCGACCAAGGCCGATCTGGCCCAGCACCCACTCGCTGACTCCCGGGCCAATCTCTTCCTTGGACCGAACCACCTCGATGCTCACCTGGGACTTGTTGGCGCATAGCATCGCCGCTACCAGGCTCGGCACTAGCTGGGGAATACCCAGCTGTTTCTCTGCCAGAGGTCCGGCGACGGCCGCCAGATTGTTGAGCATCTCATCAGTCCAAACGAGACTGGCACTCTTTCCGTTCAGGAAGAGGTCAATCCCGCCCGGCAAAAGCGACGCGCCCATCTCGTCCACATTGGCATAACCTAACAACCAGGGGTACAACTGGCTCGGCGCGTCGATGCCGGCCAGCTGCAGTATGCCGGTGAGCCGCTCAAAGTGGTCGGCGATCACCAGGGCCGGATTGCCCGTACTATCCACGGCAAGCTTCTGGTAGAAGACAGCCACTGGCTTTTCGCGTTCCACTGGCGTAAAAGCCAATGGATTGCTTGGCTGTGACCCGCTAACCGAGATAGAGACGCCAAGTCGCAGATTGGCTAGGGCCTGTTCCATAGCTCGCCACGGTCCTGGCCCAACCAGTGATGTCGTGGCCGTCTCCACCAGTCCTGGCTCCAGGGAGAGGTAGGGCAACTGCTTGCCAGCCACCGACGCCACCAGGGCTTGGTTCTCGCCGATCCAGCCGAGGCTAACGCTGCCTCCCAAGGAAGTGAGGATGTCGCCCATGGCCGGATTGGCCAACCACGCTCCGGTATCGACGAGATACTTGCCGTAGGCCAGATAGACCCCATACTGCTTGCCAAAATCATCAGACGACTCTGGCGACAAGATGACCTCGAGGGGGCTAAGCTGCACCATTGGCATTTCTTCTTGTGGTGCATCACCGACAAAGACAGTCAGATTGAGGTCGGTCTCAGCCAAAAAGGCTAGGGTCAGGGATGTCCACGCTTGCTCGTTGCCGCCGAACTCGCGAGCTAGGAGGTCGGCGATAAGCGGAGCAAAGTCCGCTACTGCCTGGGGATCAACACCAAGGCGTAGCCACTGACTGCCATCGGTGTTGACAACAAGACTTGTCCCACGCAGCCTCACGTCCACTCGGCCGATACCGCTCTCCCTGAGGTCGATCGGCAATTGGGGCAGTTCGAGACTGCTAAGCAATGAACTCAGCTCACCCGCCTTCATCCCACCGGCAGAAAGAACGCTACCGTAGGGCGAAATGGTCGCCCCAAGCTCAATACGGTTGGCAACGACTGTCTGGGTCGGCGGCGCCAGGCGTGAACTGAAGTCGGGAACTTCGTTGGTCCCGCCAGGTAGCTTCAGGACCAAGCCGAAGCGTGGGAATAATCGGGCGAGCAGGCCGTACAACTTGACCGCAGGCTCTGACTTCCCGATGGTGCTAAGAGCTTCTTTGCCCAGCTCGAACTCGGCGACCACCCTGTTGTTGGCCCGAACGATGTAAAGCCAGTCTCTCTTTTCTACCGTGATGGTCTTCACACCGTTTTGCTGAAGCTTAGCAACGATGCTGGGGTCCATGCGCAGGGCGGTGAGCCCTGGCGCATGCATGGAGAGAATGGTGTTCGCTTCGTCGAGCGAAAGGCTGGCAGCATCTGGCTCGGCCTGCTCCAATAGTTTCCAGTTGCCAGCCTCGTCCACCAAGAAGGAGAAGATAGGATACTCTTCGTGTTCTTCTTCGGCTTGTACTGGAACTGGTAACGGAGCGGCAGCACCTGACATCGGAACGACTAGCGCTACGATTAGCGCGGCCAAAAGAAACAAAGAGAACCTGATAGCGCGTGGCATGTTAACACCCTCCTTTAGGGGTACTTTCCTTGTTCGCTTCTGATCAAACGCTCTCCGATTGCTCAGAGAGCAAAACTATAAAGCTTTGCTCTCCGAGCAAAACGAAGTTGCGCTTTCAAAATTAATTATCAAGGTGCAACCAAAGAACAAAACGATAGCGTGTTATAACATAACCTTCTAAAATCGTCAATTTGCGGATTTGTTCTCACTTTTTCAATATTAAAAATCACCAATTTGTATATTGACGGTTATAATTCTAAATTTCTACCAACTTTATAATATTTTGGTGCCGCGGGTGGGGTCTGGATACCAATTGGGTATTAGCTCGTTGATTTAACGTGACGCCGCTTGAGCTTGGTTATTCAAATGCCAGCCAATTTTTGAGGGATAATTCCTCTTATTATAGTGTCTTCTATTTATTTGCTTCCATTCTTCAAAAATTTTGTGCTTTCGCAATAGATACAAAAACGGACTATTTCCGTACATAAAATCAGCGAGTTTCTCACAGTCATCAATGTAAAAACAGATGTTATATTCTATCAGTTTTCCTTCTTGACTAAATGAATGGATCGATTTTGGTGGAATACCTAATGCTAAACATAGCCTTTGATTGAAATTTGAAAGAAAATTAATACTTGTGCTTACAAATCCAGCCTTAATTTGTAAAACACCATTTACTTTATAGATATAGACTGTTCCATCGCCATCAAAAAAGCCGCGAACAAAATCAGAAAGATATTTTTCGGGGACGTTTAGCGAATCTAAGTTATACGTCTTTCTCGGATTAATTCCCAAACTTATTAAATCCTTACAAACCTCTTTATTGCAAATTTGGATAAAAGAATAAGGCATCCTTTGGGAATTATATTTACGATCAATGGGATGGTTTGAATCCATAATCTGCCGAATCTTTAATAAAATATCTTTATCTTTGGAGGTTATATTAAAAGTATAACTATTTTTTCTTCCTTTTCTTTTACAAATACAACCATCGGCAACAGCATAGCCAAAAACATAACTCATTTCTGGGGTCCACCTTTTAAAGAAATTCTGATTAATTTGTTTTCTTGACATCCTACTAATATGGATAGGAATTAAGCTGTGCCCAGGGAGGGACTTGCACCCTCACGGGTTATTCACCCACTGGATTTTAAGTCCAGACCGTCTGCTAATTCCGGCACCCGGGCAATTTCTTGTTTATCTTTTTTTCACTGGCTACCAACTATTTCCTACAGACCGACTGAGGCCACGGTCGGAATTGCACCGACGTATACTTCTTTTGCAGAGAAGCGCCTTAGCTACTTGGCTACGTGGCCATTTTTTCAAGAATATTTGACATTAGGCATTACCCACTGTTCGCACACAGGAAATTTGTCATTAAACAACGGCAGTAAACCAGATCTTGAAACACTCTTTAACTATCCCTTCGCCTCTTTACCTCTTCCAGTAATTGCTCCACTCTTCCTGCTTCCTTGGTACTCTCTTCTTTTATAAAAATCAAGCGGGGTACTGGCCGCATCTTTACTCGTTTGTTAAACTTTTGTTGAAGTTCATAAATCCGGCTGTTCAAAAGGCGAAAGATGCTTTCCGTTCGGTCTTCCGGCAAAACACTGATAAACACCTTTGCCTGAATTAAGTTAGCGCTCGTTTCCACCCGGGTAATGGTAATCAAAACATCTCGAGGTAAATCAATTTCCCTTTTTACCAGCTGGCTGATTTCATTCCGTATCAAAGAATTGACCCGTTCAACCCGTCTAGACAAGTTAGTTAGTAGTTAGTAGCTAGTAGTTAGTAGTTAGTAGTTAGTAGTTGGTAGTTAAATCTTACAGTTCTCCTTTTCGCCGTTCCTCGATATAAATTAAGAGCACATCTCCAGTTTCAATCTTCACCTCTCCTTCATATAATAAACCGCACTCATAACCCTTGGCCACTTTATCAATATCTTTTTTATCTCTTTGCAGATTAACTAACTTTCCTCGGCCAACCAGCTCTTCATTTCTGATAACTTCAATTGAAGCTCCTCTTTTAACTTCTCCTTCAATGACTTTCCCGCCAACAATCTGACGGTTTTTATCGGTCAGAAAAATGGCTAATATTTTGATTTTCCCCAAGTCAGTTCTGATTGTTTCTGGCTCAACACTTTTTTCCATCAGTTTCCGGACGTTCTCAACCATCTCATAGATTATTTCGCAGTTGATTATTCTCACTTTTTCCCTTTCGGCAATATTGCGGATAATGGAACTCGTCTTAACGCGAAAGGCAAAAATTTTAGCTCTATTTTCCTTGGCCAACTTAATGTCGGATTCGTTTATATCTCCAACTTCTGCCTTTAAAACTTGTAAATTGACCTTCTCTTGCGGCAGTTGATTGAGAACTTCTCGAAGAGCTTCGAGCGACCCGAGAAAATCGGCTTTAATAATTAAATTGAGTATATTTTGCCCGAGCTGAGTAGCCGGTGTTAATATCGCTTTTTTCTCTAATTCTTTGAGACAAGCTTTGGCTAATTCCGGAGTGGGAAAAACTTTGAATTCCTCGCCAACGCAGGGCACTCCTTCAAAACCGAAGACGATAACTGGCATGGATGGCACGGCTTTTTCAATTGGATTACCTTGAAAGTCTAATAAATTTTTCAATTTGCCAAAACAGGAACTCGTCCCGATAATGTCATCCGGTCGGAGAATACCGTTTTTCACCAGCAGGGTAGCAGTTGCTCCTTTTTGCGAATCCAGAAAAGCTTCAATAACCACTCCTGCGGTCGGCTTTGACGTATCGGCTGTCAGACCTTGCATCTCCGCCATCAATAATATTAAATCCAGAAGATCGTTAACGCCCTGTCCAGTTGTAGCCGAAACATTAATTGAGGGAACTTTCCCGCCAATTGATTCTACGAGAATATCTTCTTTGGCTAATTCTCTTTTTACCCTTTCCGGATCCGCTCCTGATTTATCAATTTTATTGATGGCGACAATAAGCTCTATCCCTGAATCTTTGATATGTGAAATTGCTTCTTTTGTTTGGGGCTTAACGCCCTCATCGGCCGCAATAACCAAAATGGCGATGTCGGCAACTTTGGCTGAACGCGAACGCATGGCCGAAAAAGCTTCATGGCCCGGGGTGTCAATAAAGGTGATCTTCTTGCCATTATGGTCAATCTCATAAGCGCCTACATGCTGGGTGATGCCGCCTGATTCTTTCTCGGCCACATGGGACTGGCGGATATTGTCAAGTAAAGTGGTTTTTCCGTGATCAATATGTCCCATGACAACAACCACCGGAGCACGAGAAACACTCCTCCCAGTGCTTGAATTTGTAATTCCTGAATCATCTGTTAAATTTTGCACATTGTCTCCAACCATGGTAATAATTCCAAATATCTAAATCCAAATTTCTAAACAAATATCAAATCCCAAATAACTAATGCCAAAAACCTCTTAATTATTTAGATTTATTATTCTTGTCATCAGGCTTAGGATTTGAAGGTTGACTATTTATATTCTGGGCGCGAGTGATTGCTTCTTTTTCTTCGTTTGATAAAACATACGACGATTGGCCGGCTTTTATTGGTTTAGCGTAAACGCGGCTTGTCTCGCGGCTATAAAGACTGGTAAGCACAATGCCATTATTGTTTTCGTCTAATAGGGCGATGGAAAAACTTTGGTCGCCACCAACTTCCGGAAACGGACTGAACCTAACAATTCCAACTCGCTGGACAAAGCCTTTGCTTTTTTCGACCAGAGCCTTGAGCTCGCCGGAAACGCTTTCTAATTTTTTGGCAAGCGTGTCTAGCTCAACCAAAACCTCTTTTGAATTCTGCGGCTGTTTCTTCTCTCTTTTACCAATTTTAAACATAGATCAGATAAAAACAAAAAAATTATTCAATAATTTTAAGATACAACCAAAAAGTTTTCGAAACCCCGTATAAAATCGGCTCACCGGCAAAATGGTCCGTGATATTATCACATCACATTAAGTAAGTGTCTTTCTATGAAAGCTCGGCCAGAACCAGATTTTAAGTATTTCTCGAATTCAAACGCCCTATATTTATCGTTTACAGCAAAATAAAAATCTAATTTTATCGGTAGTCGATCCATAGTCGCTGGGATTTGACCTTTTTGATGTCGTTTAATTCTATCTTTCAAATCATCGGTGCATCCGATATAATATCCATCTTCGCATTTTAAGCTGTAGATGTAATACATACTACTTTCGCATGTCTACTGACGGCCTTCGTCTCGTCGGAGGACATCGTCCAGCCGGAGGCGGACTTCGTCACGCCGGAGGCGGATTTCATCACGCCGTAGCTCAACGAAGCTCGCCTTCGCTCTGAC
>CAYRJV010000020.1:4290-10455 GCA_964424745.1 uncultured Candidatus Saccharibacteria bacterium | reverse complement strand
GCCAATCTTGAATTCATTTTGAGGCTGTTGCCCCTGCTTGACAATCTTCTCATTGCCGAGAAAAAACTGCCGGAGGAATTAAAGAAAGATGAGAATGTCAAAGGATTATTGCAGATAAAAGTTCAGCTGGAAGATTTCCTCAAGGCGCAGGGAATTGAGCCGATGGAATCACTCGGTAAGAAATTCGACCCGAATTGCCATGAAGCGGTAGAGGAAATAAACCCAACCGTCGCCCCCTCCTTCGCTAATGCTACGGCGGACAGGAAAGCTATGGCGGGTAAAGGAATAGAACCGGGCACAATTGTTGAAGAAGTGCAAAGAGGCTATTTAATAGAAGGTAAAACCTTACGTCCAGCTAAAGTAAAAGTATCAAAGTAAAAGTTGTAACTACAAACTACAAACTAAAAACTAACAATATGCCAGAGCAAAATCAAATTCAAATTAAAGCCAAAGACGAAGACTTAAAAGGAAATTATTCCAACGCAATGCAGGTGGTTCACACTAAAGAAGAGTTTATTTTGGATTTTTTCCTGTTATCTCCGCCCGAAGGAGTTTTGGCTTCCAGAATTATTACCAGCCCTAGTCATCTGAAAAGAATGGTCAAAGCGCTTCAGGAAAATTTGGAGAAGTATGAGAGTAAATTCGGCAAAATTGAGGAGGCCAGTGTTAGTGAACCAGTCATTGGTTTTCAAAGATAATCTTCTACTAACTAAATAAAAAATATGTCAAAAATTGTCGGTATTGATTTAGGTACATCAATTTCAAAAATTGCCACCATTTGGCAGGGTGAACCAAAATGCATTGAAAACAGAGAGGGTTCAATGTTGACGCCTTCGATTGTCGCGTTATCAAAATCGGGTGAAAGATTAGTGGGAATTTTAGCCGGAAGGCAGGCCATTACTAATCCAAAAAATACGATTTTTGCGGTGAAAAGATTTATTGGCAGGAGATGGTCAGACCCGGAAGTTCAAAAGGAACTAAAAAGACTGCCCTATGAGACAAGAGAAAGAGCCGACGGTAGCGTGGAAATAAAAATGGGTGAGAAATGGCATACACCGATTGAAATTTCAGCCATGATTCTGCAGAAACTAAAGATAGATACTGAAGAAAAATTGGGCGAAAAAGTAGATTCTGCCATCATCACTTGTCCGGCTAATTTTGATGATTCCCAGAGAAAAGCGACGAAAGCGGCCGGGGAAATTGCGGGATTAAAAGTTTTGCGTGTCATCAATGAACCGACAGCCGCAGCTTTAGCTTATGGCTTTGGCATGAAAAAATGGGAAAAGGTGGCCGTCTATGACTTTGGCGGCGGCACGTTTGATATTACTATTTTTAATATCGGACCTCAGGAAGAAACCGACGAAAAGACAAAAAAGAAAAAAACAATTCAAACAATTGAAGTTTTAGCGACGGGTGGTGAACCTCATTTAGGGGGTGAAGATGTTGACCAAAGAATTATGAATTGGGTTATTGAGCAATTTGCCAAAGAGCAAGGATTAGATTTAGCCAAAGATCCTTTGGCTTTGCAGCGAGTAAAAGAAGCGGCGGAAAAAGCCAAAATAGAGTTATCGAGCACACTAGAGACCGAAATCAATCTGCCTTTTATTTCCGCCGATGCCGCCGGACCGAAGCATCTCTATTACAAAATAAATCGGGCGCAATTCGAAAATTTAATCCGCGATTTGATAGAAAGATCAATTGAGAGGACAAAATTGACTTTAAGAGAGGCGAAGCTTTCTAAAGAAGAAGTTAATGAAGTGATTTTGGTCGGCGGAACGACTTTGATTCCTGCAGTTAAAGAAGCAGTCAAGAGCTTTTTTGGTAAAGAGCCAACAAAAAATATCAATCCCGAAGAAGTGGTCGCGATTGGCGCAGCCATTCAAGCGGCCATTATCACGGCCGAAGAAAAAGGAGCCGAAGAAGAGAAAAGCGTTCTGCTTCTCGATGTTTTACCCCTTTCTTTTGGTATTGAGACCTTAGGCGGGATAAGTACAATGATGATTGCCAAAAATACGACGATTCCCACGGCCAAAACCCAGATATTTTCCACGGCGGCTGATAGTCAACCATCGGTCGAAATTAATGTTTTGCAAGGCGAAAGACCAATGGCTAATGATAATCGCTCTTTGGGTCGATTTATTTTAGACGGCATTCCCCCGGCACCCCGCGGCGTTCCGCAAATTGAGGTCACTTTTGATGTTGATGCCAATGGCATTTTGACGGTTACTGCCAAAGATAAAGCCACCAGTAAATCCCAATCAATCAGAATTGAGGGGTCAATCGGGCTTTCCAAAGAGGAGCTGGAAAGAATGAAAAGAGATGCCGAAATGCACGCCGCTGAAGATGCGAAAAAGCGCGAATTGATTGAGGCGCGTAATCTGGCTGATAATTTAGTTTATACGGTTGAAAACACTCTGCGTGAAGCCGGCGACAAGGTGGCCGCGGATATCAAAAAACAGGTTGAGGAAAAAACCGAAGCTTTGAAGAAAGTTAAAGACAGTGATAATATAGAAGACATTAAGGCGAAAACCGCTGAATTATCCCAGCTAATCCAGAAAGTCGGCGCGGAATTATATAAACAAGCACCGGGTCAGAATCCGTCAGGTAGCCAGCCGGGCGCTAATCCGGACGAAAAGAAGGAAGGCCCGGAAGAAGGACAATTTAAAGAAAAACCACAGACTTAATTTACCAATTTTCAATTATCAATTTTCAAATTCTACTTATTGATTTTTGATTTTGGTAATTGGTTCTTGTTTAGAAAATAGAAATTAGGATTTAGAAATTTATCGATGAAGGACTATTATCAAATTTTGGGTATCAGCCGTAGTGCTTCGCCCGACGAAATCAAGAAGGCTTATTACAAGTTGGCGCACCAGTATCATCCGGACAAGGGCGGGGATGAGAAGAAGTTCAAAGAGATTAACGAGGCCTATCAGGTTTTATCTAACGCGGAGAAAAAAGCTCAATACGATAAATTTGGCCGAGTCTTTGAAGGTGCCACTCCTGGCGGAGCTGGTTTTGGCGGTTTTGAGCCAGGAGCTGGTTTTGATTTCCGTTGGGCTTGGGGAAACGAAGGTGAGGAGCCGGAGTTTAACTTCGGTGATTTAGGTGATTTAGGCGACATTTTTAGCGAAGTTTTTGGTTTTGAGACAGCGACGAGAAAACGCGACTTAAAAAGAGGAAAGGACCTTGAGGTTGATATCGAAATTCCTTTGGAATCAGTTTTAAAAAGCACCGAAAAAGAGATCAGTTTAGATAAAATGGTGGTTTGTTCGCGTTGTCAAGGCACAGGCGCTGAACCAGGTACGGCTAGAAACGAATGTTTTTCCTGCCGAGGGACTGGTGAAGTTCAGCAAATAAGGAGAACGGTTTTTGGTTCGTTTACGCGCATCGCCGTTTGTCCGGAATGCGGCGGCGAAGGCTCTAAACCGGCCAAGCCCTGTAATGTTTGTGGCGGCGAGGGTAGAATCAAAAAAGAAGAAAAGATCAAAATATCTATTCCGGCTGGCGTGGATAGTAATCAAGTAATTAAGGTTGCCGGTCGCGGTGAAGCTGGACGGAAAGGCGGCAAGGCAGGGGATTTGTATCTGCGAATATTTGTCAGAGAACATCCTGTATTTACCCGCAAAGGAGATGACCTTTATGCCTCGTTAACGATAACCTTTTCTCAGGCAGCTCTCGGTGATGAAATTGAGGTGCCGACCTTGGAGGGAACGAAAATTCTTCTCAAGGTGCCGGCTGGGGTTGAACCAGGGAAAGTTTTCCGTATCACTGGCCGAGGTACGCCCCGTTTTTCCGGTTATGGCCGTGGGAATCTGTATGTAAAACTTATTCTTAAAACCCCAGTTAGATTAACAAAAAGACAAAAAGGACTATTGGAAGAATTGAGAAAAGAAGGATTATAATTTTAGATTTAAGATTTTAGATTGTAGATTTATCTTTTCAATTAAGATGAATCCCAAAGCAGAGGAGACTTTAAAGAGGATAAAACGCCTCATAATTGATGTTGTCAGCCTAATAGATCAGTTTCCCAAGACAACAGCTTCTTTTAAAATTGCTGGTCAAGTAATGGATTCAATTACTTCGATAGGAGCCAACTTCGTTGAGGCACAGTCTGCCAGAAGCAGAAAAGAATTTGCCAGTATTATGGGAGTTGTTTTAAGAGAAACAAGAGAAACGATTTTTTGGTTAGATATTACACAAGAGCTAAAGTTAGTACCCGAGAAAAAAGTTGATATTATTAATCAAGAATGCATCGAATTAGCAAAGATATTCTCTTCAGCAATACTGACAATTTCAGAAGAAAAGAAATAAATCAGCAATTTTAAATCTGCAATCTTAAATCCGAATCGCCCCTGTAGCTCAATTGGTAGAGCAGCTCCCTTTTAAGGAGTTGGTTCCGCGTTCGAGTCGCGGCAGGGGCACCATTAATAAATCAAATCCGCCATCCGCCAGTCGGCGGATAGATCTCAAAAATCAAAAAACATTCTCTAATTATTAGAAATGATCAAAGATTATTCATTAAAAATTTTTCCACACATTAAATCATATAAAATCCATTGACAATGTCTTAAATTATTGCTATAATGCCGATAGAGAGAAGGGACGCATCAAGGTACAGTCGTGGGGCGTGTCTAATTGCCTCACTGACTTAAATCCTTGATTAGCCCTTCTTCGTTGAGGAGGGTGAGGAGGTCTCCGGCAGAAATTATATTTTGCTGGAGCGGTTTCCGGAGACGTTTACCGGAAATCTGTGTTCAACTTCTCGCGTCAGTTAACATACCGAGGAGTTGCACCAATGAAATCCCTCCTGCCTTCGAAACAAAGTCCTACTTGGTCGGTATCTCCGCCAGTAGGGCTTTTTCTTTTAAATAAGTTTAGGGGAATTTTTAATTAACCAATGTAGTAGAGAAAGTAAATTTTTTACCTCGATAACCACTCATTTTTATCAACTAAGCTATTGACAAAATAGAATTATATATGGTATAATGTAGACACGAAGAGAGAAAATGAATGAAGTAAATAAAAAGCTACTATTGACAAAATTGAAATAAGTATGGTATAATATGGGTAGCAGATAAAAAAAGAGTTCTTTGTCAATTTATAGAGAACTATGAGGAGAGGTTCTGGGAATTAAGAATTAGTTTAAAAAGCGGTTAAGAAATCTCCTCTTTTAAGAGAATATTTCTTGACCGCTTTTTTGATAATACTTGGAGGCAAAAAATGGCAAAGTTCATAGTTATTGCCCTGATCTTGGTGGCAGTAGCCGTGGTCTTTGTGCCACGGTTATTGCAAGCCCTATCAGGGTTCTAAGAAAGGAAGAGAATGTCCTTCTACCGGACATTCTCTTCCTGCTGTCCTCAGGTAATGAGCCTGAGCTGATGAGTCCGTTCCCGCCAAGCGGGATAATCAGGACGAAACAGAAAATTCTTTGAGAGCGAGAATGTAACGAGAAATGTTCTCGTTACATCTACCTTGAGAATTAAATAGGGAAAGTAAGCGGAGAGAAGGATGAGCAGTAAATATTTGCTCCTTAAAACATTAATTATTTTGTTACTGCTCATCTTCTCTTCGGTTGCACCTTTTTTAGAAAAATTTCTTTTCGTAGAGTGCAGGGTGATTAGAATCAAAATTGATTCTAGTTAGCTTGCACTCTCGCGAGTGCTTAGTCTGGCCGGAGTAGAGGGTGGTACCTCCAAACGACACAATAAGGAAAGCCGCAAGGCAAGTGAGGTTCAAATCCTCACCAGACTAATACTTTGGAAACAGTTTAGGAGGAGCGATGTACGTCAGTATTTTTTTCTCGGTCGTTTCATTCATCTGCTTCTCGGCGGTCTTGGCACCGGTCTGGCCGGTGCTGCGGATCGCCGAGGGCATAATCGGGCTTATCGCCGCGGCTTACGCGGTGATAGCCTGGAGGGAGGTCATTTGCACAAGATGACCTTCCTAGGAGGGCGAGAAGGATTGATTTCACTACCAATTCTTCTCGCCCCGCTTCTTTAGCCCATCAAAAAAACGATGAGTTAAAAAAGCGGGTGGAAAAGGATATTTGTTCAGAAAAATATTTTATGAATAAATATCCTCTTCCAATATATCCCTTGCGGTTTACAGCCGCACCGCCCGTAGCAATGCGGGTGAGTCATAGGGAAGAAAGGAGGGGAGAAA
>CAYRJV010000020.1:0-4190 GCA_964424745.1 uncultured Candidatus Saccharibacteria bacterium | reverse complement strand
TCGCCCGCCACGGTGGGTAATCCGTGGGGCTGAAATACTCCAGCCAAAGTGGGGATCGGACAAAAGAGCTTATGGCTATAATGTCCGGCGCGACCACAGAGTAGCACTTATAGGCGGGGGCAACTCCTGTCTCCGCCTTTCAACCTTAGTCTATTAAAAGAATTAGTAAATTAAGAGAGAAAGATGGAACGAGAAATGAAGATAGAACGAGAAGTGTTCTCGTTCTGATGAAAACACTATTATCAACGAGGAGTGTCCTCGTTGGTAAGACAGATGAAATCTGGGAACGCTCATTGAAAATTTAGATGAGGATGTAAATTCAAGTTAAGATTGTAAATTTATCAAAAATTTTTCCGGGGCAGGGGCTGGCGGATATGGTTTATTCCGGCGTTATCCTCGCAAAGTTTTCGCTTGCCCGATTCATTTCGGGTAATCTCTCTCCTCAGCGACAGCTCTGCTGATAGCGCTTGATACCATAGCCGCCAACCCCTTTTCCGGAAACAAAAAACCCGAGGTCCAACCTCGGGGAAAATTTTGAGGAATAATCCGAAAAAGTTTTTTGAACCGTGACCTAAAAGAATAAAAATTTGTTCTTTGACGCTCCGGCTTAAAGACTGGAGTTAGCGGGAGTCCGCTAGCTGACAAATGTCGTCTTTCCTTAAGCTAACAGTTTCAACTGGTAGTTTAAGGAAAGTTGATCGAAATGTAAACAAGAAGCCCATCAGAAATGATGGCGCTTTTTGCTTTAGGATCATTATCTCTTATTTCAAAATAGTAATTGTGCTTCTTGCTTGTTCAATTGATTACTTTTGTTATATAATAATTCAACGGCCGATGATTAATTTTATTAAACTTAATCATTAAATAAAATTCAAAATATGAACGTTAAATTTCGCAAAACAAAGACTTTTGCTCTTTTGGCGTTAATTACCTTGGCGATGTTTGTTTTTGTTATCATCGGATGGGCAGAGGCGGCGATCGACGACATCCCGGCCGATTTTAGCTTTCAAAAAAATCTGCAGCTAGGCAATATTAACAATGATGTCAAATACCTTCAGATTCTTTTAAAAGCCGAAGGCGTCTGTCCTAATTGCCTGGCCACTAGTTATTTCGGCGCCATTACGAAACAAGGGGTAATGGCATTTCAAACAAAATATGCGGCTGAAATCCTGACTCCTTATGGTTTAACTACGCCAACTGGCTTTGTTGGTTCCAGTACGAGGGCGAAATTAAACAACCTTTTGGCTTCTGGGCATTTTGAGGTAACACCAACGACGGCTGGCGCTCCGCGGGGAATCAGCGGTGATCTCTGGGCAGATATCGAAATCGGTCGCAGAAATTTTACCGAGATGGTTCCCAATAAAGTGGTCCCTTATAAAGTTTATAATCCCGGTGGTGTAGCAGTTGACCGTTCGGTTTCTCCTGGCCGGTTATATGTTTGGGATTCGGGTAACAGCCGGATTGTGGGTGTTGATTTAGGAAAATGCTATAGTCAAAATCCTCCCTGCAGTGCGGATATTATAATTGGCCAACCATCAGGAACCGATTATGGTGCTTGTAATCAGGATGATAGCCTCCAAACTTATCCGAACCGTCCGGCTTCTTCAGCCTCAACCATTTGCGGAATTTCGGAGCAAACCCATACTGTTCTTGAAGATAAAAATTTTGTCAGTATGATAGTTGACAATCAGGGAAATCTTTTTGTTCCGGACGCAAATAATAACCGTGTACTAAAATTTAATAATCCGTTTACTACCGATACGATTGCTGATGAAGTCTGGGGTCAGTCAAACTTTACCGGAAACCTCTGCAACCTTACCGGTAAACTACAAGGCGGAGCCAGTCCAACTGCTTCTTCTTTGTGTTTTTGTTCTGTTGAAAGCTGCGGTATGGGAGTTGCTTTTGATGGTAGCGGCAATCTTTGGGTAACTGATGGCGGCAATAACCGCGTCTTGCGTTTTCCCAAAAATCAAACTACTGGCCAAATTGCCAAAACGGCCGACCTTGTTTTAGGACAACCAAACTTTACCACGGGCGTTGATTGGTCATTTGGCAGTGCCATGAATCAAATGCGTCAGCCGGTAGCCTTAACTTTCGACAAAAATGGAAGGCTTTACGTGGCTGATTCAAATAATTTACGAGTTTTAGTCTTCTATCCACCTTTTACTTCGGGAATGAATGCAATAAGGCAATTTGCTTCTAATTTTAATGACGGACTGCAGGATATTCGCATTGAGAAGGACCCGGAAAATCCAGCTAACGAGGTGGTCTGGACATACGAACACAATGGGGGAGTAGTCAAACTCTGGAATATTAATGGAACCCTAAAAACTTCTTTTAGAACTTATCTTAATGGCGGCGGTTCAATTGGATTTGATAATAATGGAAATGTTTTAACTTCTGTTTATGAAGGCGCCTCGCTTAGCGACGTTTATGTCTTCACTAAAAACCAAGACGGTACCTATACCCGAGCGAAAAATTTGTTTACCCCGCCAACGACTTACAACGGAGAGACGGCTGATCGCTTTGCCACGCCAGCTTGGGTGGGGGTGACGACAGCTGCCAATCAGTTGATTGTCGGCGAAGGTCGCTTACTTTTCTGGAATGACCTTAATTCATTAACGAATGGTAAAGCAGCCGATGGCTATATTGGCGCTTCATCGGTAACGGAGCGTCCTTTTCGCGAGTTTACGCAAGTAAAATCAGATAACGCTAATCGTGTTTGGGTCAGTAAATATTCTGAAATCAGAGTCTATCAGGCGCCGCTTACGATTGGAGCCCAACCGATTAAAGTTATTACTTCGCCTCTTCCCGTTTTAGGCGGAGGAGAAATAAAACCGATTGAGATGCTTGGTTTAGCACCGACTACTGATGGCAATTTCTTATGGGTATCGGAGCCGGGCAACCACCGTGTTTATCGGATCAGAAATCCGTTAACTAATCCCGTCGTCGATATTGTCCTCGGCCAAACCACTATTGCTAATAACACGACTCCAGACAATGGTTTTGATCCAGCTCATCCCGGAGATCCTGACCATCCGAATATGTGTAACCGCGGCGAGATACCTCCGCCTAATAGTGGAACCACCCAGGTTGCCAGCCTCAATATGCTTTGTTTTCCCGGCGCTATTTCTTTGGATAAAAAAGGCAATCTTTTTGTCTCGGATCACATGATTGAAAGTGCCGGCAACTGGCGCCTCTTAATGTTTTCGGCTAGTCTCTTTCCAACCAATAATAGCCAGGTTCTTTTTGCCCCAACCGCGACAAAATCTTTTCCCTTGTTTCCTTTAGATAATCACCGGACATTTGAACCGGCTTTTGACAGTCACAATCGAATGGTAGTCGGACTTAACCCTTATTCGGGCAAGCGATTTGTTGATTATTATAATGACCCAACCCGCGTTAACCCGGCTAACCCATCTGATCCGGCTTATGCCGCTCCTGACGGTCAATTAAAAGACTATTACGGCTGGGCCGTGGCCGCAACTTTTGATGCCAATGATAACCTTTATGTTTATGACGCCAATCGCGGTCGAGTAATGATTTACAAGCAACCATTTGGACCGCCAGTGTCTCCATCACCAACGCCTTTGCCGCCAACACCTCTGCCACCAACCGCACCATCTTCTCTTACCGCCGCAGCTGTTTCGTCAAGCCAGATCAATCTCAGCTGGACCGATAACTCAACCAATGAAACTGGCTTTAAAATTGAAAGAAGCCTATCGGGAATTTCTGACTTTAGCCAAATAGCCGTAACCGCAGCTGATGTCACGACTTACCAAAATACTGGTTTAGCTTCAGCCACGACTTATTACTATCGTGTTCGGTCTACAAATGCGGCTGGTGATTCAAGTTATTCCAATGTGGCTAGTGGGAAGACCTTTGTTACCCCAACCCCAGACAATAAACCAGATTTAGTCGTTTTGGATATCAAATTCTACAACACCGCTGGTCAAGCCATCACCGATTTAATCCCTGGTCAACCGGTTACTTGTAAGGCCGTTATCAAAAACCAGGGAGGCAGTTCGGCCGAAGGCTATTTTTATGATAGGTGGTCTATCGATTCAAAGGGCTGTGGTTTATGTATGAATAATTCATTACCGAGCGGTGAAACGATTGAAAGCTGCGCTTTTCTTTGGACCCCAGCAATAGGAACTCACACCCTCAGATTTGAAACTGATTATTATAAC
>CAYRJV010000019.1:0-10607 GCA_964424745.1 uncultured Candidatus Saccharibacteria bacterium | reverse complement strand
CAACAAAAAAGAGGCAGAAATTGTCAGATTGATTTATGAAACTTATCTTGAAACCAGATATATAGAAGGAATTTATAATCTGCTGAGAGAGAAAAACATCAAAAATAGGCAAGGAAAAACTTTCTCCAAACAACTTATTGCTCTTATTCTAAGAAACATAACCTATACAGGGAAAATAAATTATGCTGGCCAGATTTATCAAGGACTTCATCCGCCAATTATTTCTCAAGAGCTTTTTGAACTTGCTCAAAAAACTCATAAAAAGAGAGTAAGAAAGTTTAGAATTTATAGAGATTTTCTCTTAGGGGGTCTAATTCATTGCAAAGAGTGTGGTTATACAATGAGTGCTTGTTTTACCAATAAGTATAGGGGCGGAAAACTCAAAAGGTATTATTACTATCGTTGTACTTGTATTAACAAAAAAGGTTGGCAGGCCTGCTCAATAGGAGAGGTTTCAGCCGAAAGGATAGAAAGATATATTTTAGAAAATTTAGAAAGAATTTCTCTTGATAAAGATTACATAGAAAATCTTGTTTTTAAGCTAAATCATAGCTCAAATAGTTCAAAACCTACCTTAAAAAATTCAACTCCGGCCGTCGGAGAAGGAATTGAACCACCGGGTTTATGCTCTAAATTTTCAGTAGAAACTATCGTTTCTATTCTTAAATCTTTTCTTTTATTTCTTTCTCAAAGAAGGGGGGTTGAGAGAAATCTATTGGTTAAAAGGTTTATTAAAGATATTGTTTATTCTCCAGAAACCATCAAAATTACCCTATTTTATTCGGAAAATCTGAAAGATTTTCAAATTTCTGAAACTAAAGAAAGCCCTGCTTTGCTTTCGCAAGGCAGGGCGAATTTTCTCGGAGCGGGTAAGGAAAATTCGTTCCCCCCTCAACAATTGGAGTTTTTATCTAATACTACGAGTGCGCACGGATGGACTCGAACCATCGAACCTTCCGCTTATAAGGCGGATGCTCTAACCGGCTGAGCTACGTGCGCAATTTTTATCTTATACCCCGTTTTTTATTAGCGCCTCAAACTCTTCTTTTTCGATCGTTTCTTTTTCAATTAGGGTGGTGCCAATTTTATGTAGCAGAACTGTTTTTTTAGTTAAGAGTTTTGTTGCCTGGCTTTCGGCATTTTTAATAAACTTGTTTACCTCTTCGTCAATTTGGCTGGCAATTTTTTCAGAGTAATTTCTTTGTTCCGATATTTCTTTACCTAAAAAGACCAACTCTTCTTTTTCGCCAAAAGAGACCGGACCGAGGGATGACATACCATACTCTTTGACTAATTTTCTGGCTAAATCGGAAGCCACTTCGAGGTCATTGGCGGCCCCGGTAGTGATCTCGCCAAACTTCAATTTTTCCGCACAATAGCCGCCTAAGAGCACAGCCAGTTCGGCCAAGAACTCTGAACGAGTCTTAATTTTTTTTTCCTCAGTCGGCATCTTTAAGGTATAACCGGCCGCCATTCCCCTGGCAATAATTGAAATTTTTCTAACTGGTTCAGTTCCCGGGATTAGAGCCGAAACTAAAGCATGACCCGCTTCGTGATAAGCCGCAATTTCTTTTTCTTTTTTGGAAAGAATATGACTTTTTCTTTCCGGTCCCAACAAAACCTTTTCAATCGACTCCAGCAGTTCTATTTGATAAACCTTGTCTTTATTTCTTCTGGCCGCTAAAATCGCCGCTTCGTTGGCCAGGTTGGCCAAATCAGCCCCGGAAAATCCGGCTGTTCGTTCGGCAATTTCACGGAGATTAACATCCTTAGCCAAAGGTTTTCCCTGGCAGTGGATTTTTAACGCTTCTTCACGATCGCTGACATCGGGCAGATCCAAGATGACGCGGCGGTCAAACCGGCCGGGCCTTAATAATGCTGGATCCAAGATATCCGGACGATTTGTCGCCGCGATAACAATACAGGTACTGTCTCTTTCAAAACCATCCATTTCGACCAAAATTTGATTAAGGGTTTGTTCTCTCTCATCGTGACCGCCACCAATTCCTGCACCTCTGACTCTGCCAATCGCATCTAACTCGTCAATAAAAATAATCGAAGTTCCCGCTTTTTTAGCGGTTGAGAAGAGATCCCGAACTCGACCGCTACCCACCCCAACGAAAAGTTCAACGAATTCCGAGCCGGCAATGGAGAAAAAGGGAACATTGGCTTCGGCCGCCACTGCTCTGGCGAGGAGTGTTTTTCCAGTGCCTGGGGGACCAATTAAAAGTACTCCCCGGGGGATTCTCGCACCCATTGCCAGAAACTTCTTCGGGGTTTTTAAGAACTCAACAATTTCTTTTAGCTCTTCTTTGGCTTCTTTTAAACCAGCAACATCCTTGAAAGTGACTTTTTCTTTCAATTGACCTCCGGCGCCAAAAAGCCGTGCTCGCGCTTTGGAAAAATTAAACGCCTGCATTGCCCCCGTCTTTGCCTGGCTAAACATTATCCAAAAAAGGAAAATGATGAGAAGAATAGGAGGAAGGATGGTTAAGAGGGGACCTAACCAGAGCCAACTGCTTTCTTCTTTTTTTGTTGTCAACGAGACGCTTTTTAGCTTTTCTTTATCGACACCATAATTTGCCAGCGAGTCGGAAAGGGGAGCATCCGGCTCCTTTCTGGAGAGCGCCTTAGTTCCGTCTTTATATTCAATTTCCAGGTCAGTGCCGGAAATGACAATGCTTTTAATTTTGTCTTGGTTTATCTCGTTAATCAGTTGGGATAAGGGAATCTCTTTTTTTGTTTCACTCGGATTGAGAAAAGAAGAAAAAACCCCTGATAAAAGCAGGAAAATTAATAAGATGAAGATTAAATTTTTCACCAAATTTTTCATTTTTGTAATTTAAGAGTAGCAAAAATTTCTAAAGAATTCAAGTTTCTCAACACACCAAAAAATCTGTCCAAATGGCAGATTTTTCTTTTCGCTTATTGGCTCAACCTTATTCTTCAACCAGTTTTAGACTCATCCGGTGTTCTTTCGGGTCGAGCGAGACAATCTTAAAGTTGTAGTTCTCTCCTATCTTTAAACTCTCTTCCATCTTCGCGGCTGTGCCGAATTCGGAAATATGGCATAACCCTTGGATTTTTGGAGTAACCTGAATGAAAGCGCCAAAGGGATTTAGTTTGGTTACTTTGCCTTTAATTGCATCACCTTTCTTATAATTTTCTCCGATATCTTCCCAGGGGTCTTTTTTCAATGCCTTTAGAGATAAGGAGACCCGATCATCTAAAATTTCAATGATTTTTGCCTGAACTTTTTCTCCAACCTTAACAAAGTCTGATGGATCTTTCACCATTGACCAGTCTAGTTCAGAAATATGAATAAGCCCTTCAAGATTTTTACCAAATCTGATAAAGGCACCAAAGTCAACAACGCCAGTGATTTCTCCTTCGATGACATCTCCTACCTTGTAAGCTTTCAAGATTTCCTTTATTTTTTCAACCCCTTTTGCTTTTTCGGATAAGATTAATTTTCCCTCTTTTGACGAAAGGTCTAAAATAGTAACATCGAGTTCCTGGCCAACAAATTCCTGGAGTTTTTTAAGAATTTTAGTGGTGTCACCTCCTTCCACTCGGGGATAATGTTCTGGCGATAACTGGGAAACCGGCAAAAAGGCATTGATATTAGAAATTTCTGTCAGTAAACCGCCTTTATTTGCGCTGGCGATTTTGACTTTTATGGTCTCCCCGGTTTCTTTTTTCTGCTGGAGAACGTCCCAAGCAAGTTCTTCCCCTGCCTGATTTAGTGATAGTTCAATATAACCATCCTCGTTTTCTAGGTCGACAACCTTAACAAAGAGCTTATCGCCAATTTTCAGGTTTTTTAAACTCTGTTTTGCCATGAGGTACTCTTTACCGTAAATGATTCCCGTTCCCATTGCCCCCAAATCTAAATAAACTGCTGAACGTCCTTTGTTGATGATTTTTCCTTCAATAATCTCACCAGCCCGGGGTATTTTTAAGAGGTTGTTCTTATTATTATCTTTTACCTGGACATCTTTCATATTTTTAATAAGGCAATTCACATTCTCAATGTCGTAGAATATTTATTGCCTTCGTTCGGCATAATAACATGAAACTTTTAAGAGCGCAATCCCGCACATAATTTGTCCTGCTTATATCTATTCTGAAACCTTTCTTTCAGTCCATAGGATTATGTTGCAGAATTTTTCTGTTAATACCTGTTGTTATTCGCTAAGTAACACTAGTTTATACACCTTTCCAAAAGCGATAATAAGAACAAAATCTAAATAGGACAAATTATGTGCGGGATTGAGTCTCGTTAAAAAAAATGCTATGATTTACAATTACCATCCTTGCTTAGAGGAGTAAATAAAACGTTTATGCAGATTATTTGGAGAGGACAAAATTGCTTGCAGGTTATCGCCCAGAAAGTAAAAAATGGTCAGATTTCAATTGTTATTGACCCATTCGATGCCACGGTAACAGGAATAAGGCTTTCTCCGATGGAGTGCGATATTCTTGCTTTTACTGGTCGCTATAACCAGGGATGCCTGAAACCGATAAAAGGCAACCCTTTTTTAATCAACAGTCCAGGGGAGTATGAAGTAAAAGAGATTTCTATTTTTGGAATACCAGCCGTTTCGGAGAAATCCGAAAGTGAAGCAACAATTTTTGTTATTGAGGCTGAAGAAATTGAAATTTGCCACCTCGGTCAACTGACGCAAAAAGAACTAACCGAGGATCAGGTTGAAAAGATTGGCGACATTGATGTTTTAATGGTTCCGGTCGGCGGTGATAATACTCTTGGGGCAGAGGAAGCAAGAAAAATAATTTTGCAGATCGAGCCCAAGATCGTCATCCCTATTTACTATCGAATTCCTGGTCTGAAAATAAAACTTGATAGTGTTGATAGTTTTTTAAAGAAGATGGGAGCTAAGGTAACCGAGAGATTGGATAAACTTTCTTTAAAGAGAAAAGACCTGACCAACGAAGAGACAAAAGTAATTGTCCTCAATCCTTAAGGCCAGTTATCCTTGGCTTTATGAATATTCTCCGAGCACTTCAGCAACAACCACGGCAGGTAAGAAAAATAATTCTGTGGCTAACGGTCATTCTTGTTGGAATCGCGTTCGTCGTCTTATGGATTAACAGTCTTAAAAAGAAAATAGAACGCTTAAAGAAAGAAGATCTTTTCCCGAAGGGGCTTAACTTACCATCGCTTATTAAAGAAGATATTTCCCAGTTGAAGCTACCAGAGATTGAGATACCCGTAAATATGGAAATACCCACGAGCAATGAAGAATAAATCCAAAAATATACCCGCCAAAGAAATCGGTTATATCAGGCCGAGAGAAATCGTCGAGGAAATGGAGGCATCCTATACCGACTATGCCATGTCGGTAATCATTTCCCGTGCCCTGCCTGATGTTCGGGATGGACTAAAGCCGGTTCATCGCCGGATTTTGTATTCGATGAATGAGATGGGTTTAACCCACCAGGCGAAATTCCGCAAATCAGCCAATGTCGTCGGGAAAGTTATGGGCGAACTCCATCCGCACGGAGACTTGGCAATTTATGATGCCTTAGCCCGGATGGCACAGGATTTTTCTCTGCGTTATCCCCTGATTAACGGCCAAGGTAATTTCGGTTGCTTTACGGAAGATACAAAAATCAGATTAACCGATGGAAGGGGTGTATCTTTTAACGAGCTGATTGAAGAACAGAATCAGGGCAAAAGACACTGGACATTTACCTTCAATCCACAAACTAAAAAGATCGAAATCACCGAAATAAAGAATCCGAGGCTAACTAGGAAAAGCGCAAGGATAATGGAAGTAACTTTGGACAATGGAGAAAAAATTAAGTGTACCTCAGATCATCAGTTTATGTTGAGAAACGGCAGTTACGAAATAGCTCAAAATTTGAAACCAGGATCTTCACTAATGCCGTTTTATATTAAGCCTTACAATGGTGAAAAAGACCAGAACTTAAAAGGATATGAAATGGTTTATCAGCCGATAGAAAATAGGTGGGAGTTTATTCATCATTTAGCTGATGAATGGAATTTAAAAAATAAAATTTATAAAAAGAAAGCCGGCAGAATAAGACATCATAAAGATTTCGATAAACTCAATAATAATCCCGATAATGTTTTGAGGATTCAATGGAAAGATCATCGGCGTTTTCATAAAGAAATTGCCTCCCCGCGTCATCTGAATAATCCGGAATATGTCAAGAAGATCGCTGAGGGCCGAATTAATTTTTGGTCCAAAAAAGAGAATAGAAAAGCGTATTCTTTGCGTCAGGCAGAAAGAAATAAGGTGATGTGGCAAAATCCGACATATCGAGAAAAGTGGATAGAGGCGAAAAAAAAGATGTGGCGCGACCCCGCCTATAAGGAATTAAAAGCTCAAGGCACCATTAACCACAAGGTAACTAAAATAAGGTTTTTACGAAGAAAAGAAGATGTTTACGACTTGACCACTGAACCGTGGCATAATTTTCTCTTAGATGCTGGCGTGTTTGTCCATAATTCAATCGACAATGATCCGCCGGCTGCTCAGAGATATACTGAATGCCGTTTATCGCGAATTGGCGAAGAAATGCTCAGAGATATTGAAAAAGATACAGTTGATTTTGTTGATAATTATGACGGCTCGAAGAGAGAGCCAACGGTTTTACCTTCGCCGGTGCCCCAGCTTTTACTCAACGGATCTTTGGGAATTGCCGTTGGTATGGCGACCAATATCCCTACTCATAATCTGGCAGAAATTGTTGAGGCGACAGTTTATTTAATTGATAATCCTAAGGCAACCACCGAAGATCTTTTCGAGTTTATCAAAGGTCCGGATTTCCCGACTGGCGGTATTATTTATGATCAGAAAGCAATCATCGAAACCTATTCGCAAGGAAAAGGATCAATTATGGTCAGAGGCAGAGCCGAAATCGTTGAAGAGGAAAAGAATAATCGTAGCCAGATAATTATTTCTGAGATTCCCTTCCAAGTTCAGAAATCTTCTCTGGTAGAACAGATTGCCAATCTGGTCCAGGAGAAAAAAATCGAAGGAATAAAGGATATCCGCGACGAATCCGATAAAGAAGGAATGAGGATTGTCATTGATCTTTCTCGTGAAGCCTATCCCAGTAAAATCCTTAACCGGCTCTATAAGTTTACCGATCTCCAGCGGCCGTTCCATCTCAACATGCTGGCTCTGGTTGACGGGGTTCAGCCGCAGGTTCTCGCCCTAAATGATCTTTTAAGTTGTTTTATCAAGCACCGCAAAGAGGTGGTTTACCGGCGGACAAAGTTTGATTTGGATAGAGCTAAAGAGCGAGTCCACATTCTTGAAGGTTTGCACAAATGCCTAACCAGTATTGATGCTGTCATCAGGCTGATCAAGGCCTCGGAGAACCGAGATGAGGCGAAGAATAATTTAATGAAGCACTTTAAGCTTACAGAAATCCAGGCCGTGGCGATATTGGAGATAAAGCTTCAGCAATTAGCCAAACTCGAAAGAAGAAAGATTGAGGAAGAACGAGAAGCAAAACTTAAGGAGATCAAAGAACTGACAGCCATTTTGAAAAGCCCCCAAAGAATAAAAGAGGTTATTAAGAAGGAGTTAGTTGAACTAAAGAATAATTTTGGCGACCCGCGGAAAACAAAAGTCATTGTTGCCAAAATTGGCGAAATTGCCGAGGAGGATTTAGTGCCGGACGAAGAGACGGTAATCACCCTGACGCAGGGCGGCTATATCAAGCGGATTAACCCCGAAGTGTACAAAATCCAGAAACGCGGCGGCAAAGGAATGATTGGTATGAAGACTCTGCAGGAAGATATTGTCGAACACTTCCTTTCTGCTCGTACCCATGACTCTCTCTTTTTCTTTACCGATTCGGGAAAGGTTTTTAAGACAGTCGTTTACGAAATTCCCGAGGGAACCAGGGTGGCCCGCGGCCGGGGACTCCTTAATTTCTTGGAAATTTCTCCGCAGGACAAAGTTTTGTCCCTTTTCCCAATGGGAAAAGAAGACAGCGAGCAAAAAATAAAGAATTTGGTGATGGTTACCCAGGATGGTATAATCAAAAAAACAAGACTGGAGGAGTTTGCCAATGTGAGAAGGTCGGGACTAATTGCCATTACCCTTAAAAAAGACGATTTATTAAGAAAAGCCTGCAAGAGTACTGGGGAGGATGAAATTATCCTCGTAACGAAGAGAGGGCAGGCGATTCGCTTTAAGGAAGGACAGATCAGAGAGATGGGTCGGCCGGCTGCTGGCGTAAGAGGAATGCGTTTAAAGAGAGAAGATAAGGTGGTGGGAATGGACATTATAAAAAATCAAATATCAAATATCAAAAACCAAAAATTAACAGATAAGACAGATAAAAAAGAAAAGCCAGCCAAAGTATATTTATTGGTGGTGATGGAGAATGGGTATGGGAAGAGGACGGAGATCAGCGAGTACCGATTGCAAGGGAGAGGCGGATCAGGCATCAAGACCGCCAATATTACTCCGAAAACCGGTGAAATCGTTGCCTCCCAGCTTTTACTCGGAGATGAAGAAGACCTAATTGTTATTTCCAGAAAAGGTCATGTGATCAAGACGAATATTAATAGTATCCCGATTTTGGGCCGAGCCACGCAGGGCGTCAGAATAATGAGACTGGACGAAGGCGATAAAGTTGCCTCGGCGACTTGTACATAAAAATATTTTTGATATTTGAGATTTGATTTTTGCTTTAACTATATGGACGGTTTCTTAAATCCCGAGGAAATCTTAAATAAGCTTGAACTCAAAGAAAATATGGTTGCTGCTGATTTTGGTTGCGGTTCCGGCGGTTGGGCGATTCCTTTAGCGAGAAGATTGAAAGAAGGAATGGTTTTTGCTATAGATATCTTAGAAGAGCCGTTATCAGCCTTGCAAGCCAAAGCGAGACTTGAAAAAGTACCAAATATCAGAACGGTCAAGGCAAATGTCGAAGATAGACAAGGGTTAAGAATGCTTAACGATAATTCAGTAGACTTGGTTCTGATAACCAATCTCTTATTCCAGGTAGAAGCGAAAAAAAAGGTTATGGCCGAGGCAAGGAGGATTTTGAAGCCCGGCGGGAAAATCCTGGTGGTGGACTGGAAAAAAGGCGTTTCGCTTGGTCCGGCAGATAAAGTTTCCGCCGAAGATATCAAACTGATGGCGGTTGAACTGGGTTTTAAGACTGAAAAAGAATTTGCTGCTGGAGCTTATCATTGGGCATTAGTTTTATTAAAATAACCAATGTCTTTTAATAAAAAAACATTAGCAACACTACTTTTCGTCGCTTTGTCTCTAATTATTGTGACCGCTAAGATAAGAGCCGCGGCTTTCTGTGAACCTTGTACGGGTACCGGACAGGGTGACTGCAATACCGCTGATTTAGAATGCCGAGATGGAAAGTGTCAGTATGCTTGTCCGGTAGGCCAAATTTGTATTCTCAATCCGTTAAAATCCTGTAGTTTTCAAGACTTAATCGAGTCGGTGACTAATTTTATTTTCTGGCTGGGAATCGTGGTGGTGCCATTAATAGTCGTGATTGCTGCGGTAATGCTGGCGACTTCTGCGGGTAACCCCAAACAGGTAGATACAGCCAAACGTACTCTGCTCTACGCGGCCATTGGCTTCGGCATAATTCTTATCTCTAAAGCCTTTAATGCGATAATAAAAATAATCCTCGGATCCCCTTAGAAATAAAAACAGCCAAGCAACAAATTAACTAATTAAGGGGAACATCTAAAGACAAAAGGTCGAAAATTGCTAACAAAATAAGGTTTTACCAAATAAACAAACTGTAAAATGAAAAAAATCTTACCGACATTGATGTTAACTGCTATTCTCTTCGCTTTTGTCGTTCCGGTAATGGTTTCTGGCCAAGCCGGGCCGCAGGAATGTTGTAAATTAAGAAAAGCGATAAAACTCGAAGGTACAACCTATTCTAAAGACACAGTTGTTGGGCCAATGACAGGCACTACCTGCGTCATCAATGGCGTCGACACCACAGTCACGCAAGCAACCGAGCAATGGGGAGCGTTGTGTATTTTAAATGTTGTTAATTCCATCACTGACTGGCTGTTTATTATTATTGTCGCCATCGTCGTTATTTTTGTGCTTATCGGCGGGTTCGCCATTTTGACTTCTGCCGGCGATCCGGCCAAAGTAACCAAAGGCCAGAATTATCTGATCTATGCGGCGGTCGGGATGGGCGTAGCGCTTTTAGCCAGAGCCGTGCCAGCGCTGGTTCTCTTGATAATGCAGGCAGGATAGCTAGCTTTTTTCTGAACTAGAGAGTTTAACAGCCTCTTTAAAAAGAGGCTGTTCTCGTTTCTAAAAAAGGAAGACATTCTTCCTCCTTTTTTAGACTTGAGAAGTTAAAAACCCGAGGTTGGACCTCGGGTTTTTAAAAACTGAAGCAGAGGAAATGGATTAGCAATTTGTTTTTTCAAAAGAATACGATATATTGAAAAAAGGAAAAATAGTCAGCCGCGGTTGGCGAAATTGGTATATTTAACTTCTTTGGTTATTTGATTTCTTGCGGACGTAGCCGAATTGGTATAGGCGTACGGCTTAGGACCGTATGGGGAAACCCGTGTGGGTTCGACTCCCGCCGTCCGCACC
>CAYRJV010000018.1:9367-10721 GCA_964424745.1 uncultured Candidatus Saccharibacteria bacterium | reverse complement strand
TCCATATCATATTATCGAAACAGACAAAACAGATAAAGAAGTTGTTTTTGATACAAGTCAATTTGCTGACCCTTGTGATTTAGGTCCTTCCTTCTAGACTTGCGGTAATGCCTGTAGGCTTTGTTGGGGTAGATTAGAAAATAGCTGCCGAAAAGGCAGCTGTTTTAATTTTTTTCTTAAAGAGGAAAACTCTAGACCCACAGTTCACTACTCTAGTATCCGTTCAACCACCAGCTTTTCATTCACCGATAGTTCCCTCGACCAGCGACTCGGGACTATCTGCATTCTCGGCGCCAAATCCCGCCTTCAGCGGGAACTATGCTTTGGCGCCTGCGAAAGCTGTCTGAAAACCTGATGGTTTCGCTCACCTTTTTAGTTGACTTTTATCAAGCTTCATAGGCAGACCCCCGACTTAAGTCAAGGGTGGTTGACTTTGGCTTGAAGTTACGCCGCCGGACAGCTATAATAATCTAATTATCAGTTTAACTAATAAATTTATGATTGAAGTAACCAAAGAGATATTAAAAAGTGTTTATCAGCCGCGGCCGTTAGATGCCAGAAAATATGACTACGGTTTGCTTTTAGTCATTGGCGGGTCGGAGTTTTACAGCGGTTCGCCAGCTCTTTCTGGTTTGGCGGCTTTTCGAGCCGGCGCTGATATGGTCCGGGTGATTGCGCCCAAAAGAGCGGCTGATATTATTGCTTCTTTTACACCTAATCTGGCTGCTTATCCATTAAAAGGAGAAAACTTAGGTGAAGAACATTTAGCCACCCTCCTTTCTATGTCGGAATCAGCCAAAGTTGTTTCTCGAGGAAAATCGGCCGTCGTCATTGGCGGCGGGGTAGGCAGAACGGAAAAAAGCCAAAAAGCAATCGTTGACTATCTCTCCCAGACCTCATTACCAACGGTGATTGATGCTGATGCCATTCATGCCCTAAAAAACGACCAGAAAATTTTAGCCGGAAAACCATTTTTACTGACCCCTCATACTTATGAGTTTTTTGTTTTGACTGGGAAAGAAATTTATCAGCTTCCTGAAGAGGAAAAAATAAAAATGGTACAAGCGGAAGCGGCGAGGCTAGGAACAACCATCCTCTTAAAAGGCAGAGTGGATATTATTTCTGATGGCAAAGAAGTGGCGCTTAATAAAACCGGTTGTGCTTATATGACCGTCGGCGGAATGGGTGATACCTTGGCCGGGATTTGCGGCGCTTTAATGGCTAGAGGCGTCGCCCCGTTTAAAGCGGGTCAAGCAGGTGCTTATATCAATGGTTTAGCCGGCGAACTGGCGGCCAAAAAACTGGGCGAATCAACCATGGCCACTGACTTAATTGAAGCTATCCCCGAAGCAAT
>CAYRJV010000018.1:4776-9267 GCA_964424745.1 uncultured Candidatus Saccharibacteria bacterium | reverse complement strand
ATGTGTTTGAATGTTCCGTTCAAGGTTATTTCGGTCAGCAATAAAAAAATCGTTGTGGCTGGCTTTGGTAAGAAAAGAGAAGCCGTTGGGAGTTTAAAGAAAATAAAGAAAGGAGATTATGTTCTGCTGCAAAATAATTTTGTGGTGGCGAAAATCGCCAAAAAAGAAGCAGAAGAAATCATTAATTTAATCAACAGCAAATGAAAAAAGGTTATTTTCTGGTTTTTCTCACCGCCGTTATCTCCGGCGCTTCTATTTTTATAAACAAGTTTGGAGTAAGCGTTATCAACCCCTTTATTTTTACCGGTCTGAAAAACCTGCTCGTGACATTAATACTTACCGGGCTGATTGTGGCACTGAAGGACATTAAATTATTAAGAAAACTAAAAGGAAAGCAGTGGTTGAACCTAATTTTTGTCGGGTTCATCGGCGGCAGTCTCCCGTTTCTCCTTTTTTTTAAAGGACTTTCAATAACCAGTGCTAGCCAAGCGTCTTTTATCCATAAAACTCTTTTTATTTTTGCCACACTTTTGGCGATTGTCTTTCTCAAAGAAAAAATTGATCAGAAGTTTGTTCTTGGCGGGTCATTATTGTTATTGGGAAATACTTTGCTTTTGAAAAAGCTACCGTCCTCATTGAATCAAGGTGATTTTTTTGTTTTGGCAGCAACTTTCCTTTGGGCGCTGGAAAATGTTGTTTCGAAACACCTTTTGCAGGAATTAGACGCGAGAATTGTTGCCTGGGCAAGAATGTTTTTTGGCACTGTTTTTATTTTTATGTTTTTTTTATTCACCGGCCAGCTGCCCCTTTTAGCCGAAATTAATCTCAGCCAATTTTTTTGGGTAGTTATTACCGCCATCTTTCTTTTTGGTTATGTAATGACCTGGTATAGTGGATTAAAAGATATTCCTGTTTACCAGGCATCAGCCATTCTTCTTTTGGGGTCGCCGATAACCACCATTCTGACTTTCGTTTTTGAAAGAAAAGTAAGCACGGAAGAGATGGTGGGAGGTTTAATTATCACTTTGGGTATTATTCTTATTTTTGGCCTGAAACATTTATGGGGCTGGACGAAAGAACTTAAATCTAATTATGTCAGGAGTTAGACTAGCTGTTCTTTATGGAATTTATCCCCAGCAACTGGGTTTTTGCGGGCCGCAGGACAAAAGCGATAAAAAAACGCTTTTGGATTTTCTTTTAAAGAAAAGAACTAACCAGGGAAAAGTCAGGGAAATTTTAAAGAGATTTCCGGCCGCCTATGCTTATTACCGATTAATTGCCAAAGTAAACAAAATCAGAGACCCGTTTGATGAAAGAGTTGTCCAGGCTTACTGGACAGGCAACGAATTACTGGATAAGGTTTCTTCTAAGGCGCTAAAAGAAATGGTTGAAAGAGATTTTTCTCGTCCGGGACTTTTAAAAAAGAAAGAAACTCAGGAGTTAGCCGAAAGGATTCCTCAAGGAGCACCGCCTCATCATAGTTTTCATGTTTATTTTGTTGGATCAATCACCGGAAGGGTGAAATTAAATGATAAACTCAGAGATTTATGCCGTATCAGTTGGGGGAAAATAAAGGAAAATTCCAAATTCCAAATTCCAAATTCCAAACAAATTCCAAATTCCAAAAAACAAATATCAAAACTATTAATCGAATATCAGCTGATAATTAGAAAAAGTAATAAGTTTATACTGACTGAGGCGATAGAGAAAGAAATTATCTGGGATAAAAGATTGGTGCCGGAGGTAAAAGAGGGGGATTGGGTGGCAATACATTGGAATCATCTTATTGAGATTCTGAAACAAAAGGATTTGGCGAATTTAAAAAAATATACAGAAAAAACGATCAAACTGGTCAATGGCTAATAAACCAAAGGTGGGTATATTTTCATTAACCGCCTGTGAAGGATGTCAGTTTGTTCTTCTTGATTTAGGAGAGAGATTTTTTAATTTTTTAAGGAAGACAGAACTAATTGATTTTCCTTTGATTGAAGACGCGCCTTTCCCGAAAAAAATACAAATTGACATTGCTTTTGTCGAAGGCACACCAATAACTAAAAAAAATGTGAGTTTGCTTAAAAAAATCAGGAAGGAATCAAAAATAGTGGTGGCGATTGGGAATTGCGCCGCTTTAGGCGGCATCAATAAGATAAAAAATTATCAAGACAAAGAGAAAACAGTCAGATATCTCTATAAAAAAACAGGCGCGATTGAGAATCCAGAAATCAAAGGCCTAGATAAGTTTGTCAATGTTGATTTAATAATTCCCGGCTGTCCAATCAATGGCGAAGAATTTTTGGCAATCGCCGAAGAACTCATTCAGGGAAAAATTCCACAAATAGAGCAAAAACCGGTTTGTCGTGAATGTCCCCACCGAGGGAAAGAAAGCTGTTTTCTAAGAAAACAAGAACCTTGCCTAGGCACGATTACTTTGGGAGGATGTCAGGCTGTCTGCCCAGCGTCAGATTTTCCCTGCTATGGCTGCCGGGGAACTTTAAAAAATATTAATCCGACTGGTTTTTTGGCAACCTTGAAGAAGATGAAGCCAGGCCGCGAATTTGAAGAAAGTTTGGAAGTTTTTGGTATAAAAGATGATTTGCAAAAATATCTTTAATTTAATTAGAAATTAAGAATTAGTCCGTCTCTGCCAGCGACGGATGGCGGATTGGAATTTTGTAAGACGATGGAGAGAATCATTATTCCTCATATCCACAAAATTGAAGGCCAGGCTGGTTTTTGGGCAGAGGTGGCCAGGACCGGAGAAGTTAAAGACTTAAAAATAAATACCCTGCTCGGCTTACGACAGATTGAAGGTATTTTAATCGGCCGGCGATTTTGGGAAGTGCCGATTGTGGCTGGTCGGATTTGCGGTATCTGCCCGGTGGTTCATATCTTAAACTGTTGTAGTGCCATTGAGAAAGCTTTCGAGATTGAAGTTTCGGAAATTACGGTTTTGCTCCGGAAGGTGCTTTTGGCCAGCCAGATTATTCAGAGTCATACCCTTCATTTGTTTTTTATGTCTTTAGCTGATTTTTCTCGGATTGAGAATGACTTAGATCTAATAAAGAAATTTCCCCAAGAAGCCAAAGCGGCGCTGGCGATCAGAGATTTTTCCTTGAAGGCAACGAAGATTATTGGCGGTAGGGAAATCCATCCGGTAACAATGAAGGTCGGTGGATTCACAAAATTGCCAGACGAAGAAGATTTAAAAGCGCTTTTAAACAGTTATCCTCAAGTTTTTGACTCAGCTTCAGTTTTAATTAATTTATTTAAAAATTTAGACTACCCTGTTTTTGGCAGAAAAACAGATTTTTTGTCTTTATTTTCAAAAACCGAATATCCTTTTTACCAAGGTGGCCAGGTTCTAATCGGCGATAAAAAAATGTCTCTTGGTGATTTCTATTCAAATAAGATTGAAGAAGACTTAAAAACCCCGCCAGTTAAAAAAGTGAGATATCAGGGTCAACCTTATATGCCGGGAGCGATTGCGAGGATAGTTAATAATCACTTTTTTCTTAACCCGGCGGCGAAAAAAGTATTTTTAGATTTTAAGAAGGGAAGCGGGGGAAACCTTGCCAATGTTTTTTATAACCTCTTTTATCAGGCAATCGAAATTCTCCATTTTCTTGAAGAAACCGAGGAGTTAATTAAAGAATTACTAAAGAGAGAATTGGCCGAACCAGCAAAAGAGGTTAAAATTAGTCAAGGGAGTGGGTTATCGGCTTCAGAGGCTCCACGGGGCACTCTCTTTACCTACGTGGAGGTAGATAAAAATGGCCGCGTGGTAAAATGTAATATCATTACTCCGACCGCCCAGTTTTTAAATAATTTAGAAGAAGATTTAAAAGTGTACCTACCAGGGATTACCAGGCTTCCCCATAAGGAGAAAGTGAAGAAAATCAGAGCGCTTATCAGGGTGTATGATCCTTGCATTTCGTGCGCCACCCACTGATCTTGAAACATGAAACATTATTCAACAAACCCTGAACCAGAACAAAGTTCGGTTCAGGACGGTGAAGTGAACTTCGTTCTGCTTCACCGCTACTAGCTACTCCGCCGCCGCCGACTGGCGGATGGCGGACTACAAACTACAAACTACAAACTACTAACTACTAACTAAACTATGTACGATTTAATCATCATTGGCGGAGGACCAGCTGGGATAACTGCCGGTATCTATGCTGCCAGAAAAAAACTAGATACTCTTTTGATTACCAAAAACTTTATTAGCCAAGCTGGCAAGGCGGTTTGGATAGAAAACTATCCAGGCTTTAAAGGAATTGTCGGCTTGGATTTAATGAATAAGTTCAAGGAACAGCTGGATAAGCTGGAAATTGATATTAACGAGGGCGAGGAAGTGAAAGGGATCAAAAAGAAAGGTAATGTTTTTGAAATCAGAACTACTGAAAAAGACCGTTATACTGCCAAAACCGTCATTATCACTTCTGGCCGCGATCCACGACCCCTAGAGGTTCCCGGAGAAAAGGAATTTAT
>CAYRJV010000018.1:0-4676 GCA_964424745.1 uncultured Candidatus Saccharibacteria bacterium | reverse complement strand
ATATGAAAACTTCTAAAAACTCGAGGATAAAAAAGATTAAGGCGCGGGAAATTCTAGATTCAAAAGGAAACCCGACCGTGGAAGTTGATTTGTTCACCGATTTGGGCTTATTTCGAGCTAGTGTTCCCTCTGGTATTTCGACAGGAAAAACCGAAGCAGTTGAACTAAGGGATAACGAAGAAAGATATCGGGGGAAGGGGGTGTTGACGGCCGTCAGAAACGTTGATGAAATAATTGCCCCGAAATTTATTGGAGAAAATGTCGTTGACCAGGAAAGAATTGACCGAACCTTAATTGAACTTGACGGAACAAAAAATAAATCTCGCTTAGGCGCCAATAGTATTTTAGCTGTTTCTCTGGCCGTCTGCCGAGCGGCTGCCGAAGAAATGAGACTGCCGTTATATCGCTATCTCAGTCATTTAGCCGGCACAAAGCCCCTTCTGCCGAGGCCTTGCCTCTTAGTTATTGAAGGCGGCCGCCATGCGTCAAACAAATTAGATTTTCAGGAATTTATAATTTTACCGGAAGCGGATTCATTTAAGGAAAGGCTTCAAAGAGGGACAGAAATCTATCATTGTTTAGGTTCAATTTTAGAAAAAACTGGCGACGAAGCGGCGGCCAATGTCGGTTATGAAGGCGGATTTACGCCAGCCCTGGAAAAAACCGAAGAAGCATTAAAGTTAATCGTTGAAGCAATCAACCAAGCCGGCTATGAGCGTCAGGTAAAGATTATTATTGATGCGGCGGCCTCAACTTTCTTTAAATCCGGAAAATATCATTTTGAGGGAAAAAAATTAAACAAAGAAGCTCTTTTGAGCTTCTACGCCGGGATGGTGAAAAACTATCCTTTGTTTGCCATCGAGGATCCTTTTAGCGAGGATGATTTCGAAGGATTTACAATGATGACCGAAAAACTGGGGAAGAAAATATTTATTATTGGCGATGACCTTTTAACAACCAACATTGAGAGAATCAGGAAAGCAGAACGGCTATCAGCCTGTAATGGACTTATCCTTAAACCGAACCAGGTTGGTACAGTTACCGAGACGCTCGAAGCGGCAAGCGAAGCTAGGAAAAATCATTGGCAGGTTTTCGTTAAGCATCGCGGCGGCGAGACCAATGACGATTTTATCGCCGATTTAGCTACCGGACTAGGAACCGGTTGGATCATGGCCGGTGCACCAGCTCGAGGCGAGCGAGTGGCAAAATACAATCGGCTTTTAAGAATTGAGGAAGAACTGAACGCTTGAAATTATGAAGATTATTTTAATAGTCATTGATGGGCTTGGTGATGAGACGATTCCTGAATTGGGCAACCAGACGCCGCTGGAAGCGGCAAAGACACCCAATCTTGATTGGCTGGCGGCGAGGGGCGTTTGCGGATTGACTAAACCCGTGTTTTACGGTGCGATTCCTACTTCGGAAGAAGGTCACTTTGCTTTGTTTGGTTACGACCCTAAAGCTTATCAGCTGAAAAGAGGAATTCTGACGGCACTCGGTGCCGGCATGGAAGTTGAGAAAGGTGATATTGCCTTGCGGGGTAATTTTGCCACCGTCAACGATGCTGAAGAGATAATTGATCGGCGGGCCGGCCGAATTAGCGACACCGAGCCCTTAATCTCCAGCTTAAATGGCAGCGAAATTAAGGGGATAAAGTTTTTTCTAAAAAATGCCGGGGAGTACCGTCTGGCAATTATGATGCGCGGCAGGGGACTAAGCGCCAATATTTCTGATGGCGACCCCCATTATGGAAAATTAGGAATAAGAGTGGCGAAAATTGAGCCGCTCGATAAAAGCGAGGCCGCGATTTTTACGGCCAAGATTCTTAACGAATTTCTCGAAAAATCTCATCTTATTTTAAGCAAACACCCCTTAAACAAAAAAAGAGAAGAATTGGGATTATTGCCCGCCAATTATATTTTAACGAGGGGGGTCTCCGCTGCTTTAAAAATACCGTCTTTTAAAGAAAGATACGGGTTAACTGCTGCTTGCATTGCCGGAAAATTACTTTATCGGCAAATAGGTGAAATTTTAGGCATGGATTTGATAAATGTAAAAGGCGCTAACGGACTCATTAATACCAATCTTAAAGGTAAAATTAAAGCCGCCAAAGATGCTTTGAAAAAATATGATTTCGTCTTTCTTCACATTAAGGCCACTGATAGTTTGGCTGAAGACGGTAAATTTAATGAGAAGAAGAAATTTATTGAAAAAATTGATAAAAATTTGACACCGTTAATCAATGTCAAAAATACTTTGATGGTGATTACGAGCGATCATTCTACCTGTTCCCTATTAAAACGGCACTGCGATAGACCCTGTCCGGTTTTAATTTCTTTACCGCGACTGGCAAAGAAAAAAAGAAAGCCCTCCGTCGTTAAAACTAAGAAGGGTAAAGAAAAATTCTCGGAAAAAAGCTGCCAGAAAGGAGAACTGGGTGTCTTCAGGCAAACAGAATTGATGCCCAAGATACTTAGATTGGCGCAGCCCTAATCGAGGGGGTTTACTTTCGGCAGAAGATATGGTATATATTAAGGCATTGAGAGAAATAGATTATTATTTAAATTTCCCGAAGGCGTATTTCCACATCAAGAGATGAAGAAATATTCCCGGTGATAAAAATATGGCAGAAGGAATAAACCAAGAAAATAAAGTTATCGATAACAGCAAAAAAAAGATTTCAAAACTAGAAATAAAAAAAATAGCGCCAATTGCATTAGTTTTAGTTGGAGTTGTCATTGCCGGTGTGTCTATTTTCAATCGTTCTAAGGTGGTTGAAAGGTGTCCGGGCGAGGCAATTTCTTCAGCGGCGGCTGGTGATATTGCGGTAAAATACATTAACGAAGTTCTTTTAAAGGGGAAAAGTCAAGTAACCTTGAAAGGGGTGAGTGAAGAGAATTGCCTTTACAAAGTGAAAATTGGTTTGGGAAGTAATGAAATTGATACCTATATCACCCGAGATGGGAAGACTTTTTTTCCTCAAGCTGAGTCCGTCGCCGAAGGTTTAAAGAATCCTCCGGCAGCAGAAGCAGGTCAGACGATTGGCGGCTTTTTCATTGCTAACGAATCGGTCTGTCAGGAGAATAATGAGCCGCTTATCTATTTTTTCGGTTCGAACAGTTGTCCTCACTGCCGCTGGGAGCATCCGCTTGTCGAAGCAGTGACCAAAAAATTTGAAGGATTAATTTCTCTTCATATCAATATGGATTCCCAGGTAGACCAGGAAGTTTTTGAAAAATACAGTACGGGCGGCATCCCAACGCTTGTTTTTGGCTGTAAATATTTTCGGGTTGGTTCGGGTGAAAATAGCGGCGAAGCCGAAGAAACGAAAGTATTAACCGCCTTAATCTGCAAGTTGACCAATAATCAGCCGGCGACCGTCTGCGAGGCAGTTAAAGATTTAGTAAGCCAAATTGGCGAATAAAAAATGGAGGAAGAGAACAAACCAAAAATCCGCGTTTTTTCTACTAAACTTTGTCCGTATTGTAATACCTTGAAAGCATTTCTTAAGATGCATAACGTTGAATTTGACGATATTGACGTTTCCATTGACGAAGCGGCCTTTCATGAAATGGTCGAAAAATCGGGTCAACTGGGGGTGCCCGTGGTAGAGATCGACAACCAAATTGTGGTAGGATTTAACAAACCAAAGATTTCCCAACTTTTAAAATTAGACGGATAATCGTTAATGATAAAACCCAGATGCCAAATAACCAATGAGATTTGGCAATTTGGATTAATAAAATATGGCTATTAAAATTGCCATCAATGGCTTTGGCCGAATTGGCCGGCCGACCCTAAGACAAATAATCGAAGACCATCCCAGCCTTGAAGTGGTCGCCATTAACGACTTAAGCGAGCCAAAGATTCTCGCTTATCTTTTGAAATTTGATTCCCTCTACGGCAGCTACAAGAAAACTGTTAAAGCCACCGAAAATGAGCTTTTGGTTGACGGTACAGCCAGCGGCAGAAAAATAAGAGTTTTTAACGAAAAAGACCCTTCCTGGTTGCCTTGGAAAGAGATGGGCATTGATATTGTTTTGGAATGCACTGGCAGTTTTACCGATTACGAGGGCAGCCAAAAGCACTTGGAAGCCGGCGCAAAAAAAGTCATTATCTCGGCCCCTTCCAAAAACCCGGAGAAAATCCCCTCCTTTGTTTTGGGCGTAAACGAGGAGAAATATGATCCGGCCAAGCAGCATATTGTTGATATGGGATCATGCACGACTAATTGTTTGGCGCCGATTGCCAAGGTCATCAACGATAACTTCAAAATTGTTAAAGGATTTATGTCAACCATTCATAGCTATACCAATGACCAACGGATTCTTGATTTAGCTCACAGGGACTTAAGAAGAGCGAGGGCTGCCGCATTAAATATTATTCCTACGACCACTGGCGCGGCTAAAGCCATCGGCAATGTTATCCCGGAATTAAAGGGAAAACTGGATGGTCTAGCTTTTCGCGTGCCGACGCCGACTGTTTCCGTGCTCGATTTGATCTGCGAGGTGGAGAAAAAAACGACGGCTGAAGAGGTCAATTTTGTCCTGAAAAAAGCTTCCCAAGAAAACAAATTTGAAGGGATTCTTGGGGTCGAGGACGCGCCACTGGTTTCCTCTGATTATATCGGCAATTCCTTTTCGGCCATTGTTGATTCAAATTTGACCATGGCCAAT
>CAYRJV010000017.1:0-10870 GCA_964424745.1 uncultured Candidatus Saccharibacteria bacterium | reverse complement strand
GCCGGAGGCGGATTTCATCACGCCGTAGCTCAACGAAGCTCGCCTTCGCTCTGACGAGCTTCGGCGGAGCGAAGGCGGAGGGGGTGAGATTCGAACTCACGATGCCCTTACGGACATAACGGTTTTCGAAACCGTCCCATTCAACCTCTCTGGCACCCCTCCCTCGTGGGCATCCGTGAGGATTTAAACTTTTACTTTCAAATTCTTCTTAGAATATCACTATTCCGCCTTTTTCGCAATGATTCTCTAGTCAAAAAGCCTCCATAATGGAGGCTTATATCTCGGTTAAACAAACTTTATCTCATCGGACAATCATAGGTTGTCTCGGTACAATACCCATTCGCAGGATTTATCGCGGTTATAATTCCAGACCAGCGCATCTCACAACCATATTGGTCTACGCCATTTTCTTTTTCGGGTAATTTCACATAAATACAAAAGTCGCCAATTACTCCTCCGCTCTTCTCTGTTTTTATAACTGGATAGGATCCAGTTTTCGTAAAGACTTGGTTACATTCCTTCGATATTTCTGGTGATATCGAACAAGAAAGCATTTCTATATTATAATCATCTCTTTCATATTTAAGATTCCCCTCATAGATACTTATATTAGCCAAATGACCAAGTACCTCTTCGTTTAAAGATGGGGGTAAAACTGGCTCACCTAAAGGAAGAGGACAAGTGTAATTGGTGTTGTTGCAGGCAGAAATCGCCGGGTTAGTATCGGGGATTCCCGGTGTATATTTATTACTGGCACAAACATAACCTTCTTGGCCATTGGCAAGATAAGAAATATCTGCGTAAATGCAGAAAACTGCGGCATTCTTTTCTGGTTTCTTAATGACCGGGTTACTGCCCGTTTCTTTTTTGATCGCTCCGCATATTTCTTTTAATCTTTCGTTGCCATTGCATGATAATTTGTCGAAGTTACCATCTTTCTCTTCAATTAAAAGAGCCTCTGCCCACAATTCGTTCATAGAAACCATAACATTCTTCAAGCTCTTATTTAGGTCTTTTTCTTGTAAATTATTACCCTCATTCTCCAAACTTCCTGTTAAACCTTTAAAGAGGTCCAAAAATGGCGCGATCAATTCTTCTATCGCTGTCGTTTTCTCGGGCACAGCCACTTGCACTGGCTGATTAAAATTTTTAAGGAAAAGGGAAAGATTATAATTCCCCATAATCGTTTTTTCTACGGGCTCTTTAACCGAATACGCCAGAGAAAGTTTATAGGGTAATAAATCTTTTTTCCCGACCCACAGATCGACCTCCTGAATTTCCGTTAATTCCAGCGTTTCTTCAAAGTTCTTTCTCGTGTTTTCATCCATCGCCTTTCCTTCAACAATTTCCGTGACCTCAAAGAATAAGTTTTTAAAATCTTCTTTATTAATTGGAATTTTATAATGGTAGGCATTAATGTCGCCGATTTTCTCGTTGGGCAACTTCTTTATTTTCGTTACGAACTTTAACACAAATTTCTCTATCGCTTTTTTAATTTTTTCCAGTTGCGCCGGTGATAACTCTTGTTTTTTCTGTACTTCTTCGATTTTTTTCTCTATTCCCCCTACGTCGTATTGTTTCAGTTTTTCCACAACGGCTTCTGGGTCAATCTTTAACCATTGATTTTCAAGAGTGCTTAAATCAAACAGGTCCTCTTCTGGCACTTCGATCAATTGAAGGTAAAAAACCTTGCCAATCATTCTTGCCTCTAGACCAAAAGAAGATTCTTTTTCTTCGGTTTTATCTTTTTGATGAAACAACAATGATATTTGCGGATTTTTTGAATCGTGGATATCAACCACGCCATTAAGGTTGACTTCGGAGCTGGATTGATACCTTTTTTCTCCTTTTATCATCTCGCCTCCCTCCCCCAATTTGAACATTGGCGAGTTAACTTCTCCTTTAACCACGGCGGAGTAGGCAAATGTTTTAACATTAGCTAGTCTCTTAGTCATCTTCTGTAAAACGACTTGCGGAAGCTGTAAATAAACATATCCAGCCACACCGCTGACTACCAAAATTATTCCCAAAATAGCAATAATCAGTTTCTTTTTAGAACTTCTTATCGGCGGATAGGTAAAAGGTTGTTTTTTGCCAAAATCTGAACCGATTGTCTGATAAGCCGGGCTTACTGATGGCTGATTTATAGACTGAGGCGCTTCACCTGCCGCGGAAACAGGAGGAATTAATTTAAAAGCTTCTTCAACATCAGAATCCTGCCAGCCATTGTTAATCAGCTTCATCTTAATCACATCTTTCTCAACCCCTTCTTCAATTTGCTGCTTAATATAATTAAGTAATTCTTTGGTTACCATACTCGTTGAAGTTGATGGGATCAAAACATCATCTTCCTGTTCCAGTTTAGCATTATAGCTGCTAAATTCAAAACAAAGGGACCTAACCAATTATAACCGAGTCTCTGAGTTTCCCTTCGTTCAAATCAAATTGAACTTTTTGGCTACCTTGCAAAACGTATTTAGAAAATACTTACTGAAAATGAGGTTCTTATAAACCGGATAAATCTGTAAAAGAAAATTAAACCAGTCTGATAGCCAGATTTTTTTGAATTTTTCAATATCAATATAAATCTCTGAATTTTCTGGTAAGCCTTTAAATCTCTGTTTTTTAAAATCTGCAAAAGCTCGGCGGACTCTCGCCGTTCTTCTAAATTCATTTAAGAATCTTTTTCGCCACAACAAATCGTAATCCAGATCTTCACTGATAGATTTTGCCGCTAAATATCCAGAAATAATCGCGTATCTCATGCCAAAGCGGAAAAGTTCGTCCTGAAAACCGGCGGCTTCGCCGACAAAAAGAGTTTTACCTTGTTTTGCCGACTTCGGAACATTAAAGCTCCGCAGAGTGCCAAATTCATAAAGAAAATTTTCTTCTTTTATCTCATCAGCCAGAAAATTTTTTTTGAATTTTTCAAAATTCTCTTTAAGATCCAGTTCTTTTTCCTCAAACGGCCGGCTGATTTTTACCGTGGCAACACTGCTACTATGCGGAAAAAGATAACCATAACCAATACCTTTGGTGTAGTTTGGATTAAAAAAAACTTTAACCTTTTTGGGATTAAAGTTGCCTTTATAAACGCGGCCATAGCCAACCGTAATTGGCTGGCTAATGCCAGTGGCGATAATATCAATGTTTTTCTCTTGAATTTCAGGATTAATCGGCGAACCAGTTATTATTTCCACGCCTAAGCTTTGCGCCTGGCTGGCTAGGCTTTTTTCCAGCGAATTTAAGCCCCCTCTTAAGACCGTATAACCAACGGGAGAATTCTTTCCGTAAATAACAATTCTCTGATTAACTAGGTTGATTTCACATTCTTCAATTTTATTCAGCCAGTTTATCTTGATACCGCATTTCTCTAACTCCTCAATAACGTCCTCTTTGGTAAACCAATTGGGAAGCATTTGCGGATTTTCTCGGTAATGCCCGCCAACTTGAGAGGCTTTTTCGTAAACAATAACTCTAAAGCCGGCTTTGGCCAAATCAATAGCCGCCGTTAGGCCGGCTAAGCCAGCTCCGGCAATTTTAATAGTGCGTTTTTCCATTGAAAAAATCTTAATCTTGTAATCCTTTTTTCACCTTCATTCCCAGGTAAGTTCCAGTGCCAATCCCTAACGCATAGATAATGATCGCAACGATACTTCTCTGCGAGTCCAGTTGAGTAAGAATATCATAGAAGACAATCATTGAAACAACGGTGGTTAAGAAAGAAAAAGTCACTGCTGGAAGCGGTTTCTCTTTGGCAACAAAGCGCCAGTTCAAGGTCAAAAGAAAATCCTGAACAATGCCAGCGAAAAAATAAACAATGAGGTCTAAATAGTAATTCATAATTTATGGTTTAGGTTAATTTGATGGAAAGGCAGACTTGGTGGAACGTACGAATTTGTTTTACAAATTCTACGTTCCTACAACGTAAAAATCTTTGATTTTGTACGTTGTGGACCCGCGGGGACTCGAACCCCGGACTCATCTATGCCATAGACGTGTGTTGCCACTATACCACGGGCCCATTTTAGTATCTGCGGTAGCAAAATGTGTCCAATTCTATTTCCAGAATAAAGAACCAACGAGGAAAAGTCAAATTCATCAACTTTTTTTCTTTAAGATGGATTATACTTAAAAAGAAAAGCGGCTTCGTCGCTTGGGACGGAAGTCGCTTAAATCTCGCTTGGTTAGCTAGTGGTCGCTAACCTTTTACGCAGACGGTTCAGAGCGCGAGGGCAGCGTTGAGTTCCTTGTTGGCGGTGTCGATGGCTGTCGCGACATGTTCCAGTGGATCACCCGGCTTGGGTTCCCCTGTTTCCTTGTCACACCAGGAGTATAAGGTGATTGCTCGGGAACTATTGACCGTCCCCATCACATCCCCACGACTATTCCTAAGAGCGATGACTGCACCAGCCGCATCTCCGCCCTGAGCTCCGTAACCGGGGATGAGGAAGAAAACGTCATCTCCAGCTAACGCCCGACAACGGCGAGCTTGATCGGGCCATGTCGCGCCGACAACGCCGCCAACACAGCCCAGACCACTCGTCTGCTCGCCAACAGAGGCATTCCAGTTACCCACGAGCACAGCCAGGTGTTCGTAGAGTAGCTTTCCGTCCTCGAGTCTCAGATCCTGCAACTGCTTCGCTTCGGGATTGCTGGTGCGAATCAGGGAAATAGCGCACTTTCCCTTCGAGAACCAAGGCATCCACGACTGCGTTTTCTTGGTTGGCATAAAGGTTTCGCCCAGAAATGGGTTAAATGTGCAGGCATCCACCCCATACTGGCCAAAAACTTCATTGCCATAGTGTTCCATCGTGTCGGGAACGTCACCCCGCTTCCCATCCAGAATGACAAGTAGGTCCTGTGAGAGGGCGTACCTCACCAGTCTTGGGATCATGGCGATTCCCCCAGGCCCCATCGCGGCGTAGCAAGCATATTGAAGCTTGACAATCGGTACCTTCGTAGCCGCGATCTCGATGACGGCATGAAGGTAGTCTTCCATTCCCTTCAAATTGTCGCCAAAGGCTGGCGGTACGTGTTCAGGGGTTGGATCTAGACCAACACACAGCACTGAGTTCACGGCCAATGCTCGTTGCTTATAACCCCTTACAAACTCCGCATCCATCTCGTTTGCCTCCTATCCTATTAGGTACAAATTAAGTCAAGCACTCGCTCGACTCTCCTGTATGTAAATTACAATAGAACCAGAAAAAGAACAAGATTAAAATAAAAAAACAGAAATTCTCCGGAATTTCTACGATAATAAATTTGTTTCTTTTTCAATGAATAGTGCCCCTAGGAGGAATTGGACCCCCATCTTCGCCTTAGGAGTGCGATGCTCTGTCCGTTGAGCTATAGGGGCTAAATATAATGTTTAATTTCCTCTTCCGTCGCATGTAACAGTTTTAATAGATATCCGCCTTTTTTAACCCTTACCCGGCACATCCCATACTTAAGTTTTCCTCTCTTTTTGCCTTTCAATACATTGACATTAATTATACTTTTTTTAGGAATCCCTATAATTTTTGACCAAAAAGCACAGACCTTTTTCCTGTCTAAATCTTCATACGTACGAATGGATACCCTTAAACTTTCTTTTGCCACCCCAAATTCTTCAAGACACCTCACGAAAGTTCTTATTAAATCCGGATCTGTATTAGATAAACTTAAGTCTTTTTTATTGCCTTCGGCCCAATAAAGACAAGCGGCAATTAAAACCTTTTCTTTCCTTTCTATGTTTTTTATAGTTTTTTTTACCTCATCCTGAGCCTTTTTTTGTTCACGAAGCATTCGAGCCACGCTAGTTCTTTGTCTGTTTTTCCAAAACTCCTGAAACCTGGGTAAAATTTTAACACCTTGAATATATTTAAATATCGTCGCTTTCCCATGGCCGGTAAGTCGTCTTATTTCCGGCAAGCTGTGTCCGTGTTCCCGTAAAAAAATTATATGCTTAATTTGCGTACTAGTAAGCGGTTCTTTCCCCATTAATTCATTGTATCATGTCGAACCATTATAAACAACAAGGACGGGACTGCTCTAATCCATTGAGCTACGGGGGCAATTAAAGACTATTTATTCATTATTCTTAATTCCAAACTCAATTTATCACACTTCTTCCTTGCCGCCAACTAACCCGCGTGATAAAATAGACAATACAAACATCCGTATAAAAAGCCTTACTTTCGCAATAATATTATGCAAACCATCGTCGAGATCGCCAAAAAAGTCAGCCCGGCCGTCATTACCATTGTCATTTCTAAAGATCTGCCGCAAGTAGAAGGTTTTTATTATCTGCCTTACGGCGATAAAAACTTTCTTGTTCCTCAACTTAAAAAAGGTAAGAGCGAAAAAACAAGAGTCGGTGGCGGTTCGGGCTTTATTGTCTCTTCTGACGGTTATGTTTTAACCAGCCAGCACGTAGTCTCCGATCCCGAAGCGGACTATGTGGTTATAATTGATCCCACGCGGAAGTTTCCGGCAAAAGTTCTCGCCCGCGATCCGATTAACGATATCGCTATCCTGAAAATAGAAGGAGAAAACCTGTCATTTATTGAATTAGGCGATTCCGACCAGATTGAGCCCGGTGAATCGGTCATTGCCGTTGGCAACCCCTTGGGCGAATTCCACGACACCATTTCGGCCGGTATCGTCTCCGGTTTATCACGATTTATTACTGCCTACAGCGGGCTTTCGCAGGAAACCGCCCACCTCAAAGGCCTAATTCAGACCGATGCGGCAATCAATCCCGGCAATTCCGGCGGCCCGCTGGTTAATATGGAGGGAAAAGTCATCGGCATTAATGCGGCAATGGCCGAAAATGCGCAAAATCTCGGTTTTGCCATTCCGATAAACTACGCCAAAAAAGACCTGGAAGAAGTCAAACAATACGGCAAACTGAAACGACCTTTTCTAGGCGTAAAGTATCTTATCTTAAATCAGGAAATCGCCCGACAAAACAAATTACCGTTGGGTTATGGCGCTTTGATTATTAGAGAAAGGTTCGGCGAGGAAGCAATCATTAAAGATTCACCGGCGGAAAAAGCCGGGCTTAAAGAGTTTGATATTCTTCTGGAAGTCAACGGTGAAAAGATCACCGAGAAAAATCCCTTGGCCAATATCCTGCAGAAATTCGGCACCAATGACGAAATTGAGATAAAAACTCTACGAGCCGGAAAAGAACTTATCTTGAAAATAAGACTGGAGGAAAAGAAATAGGCGCGTGATTAAATAAATACAGCCGCAAGGCTGTTTTCGTTTTGGAAACAAAAAGGTATTTTCCCTTCTCGGAAAAACACCTTTAAACGAGCAGTATCACGCAGCATGTTCAGATACAACAGCTGGGTGATTGTCGATTGGGCCAGGCCTACCGCATCTTCTCTTCAGGCCTTGTGGCCACTTGGTATTTCTGCACCTCCAATTGTGCGGATTTACCAGCCACCAAAGTTGACAACCGCAGGGATATTCCCTGCCCTCAGCTTTTGCCCCACAGCCGGGGCAATTTGCCGTAATTACCGTTCCTCTTACCGTTCCTTTTTGCACCATTTCCTACCTCCCCGGCCCTCCTTTTTTCTGTCTTTGTCTCTTCCATTTCCGGGCGGCGCGGGCGTCTTTCTTTACCTGCGCCCGTATCGCCGCCCGGTTCGGCCTTTTTCCTTGCCTTGTTCCCATTTCCGCGTCTCCTCAAATCTTATATAGAGAAGCTAGACAATGTGAATGCGCCACAATAGCAAAAAAACACTTTTTTGACAATATTTAAAGCAAAAACCGCCTCAGCCCTGAGGGATTAGGTGGTTTATCCACAGAATCAATATATTTAATTTTGAAATTATCTATTGAGGAAATTCTTGATAATCTTCTCGCTGGGAAAGAAAATCGGATTGGGCAATTTATCCAGCGTAAACCAGCGCCATTCAATAATTTCGTCTGGCTCCATAATTTGTGGTTCACCTGTGAATTCCCGACAAAGAAAACCAATGGTCACAAAATGCGCGTCGGGCACAATATCGTTCGTGACGCTGATAATGGCTAATTTTTCCCTGTTGACTTCTAAACCCGTTTCTTCAAGAACTTCCCGACAGGCTGCCTCTTCTAATTCTTCCTGAAAATGCAGTTTACCGCCGGGCATGGTCCAGCTGCCTTCGCCGTGAAGTTCGCTGTCGGCTTTGGCCGGATCGCCGTGCCTTTTCCCCAAGAGAACTTGATTGTCTTTGAAAATCATCACGCCAACCCCCACTCTTGGATTTTTAGTTGTGTCATTCATAATAAAAATTTATTCCGTTTCTCTAAGATTTTCTGAAATGGTGCTTTTTGAAAAAACAACTTTAATATCAGGCCTTTTTTTGACTATTTCGGTAAGAACCTCACGAAATCTGGGAAAAAGATAGAGATCAATTTTAACTTCTCTTTGTAATCCTCCGGTTGGACTCAAAATAATCTTGACCCTATCACGCCAATTAACTCGGCTAATATCCGGTACCTCTGGACCAAAAGGCGTTGTTCTAATAATTTTAATACCTTCAATTTCATTAATACTAAAACTCCCTTTCTGTAATGGTTGAGGAATGGATACGCCTTGAGCCTGAAACCTTGTCGTCTTAACAATAATGGTTTCACCGTCAAAGGTTATCTTATTTATAAGCCAAAAAATTAAGACAGAAGTCGCGCAGCCGAAAAAAAGAAAGGTATAAAAATAGGCTGTTTTCCTTGCGCTTTCAGATAATGAGCTTGCCAGATCTAATTTTCTGAAATAATCGTTTCGAAATACTTGTTCGTATGGCTCTGGGTTATCAATTATCTGTTTTTCATAGGAACTGCAGCCCCCATCGCAAACAAAATAAAACCCATTACTTTCAAAGGCAATTGGTTTCCTCGATTCTTTATAATTCTCGACAGCAAGGTAGCCAGAGATAATAGCCGGCAATGAAATAATAAAAATAACGAATAAACTAATCCTGGCTGTAATCTTTTTCATTTTTTTACTGATGTTATTAACCGATCAATTTATTTAGCGTACAAGCCGGTTAGATTGAGACTGTATTTGAATTTCTTTTATGGCTGGAATTATTTCGCTAAATTTCCTGACTACGGCATCAGGTTTGTAAATTTCGGAAACTTTTTTGTCTTCGCTGGTGAACGCCTTTCTGCCGCGGTCAAACCAGATTGTTTTCATTCCCAGACCGCTGGCGGCCACCAAATCATCGGCGATCTCGTCGCTGACAAACACAATTTCTTCCGGCTTAACAGCCATTTTTCTGACTGCTTCGTAATAAATTAAAGCATTGGGTTTTCTGACACCGACTTCAGACGAGACAATAATTGCATCAAAAAGGTCCTGAATTTTATACTTTCGCATTTGCGCCAGAATTGCTTCTTTGACACCATTTGAAAGAATACCAATTTTGTATTTTTTCTTCAATTCTTTGGCGATAGCAATGTGTTCTACCGGCACATACTTGTCATCCGCTTCTATTTCAATAATTCTTTTAACCGGTATCTTTTTTTGTAAAATTCTGTTGAGATATGATTCAAGTTCGGCATCGCTTCTGATATCTCCGGCAGTACGCAAAATACAGAGTTTCCACCACAAAGCCTTGAATTTTTTCAGTGGAATGTTAAATCCTTTGAGAATTTTCTCTATTTTGGTATCCTGTTGGCCGTAATCATCGGCAAAGCACTGTCCCCAATCAAAATAAATCGCTTTAATCATATATTTTCATCCTACCGCGCCCCGCCGAAGCTCGCAAGCGAAGGCGGGACAAAAAATCCGCCTTTCATAAAATCGGCGGTGGAGATTAGACATTTAATATCCTCAAAAGGGGTTTATTCGTCCCGGCCTATTTAATTGTTAAGGCTTCTTCAAGCCAACCTATTCTCTTTTCCAACGATTCTATCTGTTACGAATGTTGTTTTAAGATTATATTCTCAATCCTGTCTAACCGAACATTGACCTCGGTGAAGCCTTTGGTAATTTTTTTATCAGTCTCCTCAAAACCCCTATTTACCATTCTGGCCAAATCATCAATGCTTACTTTTTTTGCCATAGGGATTAAATATATATATAACTATAGATCGATTGAGGCTTATGCCAAATCCTTTAGTTTATTGAGTAGATTCATTGACCAGATTTAGTAAAGTCTTTTTCCAATTAGTAAGAAAGAGTCCACCAGGACAGGTTCTGTCTTCTTTAACCTCGCGGTGGCCAAAAATCCTATCATTAGTTACTTGCGGATAACATTTTTTAATTATTTCGGCTCCGGCTTTGATTTGGGACAGCGGCGGAATGGCTTTTTCGTAATTACCGGAAAGAGCAATCGCCACGCTTCTCATGTTGATGTCCCAGTTCCCTGAATGCCAGCCGATATAGTTATCTTTAAGCAGTCTCTCAACAGAGCCATTTGGTCTGACTAACCAGTGATAAGCGAAAAAAACCATTCTTTCATTAAGAAAGTGACCGGACCAAATCGGTTTGCCCTTTAGCTGGTTATCGTTTAAATAGCGTAAGGCGTATTGCCTAATAAGACCAATGGCCGAAAGTTTACTTAGCCTGATATCCGGCTCTTCTTCGGTGTGATGAATTATTATTGTATCTATCTTTTTTCTTCCGGCATCAAAATCCGGCCCCTCTGGTGCTAGAGGAATCTGGTTCTTTTCAAGCAGGTTTCCCAATAGTTCGTAAATCCGATGTCGAAAAACCTTGATATTTTCATCATTACGAACAACCGGAAAAAATAATTCGTTCAGTTCTTTTTCGAGTCTAATATACCAATCGGGAAATCGAAGATTTTCTTCCCAATACTCTTTTTTAAAGCTCTCCATTTTTAGGCTCTCCCAAAAATTTATCAACGAGATCCATTCTCGTTGTTTCGTTTAA
>CAYRJV010000016.1:0-11534 GCA_964424745.1 uncultured Candidatus Saccharibacteria bacterium | reverse complement strand
TAGTTAATTAGTGCCTGAGCAGAATTTCCTCTATAGCAAAGGTAAAAGACATTTGATAATTTACCATTCTTTTTTGGTTGAGATATTTTTGAATAAAGATTAAGTTTATTCAGGAAGTGTTTTCTTATGAATGTTATGATATCTTCTCTGCCACAAATATTAAGAGTGGGGTAGTTTTTTTTATTAAAATGAATACTTCCATCGCCATCAATGATACCACGAATAAAATGCCGTATATATTTTTTAGGGATATTGGGAACCTTTCCTTGGTTTATATCAAAACTTTTTCTATAAGAAAGCCCCAATTTTTTTAAGTCGTCAACGATTAATTGGCTATAAACACTGAAATGGATATAATTTTTTGAGAACGATAAACGTTGTTCCGCCGAAAGCTCACGCTTTATTTTTTTTAATATATCTATATCTTTTTTATGAAGACCAAACGCTAATTTATCGCTATAGCCATTGTGTGTTGTTCTTGTGATATTTCCATCAGAGAAAATGAATCCGAGAATATATGCCATTTTTTCAGACCATTTTTTGAAATAATTTTCATTTACTTTTAATTTTGGCCTACGGACGTTTCGCTTTAAGTTTAATCGTTCTCCTTGTGCAAGAATTGCCAACCTCGATCTTCTTGGTAGTAGTTGTATAATTTTTTCTAGGGGTTTTTCGGAAAAATGTTGGCGAAGTATATAATTTTCTTCTGGCTGCCACAGTTTTGCAGATTTTAATCCCAGGGTTAACGCCTTAGCCGTGATGGTTCCTTTATTTCTACCTGGAAAAAAAATTACTAAGTTTCTTACAAGTATTTTAGGATACAATCTTTTCAGAAGGATAATTTCTCGCCTCGCCCAATATTTATATTTCCCCTTTTTTATATAAACCATTCAGTTATTACACTATTTTATTGTGGGACTTTCAACAATAATAAAATATGTTACCTTGGTAATCTTTGTATCTCTATTGTTTATCTATTTTATCTCAATGATATAAATTGATATACAGTTGATATAAATAGATATAAATTGTTTTTTTATTTATGGTTTATTCCGTAAATATTGCCGCCGATATTTTTCACTATGCCTTTAATTTCTAAAATGGCCAGGGTGGCGGCGACGGTTCTGGCTGGCAGTTTAGTTTTTTCAATGATTTTGTCAATATATAATGCTCCTTCCTTAAGTGCTGCTAAAATTAGTTGTTCCTCTTCATTTTCGCCAATAATAATTTTTTCAGCAAGATTTTCTGTTAGACCGAGATTTAGTTCTTTTAGAATATCGGCTGCGTTTTCCGTTAGTTGAGCACCATTTTTCAGAAGATAATGCGATCCCTTAGAGACCGAAGAATAAATACTGCCGGGCACGGCAAAAACCTTTCTCTTCTGGCTTTTTGCCCAGCTGGCCGTAATTAAAGCGCCAGATTTTTGCTTGGCCTCCACCACGAGAACGCCGAGTGAAAGACCGGAAATTATCCGATTTCTTTTTGGAAAGGTGAATTGCGTGCCGCGGGTGCCTGCCGGATATTCGGAAATTAAGCAGCCACCGCTTTCTATAATTTTTCTTGTTAATGGGATGTTCTCTTTGGGATAAATACTACTTTCGTCCAAGCCGGTGCCGAGCACGGCAACGGTTCTTTTATTTTCCTCTACGACTGCTTGATGACTAATGGTGTCAATGCCCGGCGCTAAACCAGAGACAATCGTTAGGCCGGCATTGGCCAGGTCGGCGCTGATTTCCGCGGCGACTTGTTTACCATAAGAGGAGGGGATACGTGTACCCACCACGGCAAAACATTTTTCTTCAGGGATTAATTTTCCTTGAACAAAAAGGATTTTCGGTGCATCGCTAATTTTTTTCAAGCAAGCCGGATAGTCTTTATCGTTTATAGAAATTTTTTTAATTTTTTCCATTTAACCAATTTAACATCAAAAAGAAAAATAAACAAAATAAAAGAGAGGTGTTATCTACTAAAACCAGTTTATTTTCTGTGGATTTGATACTTCGGCGACAAATCCATTGGTTTATCGCTCAGTATCAATCCTGAGGATAATCAAAGGATTGATGGTTCGATATTGCTCACCATTAATCCTTGAGCGTAGTCGAAGGATTGACAAAACAATTTCAATGAGTTATATAAGAATCTATTTTCAATCTTGCCCTGCAGATTGTTTATAAATTCATCATACTTCTTCGCCAGAAGTAGATTTGTCGATAATCTGGAGGGCTGATAGTTCATATTGATATTTGAAAAAAATACAATACTCCAAAAAAAGGAGATGACAAAGTGGCGAAAGGATCTTCGAAGGGCGGGGCCAGTCGGACATCCGGTAAGTCCCGCTGTTACGAGGTACAAAAGCCAACAGTTGAAGATCGGGGGGTCAATCGAACTCCGGCGGGAGATCACGTTCTTGGGCATGGCGGAACAAAGATTGTTCCGAGCGGGAAGAAACCGACGGACGAAGAACTCGATCGATTCTTCAATAGGTGGGGTCAGCGCCACGGAGCCTAATCATGGGGTCGGAGAACGGGCCCTCTTCTCCGACCCCAACACTTTTTTGTCTTGCGGTTTGCCAAATGAATTATTGGGCGGGGTAAACCCGCCTTCACAAAGTTTCGGCGAGGCAAGCCCGCCTGCGCTTGATAGCTTCGGCGTGGTAAACCCGCTTTCGCTGAAGCTACAGCGTGGTAAACTGGAGGACGGAAAAGGGAGGCCGATATGGCAGCAAAGTGTCGGATGTGTGGCTCGTATCTGTCCCCGCAAGGGGACTGCCCCAATTGCGGGGCAGAGAGGGGTCAAACTGCTGGCACTGGGAAGAAGGCCGGTGGATCATCGAAACCAAAAAGATGATCAATTGACCTCCTTAAGCCTCGGTTAGGTTTGTCATTAGTCGGGGGATACCAACCGTCCTCCTCCCCCGACCATCCTTTTTTGCTCTGCAAATTACCTATCCGTTAAATTTTGCTTGCGTGTTTTCTAAATCGTCAGAGCGTTCGAGAACGGTTCTCGAACTATAACGAGAACCGTTCTCGTGATATTAATCTCGCACGATTAACGGGTGAGTAGTTTGGAGAGCAAAAATCAACGAGAACGGGTCTCGTTGATAAACAGCTCTACTATACAAAAAGGAGAAAAAATGTCTGGAAAGTCTGGCAGGATAGTTAAGGAGGGTGACACCTTTACGGTGAACGGTGTCACCTATCAGTTTGGATCTGGATCGGCGGCGTCATACAACCTATGGCTTGAATTCGTAGCGCAGGGTCATCGTCCGTCGGGTGCGGCAAACCAGATACACGTCTATATCCAAAACCAGCCCGATGGGGATTTCTTCACCGGTGAAGAAATCCAGAAAGCCCTTGAGGCTCAAAGTCACTGATTCGTGAACGAACACAAAGGCCGGGGACGCTGAGCGTCCTCGGCCCTGCTTTTTTTGATTCTCTATCCTCAATTCGTTATCTTTATTTTATTTTCTGTTCTTTGTTCATTGTTTTCTGTTTATTGTGTTCATCGCCTTCTCCACTCCTTCCACCAAAGCCATTTTTATTCCTGCCGCACCTTTCTTAATAATTTCTTCGATAATTTTCCCCTCTTCCTTTGTAAATTTCTGCAAAACAAATCTTTCCACCTTCTTTATTTTTTGTTTTTTGTTCTTTGTTTTCTGTTTTCTGTTCTCTGTTTTTTGTCTAATTCCAACCCTTAATCTTATAAAATTTTTATTGCCAAGAGATCTAATAATGGACTCTACTCCTTTATGCCCGGCCGTCCCCCGGTTTTTAACAATCATAATTACTCCCAGCGGTAAGTCAATGTCATCGTGAACCACGAGTAAATTTTCAGTCTTTATTTTGTGTTGCCGGATTATTTTTGAGATGGCGGTACCTGAATTGTTCATAAATGTCTGCGGCTTAATCAGAATTATTTTTTTCCCATTGAATAGATCTTCCGAAATCAGTACATTGAATTTTCTGGAAAAAGTGAAAACGGGAAAATTGTTTTCCTTAGCGAATTCGCCAATTACACGGAAACCAACATTATGCCGGGTATTTTCGTATTTTTTGCCGGGATTGCCTAAGCCGGTGATAAGAAAAATTTTTGCCATATTTTCATCTTAGCAGAACTGCTTTATTTGATAAATAAAGACTCTGGACAGGTCTTAATAAAGTGCTATAATTTTCTTGTTTAGGAGGAAAACAGCTCACAAGTTCTTTGTTTGAACTTTGAAAATGAGCAGCAGAAAAAGGAGGCTCGGTTTTTGGGTTTCCTTTTTCTGCTGCTCAAAAAAAATAATCGAGGAGCAGAGTAGTGGCCAAAAAGGAGGAATCTGATGGTCACCAAAAGGACAATTCTGGTATCGTTGTTGGTCGTGTTCGCCGTACTCGGTTGCATGGCGCCGAGCCAAGGAAAGGAGTTCATCTTTGGAGTGGTCTTGGTCGGCCCATACAACGACCACGGCTGGAGCGAGGCACACTATAGCGCCGGCAAGTATGTGGAAGCACAGCTTCCGGGCACCAAGATGATCTATCTGGACAAGCTCAACGCGGCCGATCGTAAGGGCACTACCCTGGAACAGGTGGCTGAGGACATGGTTAACCAGGGGGCCAAGATGATCTTGACCACCTCCGACGACTTTGCCGCTGACACGGATGTGGTGGCGGCCAAGTACCCCAACATTCCTTTCGTGCACTTCTCGGGCGATCATGTGCTCACCGGCAAAGCGCCCAAGAATGTGGCCAACTACATGGCCAAGATGGAGTATATGAAGGCCGTCGCCGGCTGTGCGGCCGCTCTCAAGACCCAAACGAAAACGGTCGCTTACTTGGGGCCACTGATCAACGATGAGACCCGTCGCCTGGCTTCGGCCGCCTATCTCGGCTGCCGCGAGTGCTACAAGAAGTATCGCGGCGGCAACCCCGACGAGCTGCGCTTTGTGGTCAACTGGATCGGCTTCTGGTTTAACATCCCGGGCGTCACCCTTGATCCTACCCAGGTGGCCAATGACCTCTTCAATGCCGGCGCCGACGTCATCCTCTCCGGCATTGACACCACCGAGGCCATTGTCGTCGCCGGACAGCGCCGCGACAGGGGAGAGAACGTCTGGGCGATCCCGTATGATTTTGAGGGTGCCTGTGAGGTTAAGCCCGAGGCCTGCTTGGGCGTGCCCTACTTCAACTGGGGGCCGGCCTACGTGCGTTTCATCAAGGCAGCACGCGACGGCAAACCCAAGAACGGCGTCTGGGAGTGGGAAGGTCCAGGCTGGAAGGACGTCAACGACCGCGATAAATCCGCCGTGGGCTTCAAGATGGGCAACGGCTTGACCGCCGCAGAGAAGAAGAACCTGGAGGACTATATCAAGCTGTTGTCCGCGGGCAAGGCCAAGCTCTTTGTTGGCCCGCTCTGGCTACAGGACGGCACCCTATATCTCGCGGACGGCGAGAAAGCTACCGACGCCAAGATCTGGTACCTACCCCAACTCCTTCGAGGGATGGAGGGCGCGAGCAAATAACTAGCTGCGTTCTCTTATGCGTCTATGTCGCCTCTATCAAAGGCGACCTTTTGTTTTAAAACGAGGTTATTGCAAAAATTAAAAATTTTGATACAATGAAAACGATTTAATCCTGCGCCATATTGCGACTATGAAAAAGATATTCATCTTTCTTTGGGAAACTCTAAAAATAATAATTATTGCCTTATTGATTGTTGTGCCGATTCGCTATTTTGTTTTTCAGCCGTTTTTCGTCAAAGGCCAATCAATGGAACCGAATTTTGAAACCGGCGATTATTTGATTGTGGACGAACTTTCTTATCGTTTCCGCGAACCGCAGCGGGGAGAGGTGGTGGTTTTTAAATATCCGCAGAATCCAACTCAGCGCTATATCAAAAGAATTATCGGTCTGCCAGGAGAAACAATAGAAATTGATGAAGGGAAAATAATTGTCTACCAAGACGGTAAGGCGCAAATACTTAATGAATCATCATACCTGCCGGATTCCGAAGTAACGGGAAAAATGCGTCTCGTCCTTGGCAATGACGAATATTTTGTCTTGGGGGATAACCGGCCAGTCTCATACGATTCGAGGCGCTGGGGTACCTTGCCCAGAAAAAATATTGTTGGCCGAGTGTTTTTACGGGTTTGGCCATTTACGGTTTTTGCCGGCACAACCATAAAGTTAACAGAGTAATCAAAGTATAATTATGAAACGACCAAGGTTTCAAAGCCCGACGGGAATGCATGACATTTTACCCGAGGACCAGAAATATTTAAAGGTAATTAACAACAAAATTGAAGAAATTGCCGGATTTTATGGTTTTGCCAAGATTGACACCCCGTTTGTCGAACAAGCAGAGCTTTTCTCAAAGGGCTTAGGCTTTTCCACTGATGTTGTCCAGAAACAGATGTATAGTTTTCGGACCAAGGGCGGCGATCTGTTGACCTTGAGACCAGAAGGGACCGCTCCGGTTGTCCGCGCCTACATTGAGAACGGCATGTTTAACCTGCCGCAGCCAGTTAAACTTTTTTATTTCGGGCCGTTTTTCCGCTATGAGAATCCGCAAGCCGGAAGATACCGTCAGTTCTGGCAATTTGGCTTTGAGGTTTTAGGTGAAGAGGGCTCGGTAATGGATGCACAGATTGTGCAAATTTTCTACAATATCCTTAAAGAATTGGGGTTAAAAAACCTGATCGTCGAAATAAATAGTATTGGTGATAGCCAGTGTCGCCCTTATTACAAAAAACTGCTGGCGAGTTATCTTCGTTCCCGGGAACATTTACTCTGTTCTGATTGCCGCCGACGGCTAAAAGAAAATCCTTTGAGGGTTTTAGATTGTAAAGAAGAGGAGTGTCAACCAATCAAGGAACAAGCACCACAGACAGTTGATCATCTTTGTGAAGAATGCCATAACCACTTCAAAGAAGTTTTGGAATTTTTAGAAGAGATAGAATTGCCCTATCGCTTAAATCCGCATTTGGTGCGCGGTTTGGACTATTATACCAAAACGGTTTTTGAGATTTTTGAAGAGGGCGAATCAGTCGTCGCCTTGGTTGGCGGCGGCCGATACGATTCTTTAGTAAAACTTTTAGGTGGCGCGGAAACACCGGCTGTTGGCGCGGCGGCGGGTGTAGAACGAATTATTCAAGTAATGAAAGAAAGAAATATAAAACTGCCGAAGGTGGTCGAGCCGAGGATTTTTCTGGCTCAATTAGGCAGTTTAGCTAAAAGAAAAAGCCTCAAGCTTTTTGAAGAATTCCGCCGCGCCAAAGTTCCCCTCGCTGAACTATTAGGCCGCGATTCGCTCAAAACTCAACTAAATCGAGCTGATCGGTTGGGCGCAGAATATACTTTAATTCTTGGGCAAAAGGAAGCGCTGGAAGACACAATTATTATGAGGAATATGCAGTCCGGCCGGCAAGATACAATCAAACTGGGAAAAATCGTTGAAGTAGTTAAAGAGAAACTCAGGAAGAAAGAATCATAAAGCTACTAACTACCAACTACTAACTACCAACTGAAATGAACGATTGTGTCTTCTGTAAAATTATCAGCAAAGAATTGCCAGCGAAAGTTGTTTATGAAAACGAAACAGTTCTTGGTTTTGAGAATATTCGGCCAGAAGCGCCGGTCCACCTTCTTTTTGTTCCCAAAAGACACATCGAGTGGACGGGTGATTTTTCTGAAGAAACGGAGAAAGTTTTGAGTCATCTTATCATTTCTGCTAAGAACGTGGCGCATGAGAAAAAAATTGACCAAGCCTATAAACTTATTTTTAATGTTGGCAAAACGGGACATATCCTCCATCTCCATCTTCATCTTTTAGGCGGTTGGCGGAAGAAAGTCCCACTGCATAATATCTAACTTTATGGTTTTAGAGGTTAAAAGAGAAGAGAAAGAAACACCGCAAAGCTTAATGCGGCGGTTTTCCAAAAGAGTCCAGCAGAGCGGGATTCTGATTCGGGCCAGAGAAGCGAGATTCAAAAGCCGAGAGAAATCCAAACAAATGTTAAAAAGGGCGGCCTTGAGAAGAGAGGTGTTAAAAAAAGAATACGAGAAGTTGGCCAAGCTGGGAAAATTGGAAAGTCTGAAAAGGTAAATAATGTTTTATTGAGAAAGACCATTCTATTTGACAGGCTAAAAGCGGCTGGCAGAAATGCTAAAAGAAAGAATTCATCGCGATCTGTTTGAGGCAATAAAAATGAACAATGAATTAACGCGGTCTGTTTTACGCATGCTTAATGCGGCAATTTTAAATCGGGAGAAAGAAAAACGTTTTAAGATTGCCAAAACAGAACCGGAATTATCAGAAGAAAAGCTAACCGGGAAAAGTCAACTAGCTGATGAAGAAATCATCGAAGTTATTTTTTCTGAGATAAAGAAAAGAGCGGAAGCCGCTCTCGGATTTGAAAAAGGAAAGCGCTTGGAATCAGCGGAGAAAGAAAAAAAGGAAGCCGGTATTTTACGAAGATATCTTCCCGAATTAGCTTCAGAAGAAGAGATTAGGACGCTGGCCAAAGCGGCAATTTTAAAGAGCGAGGCAAGAGAAATAAAAGATATGGGAAAGGTAATGGCCGAGTTGATGCCGAGATTAAAGGGAAAAGCAGATAATGCGCTAATTAGTAAAGTAGTAAAGGAGCTTTTGAGCGCACCTAATTTATGATTGAGGTAAACAATCAAACTCGCTATCGTCTTAAGGAGAAATTTTTAATCGCCATTAGTCAAGAGATTTTAAAAAAAGAAAACAGGGAAGAACAAAACTTGTCTATTGCCTTAGTGGGACCCGAGAAAATAAGAGAATTGAATCGGAAATATCGCCAGAAAGACAATGTTACTGATGTTTTATCTTTTTCGAGCCAAGAAGTCCTGACCTGGGTAAAAAATGATAACGGCTTAACGCCAGACTTGGGAGAAGTTATTATTTGTCCGGCAAAAGTAAAAAAAAACGCCAAAAAATTCGCCTCAACTTTTGAAAAAGAGTTACAGCGCGTCCTTGTCCACGGGATATTGCACCTTTTGGGCTACGAACACGAAACCGGTCAGGCACAGGCAATCAGGATGAGGAAAAAAGAAGAAGCTTGTTTAGATGAAATGTTTCCCAATTCGTGATTCTTTATTTACAATTCCAGATTCTTTGTTTTGGGAGCGACAATCAATATGGTAAAATAGGTAATTGGTATTAAGAATCATCTCATTAAACCCCTATGGCGAGACCCCACATCATTACCGGCTTAGATATTGGCACCAATACGATTAAGCTTTTGGTTGGTCAGAAAAAAGCCAAAGAATTAGAGATTGAAGTTCTAGATCAGAACCAAGAAGCAGCCGCCGGCATCCGCAAAGGCGTTGTCATTAATCCAGAACAGGTTGGCGAGATTATTTCTTCCTGCGTGAGAAAGAGCGAAGAGAAGTTGGGAGTAAGAATAAACAGTGCTTATGTCAATATTGATGGTAGTCATATTTTTACTGCTTCTTCTCGTGGTCTGGTTTCTGTATCCCGAGCAGACAGAAAGATTTCTCAAGAAGACATTAATCGGGTAATTCAGAACGCCCAGACTTTTTCTTTGCCTTCCAACAAAGAGATTTTAGAAGTTTATCCCAAAGAATACATTATTGACGGCGAAAAAGGCATCAAAGAACCTTTGGGCATGGAAGGCGTCCGCTTAGAAGCCGATATCTTAGTTTTAGGCGGTTTTTCTCCATATATCAAAAATCTAACCCAAGCAGTTTTAGCGGCTGATCTTCAAGTTAATGATATAATTTTGTCACCTTTAGCCAGCGGCCGGGCAGTCTTAACGCCAAAAGAAAGAGAATTGGGAGTGGCTGTTTTAGATATCGGTGCGGGGACGAGCGGATTAGCAGTTTTTGAGGAAGGCAGTTTAATCCATTTGGCCATTTTCCCCTTGGGTTCTAATCACATTACCCACGATATCGCCATTGGCCTAACAACCGAAATTGAAACGGCGGAAAAAATAAAATTAGAATACGGCTCCTGCGTTTTTAAGAAAACCGATAAACGGAAGACAATCCGTCTGGAAAGAATCGGCGGGGAGCATTTATTAGAACCAGTGGTTTTTTCACGCAAGAGCTTAACCGATATTATCGAGGCGAGGGTTTCGGAGATATTCGAACAGACAAACAAAGAACTAAAGAAAATTTCGAGAGCAGCAATGCTTCCCGCCGGAGTTGTTTTAACCGGCGGCGGGGCAAAAATTTCCAGAATTGTTGAATTAGCCAAGAAAGATTTAAAACTTCCGGTACGGATTGGTACTGTCAAAGGATTTTTCCCGGCAATCGAAGACCCCTCAATGGCAACGGTTGGCGGTTTGGTTTTAATGGGCGCTGATGCCGAAGCATACGAAGAGGTCGGGGCTTTTTCTTTTCTGAAAGACATTGGTGCTGGATTAAAAAAAATCTTCAGAGCTTTCATCCCTTAACTTCTAGATGGTTATAAAAGACGATAAATATGACTACGGAACGAAAACTTCTAACGGGGCCAACCAAAATTAAAGTGGTTGGTGTTGGCGGCTCCGGCTCAAACGCCATCTCGCGGATGATGAGATGCGAGATTAAAGGAGTAGAGCTGATCGCCATCAATACTGATGGCCAAGACCTGGCAAAGACTAAGGCGCATTTAAAGTTAAGGATCGGTCGAAACTTGACTAGGGGATTAGGTTCGGGGATGCACCCGGAAATAGGTGAAAAAGCAGCTGAAGAACAAAAAGAAGAAATCAGCGAATTGCTGAAAGGAGCCGATATGGTTTTTGTAACCTGCGGATTGGGTGGGGGCACTGGCACCGGTGCTAGTCCGGTGGTCGCGAAGATGGCCAAAGAGAATGGTGCCCTGACCGTCGCCGTGGTCACCAAGCCATTTTCTTTTGAGGGTCAGGTGCGCCGATTAATTGCCGACGAAGGCGAGAAAAAACTGTGTCAAGCAGTCGACGCTTTGATTTGTGTGGAGAACGATAAATTACTTGAAACCTTGGATCCAAAAACAACCATTACCAATACGTTTTGGATTTGCGATGAGATTCTAAGAGAAGCAGTTTTAGGAATTTCCAGTTTGATTGTTCTACCGGGAATCATTAACATTGATTTTGCCGATGTCCGGACAATTATGGAAAATGCCGGATCAGCTTTGTTCGGAATCGGCCGAGCGAGCGGGGAGAAACGAGCGGAAAAAGCGGCCCTGGCCGCCATCAACTCTCCTTTACTTGATATTTCCTGTAAAGGTGCCAAGAGAGTTTTATTTAATGTCAGCGGCGGTAAGGACATTGGGCTTGCCGAGATTGATGAAGCAGCCAGAGTGATTACTCAAGAGATGTCACCGGCCGCAAAAGTTATTTTTGGCGCTGTCCAAGATGAAAAACTTAAAAAAGGGGAAATAAAAGTAACGGTCATCGCCACAGGGTTTTAGAGAACACCTTCTTTTTTAGAGCGTTCTATGGAATTAGATTCGGAGTGGGTTTCTAGGCCGCTGTCCTGTGGATAACTGATAGATTTTATTCAAATGACGGCGGGGTTGACCCGTTTTTTTCATTGAATTAAAAT
>CAYRJV010000015.1:5583-12019 GCA_964424745.1 uncultured Candidatus Saccharibacteria bacterium | reverse complement strand
CCTTTGGAAACAATCATCTCTGCTTTTTCCCAATCAATAACCTCGCCGGCTTTGACAATGATCTCGCTTCTGCCTTTACCTCCTTCGGGTTCCTCTGCTTTAGCTATACCAGGGGTAGCTGGAGTAGAAGTTGTTTCCGATGCGGCCACGGCTTCTTCTTTAGGAACTCTGATGTCTTCGACGGCCACCCGGCCAACAATCTTAAAGATAGGATTTTGTCCGATTTTTTCCGTTTCACTCATTAAAATTTCAATCCCTTTTTCGTCTTTACAATCTTCTTCAGAAACGACCACTTCATGGGAAACATCGATGAGCCGGCGCGTTAAATAGCCAGCGGCCGAAGTTCTCAAAGCCGTATCAGCCGTTCCTTTTCTAGCGCCATGGGTAGAAATAAAATACTCCAAAACCCCAAACCCTTCCTTAAAAGAACTTTTTATGGGCAGTTCAATAATCTGACCAGCGGGATTAATGACCAAACCCTTCATGCCCGCCATTTGCACTGGCTGTGACCAGGAACCCCTTGAACCAGAATCAACAATTTGAAAAACCGCACCAGTTTCTTTTAAGGTTTTGGGAACCAATTTTTCAATTTCCGATTTCGCTTTTTGCCAAATTTCAATCACTTTATTTGTTTTTTCCTCTTTAGACAAAAGTCCCTTCTGGTAATAATCTTGGACCTGTTCCACTGCCCTTTCTGCCTCTTCAATTATTTTCTCTTTTTCCGGAGGCACAGTTAAATCATCCATTCCCCAAGAAACACCGGAACGAGTGGCGTACTCAAATCCTAAGGTTTTAATCCTATCTAAGGACGCTCGAACGGTAGCGTTATCGTATTTACCAATAATTTCTCTCAGCATTTTTTCCAGCGTTTTAGAATTCATCACCTCGTTGCGAAACGGAAAGTTTTTTGGCAAAGCCTGATTAAATATCAAACGGCCAACACTCGTCTCAATTAAGCTTCCGTCTTTTCTAACCTTGATCATCGCCTTCGGGCTAACGGCATCAAATTCATAAGCTAAAATTGCTTCTTTTTCTGACCCAAAAATCTTATCTTCGCCTTTGGCGCCTTTGATTATTTTGGTTAACCAATAACAACCTAAGACAATATCCTGGGAAGGACTAACCACGGGTAGTCCCGTTGCCGGTTTCAAAAGGTTAAGGGAAGAAAGCATAACTTCTTTTGCTTCTCTTTGCGCCTCTTCTGACAAAGGTAAATGAACCGCCATTTGGTCACCGTCAAAGTCGGCATTAAAAGCCTTGCAGACCAACGGATGAACTTGAATTGCTTCACCTTCAATCAAAATTGGTTTAAATGCTTGAATACCAAGACGATGAAGCGTCGGGGCCCGATTCAAAAGAACCACTTTATCGGCGACAATTTCCTCCAATATCGCCCAGATCTCATCGGTTTCCTGCTCGATCAGTCTGGCGGCACCCCGAACATTATAAGCCAGTTCTTTTTCCAAAATTCTTTTGATGACGAATGGCTTAAATAATTCCAAAGCCATTTTTTTCGGCAGACCGCACTCGTGAAGTTTTAATTCAGGACCGACAACAATTACTGATCTGCCGGAGTAGTCAACTCTCTTTCCCAAAAGATTCTGCCGGAAACGACCCTGCTTCCCCTTCAACATATCGGTTAAGGATTTAAGGAGTCTCCTGCCGCCGGTGGTTGCCTGGGTCATTGTTCCCTTTCTCATACTGTTATCAATCAAGGCATCCACTGCTTCCTGCAGCATTCTTTTTTCGTTTCTAACAATGACCTCCGGCGCATTAATCTCCAAGAGGTATTTTAACCGATTATTGCGATTGATCACCCGGCGATAAAGATCATTTAAATCTGAGGAGGCATATCTTCCTCCATCAAGCTGAACCATTGGTCTAAGGTCTGGCGGCAATACCGGCAGGACGGTCAGAAACATCCACTCCGGCCGAATACCAGCTTTCTGCATTCCCTGGAAAAGTTTCAATCTCCTTAAAATCTTCTTTTTCATCTCGCCAGAACTTTCGACCATCTGTTTTTGCTTCACCACACCTTCCTCTATTTGTTCTTTCGTTTCTTTTTCTGACGCTTCTCCTGCCGGCGATACTGTCTGAACTTTTTCCAGTTCTTTTTTCAATCTGGCAATCTCTTTTTCCAGGCTAATCCCCAGACAGATTTTTCTTAAGGTCTCGGCCCCGGTACCAGCCTCAAAGCACTCCCCGTATTTTAAAGAGAGATCATGGAATTCAACTTCGGAAATAATCTTTAGCGGCTTCAAGGCCAACACTTCTTCCCTGGCTTTATCTCTGGCTATCTTTAATTCTAAGAGAAGATTATTCTCTTGGCGATTTTCTTCGGCTGTCCCCTTTAGTTTATTTTTTATAGCCCTAGTCTTCTGCCGATATTCGTTCTCTATTTCTTCCAATATTTTTTTCTTCGCCTCTTCATAAACATTCGTGACAATGTAAGCTGCGAAATAAATCACTTTTTCCAATTGCTGGCCGGGAATATCCAAAACCATTCCGATTCGCGAGGGCACGCCTCTCAAAAACCAAATATGAGAAATGGGAGAATAAAGTTTAATATGTCCCATCCTTTCTCTTCTCACCGAGGATTTGGTTACTTCCACGCCGCAGCGGTCGCAGATGACGCCTTTATAGCGAATCCGTCGATATTTTCCGCAATAGCACTCGTAATCTTTTTCCGGTCCAAAAATCTTTTCGTCGAAAAGCCCGTCTTTCTCGGCTCTTTGCGTTCGGTAGTTAATTGTTTCTGGCTTAGTCACTTCTCCATGCGACCACGAGAGAATCTCGTCAGGAGAGGCCAGTTTTATTCTAATGGCGTCGATGTCGATGACACGCATAGATTAGTTAGTAGTTAGTAGTTAGTAGTTAGTAGTTAGTAGTTAGTAGTTGGTAGTAATAAATTAATTTTGCGGTTTTTCTTTTGCTTCTTCCTTTTCTTCATCTTCAATGATTTTTTCTCTGACCTCCACACTTAATCCTAAAGACTTGAGTTCATTTACCAAGAGATTAAATGAGGCGGGCACATTAGGTGTCTTTATCGCTTCCCCTTTCAGGATGGCTTCATAGGTGGCGGCTCTTCCTGGGACATCATCGGATTTGGTCGTCAACATTTCCTGAAGACTATAGGCCGCGCCATAACCCTCTAAAGCCCAGACTTCCATTTCGCCGAACCGTTGGCCACCAAATTGAGCTTTTCCACCTAACGGCTGCTGGGTAATCAAGGAATAGGGCCCAATCGAACGCATGTGGATCTTATCTTCAACCATATGAATTAATTTCATCATAAAGATATAACCGACAGTAATTTTTTCCGGAAAAGGAAGCCCGGTTCTTCCATCAAATAACATTACCTTTCCTTCCTCCGGCAAACCGGCTCTTTTTAACTCTTCTTTAATGTCTTTTTCGTTCGCTCCGGCCAAAGATGGAGAAATGGCTAGATAGCCTAATTTCTTGGCGGCCCAACCTAAATGGGTCTCGAGAATCTGACCAATGTTCATTCTTGAGGCAACGCTCAAGGGATTGAGGATAATATCCACTGGTGTCCCATCCTCCATAAAGGGCATCTCTTCCATCGGCAGAACTTTGGAAATTACTCCTTTATTACCATGCCGTCCAGCCAATTTATCACCGGCCTGAATTTTTCTTATTTCCGCGACTTCCACTTCAATCCTCTTGATCACCCCGGGTTCTAGTCTATGTCCCAAATCGCGAGAAAATATCTTCACTCCAATGACCCTCCCTCTCTTCCCATGCTCCATCATTAAAGAAGTATCTTTGACGTCTTTTGCTTTTTCTCCGAAGATTGCCCGCAATAATCTTTCTTCAGCGGTCAGATCTGCTTCGCCTTTGGGAGAAATTTTCCCAACCAGAATATCGTTCGGACCCACCTCGGCGCCAATCCGAATAATCCCTTCCTCATCAAGGTCTTTTAGTTTTTCTTCGGCGACATTGGGAATGTCATAAGTGGTAACCTCTGGCCCTAATTTTGTCTCCCGAACATCGCAGGTAAAGCTTTCAACATGGATAGAAGTATAAAGATCGTCCCTGACTAATCTCTCAGAGATCAAGATGGCGTCTTCATAATTTCCTCCTCGCCACGGTAAAAAAGCCACCAGGATATTCTGACCGAGAGCCAGACGACCTTGACAAATTCCGCCGCCACTGGCCAAAACATCTCCTTTTTTTACTCTTTGACCTTTGACAACCTGCGGTTTCTGATGGAAACAGGTGAATTGATTGGTACGAATAAAGGTACGCAAACTATAGATTTTCTCTTGGCCTTTACCTTGTTTTGGTGAGGTTTTTATTTTGATATGATTGGCGTCTACCGCAACGACCATCCCATCTTCCCCGGCAATCACCTCCCGGCCAGAATCCCGGGCAATCTTTTCTTCGACTCCAGTACAGACTAAAGGTGGTTCCGGTTTAATTAAGGGAACTGCCTGTCTCTGCATATTTGAACCCATCAAAGCTCGATTGGCATCGTCGTTCTGTAAAAAAGGAATACAGGAAGCACCAATGGAAATACTCTCTTCAGAAGAAACATCAATAAAATCAGTTTGCTCTCTATCGATCACGCCGGGCTCTCCTTTTATTCTCGCTTCTACTTTTTTTGGAATAATATAACCTTTCTCGTCTATCGGCACGGCTCCAGAAGCAATATTGTGTCTCTCTTCTTCGTGAGCACTAAGATAATGGACTTCGGAGGTAATTTTTCCATGATCCACTTTAAAGTAGGGTGCTTCAACAAAACCATAATCATTGAGTCTGGCAAAACTGGCCAAATGACCAACCAGACCAATGTTTGGACCTTCAGGGGTTTGAATCGGACAAATTCTGCCGTAGTGTGATGGCTGAACATCTCTGACCTCAAAACCAGCTCTTTCTCTGGTCAAACCACCTGGCCCAGTGGCAGACAAACGTCTTTTGTGCTCCAGTTCTGCCAAAGGATTTTCATTGTCCATAAACTGCGACATCTGGGAGCTCATAAAGAACTCTTTGACCACTGCCATTACCGGTCGGGGATTAATCAGCTGGTTGGGGGTGATGGTATTAATATCCAAGGTAGACATCCGGTCTTTAATTATCCTCTCCATTCTCATAAAACCCACTCTTAACCGATTGACCAACAATTCGTTTAAAGTCCTTACCCTTCTGTTGCCGAGGTGATCAATCTGGTCCGGTCTGCCATTGGGGTCATTCGCCAGCCGGATAATCTCTCGGATAATCTCGATAATATCCGCTAACTTTAAAACTCGGTCAGTGGTTGTAATTTCTTCTTTCTTTTTTGTGTCTTTTTTGGATTCTAAACTGGGAAGTCTTTGCCCCATTTTCCAGCGGCCAACTTTAGAAAGGTCGTATCTTTCAAAGTTAAAGAACATATTCCAGATTAAATCTCGGGCGGTATCCGGAGTAGCAATATCGCCAGGTCTTAATCTCTGATAAATTTCGATTAGGGCCTCGGATTGATTATGCGAGAGGTCTCTTTTTAAAGTTTCTTCGATATATTTTATTTCCGGATCCACGTCAACATTCTGGAACAACTCTTTAATCGCTTCATCGGTCTCGACGCCAAAGGCGCGCAAAAGTAAGGTTGCTGGAACCCTTCTCTTCCGATCAATTTTAACGCCGATAAAACCAGAGGGTTCGGTTTCAAGCTCAAGCCAGGCCCCCCGGTTGGGAATAATTTTGGCGCCAAAATATCTTCTGCCTCTAATGGTTGAACCACTAAAAAAGACACCAGGAGAACGAATCAATTGAGAAATCACCACTCTCTCTACTCCATTAACAATAAATGTTCCCCGGTCAGTCATGATGGGAAAATCAGTTACAAAAACTTCCTGTTCTTTAACGGCTTTCGTCTTCAGGTTAACCAGTCTAACCATTACCCTGATGGTCACTTCGTACGAGTCGTTGTTCTGCTTCGCCTCGAGATCATCCTTATACTTCGATGGCTCCAATTTATAATCTAAAAACCAGAGTTCTAGCTCCTTTCGGGTATAGTCTCTGATTGGAGAAACTTCGGCAAAGAGTTCTCTTAATCCTTCCTGCCAAAATTTTTCCCAACTTTCTTTTTGAATCGTCAATAAATAAGGCAAGGGAAGGGAGACTTTTGCCTTGGCAAAATTTTTTGTCTTAATTTCTTCTAGCATCGTTAAAAATGATGAAACAATTAAAAAAACAGACTCCTAAAAAATTCTCCGCCATCCCGGCGATATCAATATTTCGTAGAGATCAACTGATAACAAAAAACTAAAAATACCCTAAGGTTCAATTTAGGGCGTTAGTTTATTAATTTTTGTCTTTCTTTAATAAAAGAAATCAACAGATTAAAAAACTGCGATTTTAGAAATCATTTTCATTTTACTCTTTCTAATACAGCTGTCAAGCCCCCCAAAATCAAGTTATGGCTTTAGTTCTTCTAGTT
>CAYRJV010000015.1:0-5483 GCA_964424745.1 uncultured Candidatus Saccharibacteria bacterium | reverse complement strand
CTAATACAGCTGTCAAGCCCCCCAAAATCAAGTTATGGCTTTAGTTCTTCTAGTTCTGAAGACTCTCCTTCGACTGGCGGCTGAACGACTCCGATCTCCTCGAGAGCCGGCTTACCTTCTCTGAGATTAGTTAATATCTTTTTAACCTCTTCATTATCTGGATTTAGCTCAGCAATCTTGGCGAATTGCTCAATGGCTTTTTCTTTATTTCCTTCTTTGTCGTAGATTAAACCCAAAAAATAACGGGCATTGGCATAATTCTTATCCAAGCTCAGCGCCCTTTCAAATTCAGCCTTGGCTTTATCCAATTGGTTATCAGATTGGTAAATCAAGGCTAACTGTAATGCCAGTCTGGCATCGAGAGGAGCCAGGGTCTTAACCACCTCCAGCTTACTAATCGCTTCTTTTGTTTTTTGTTCCCGAATATCAATCATGGCCAATTGAAAGTAAGCTGGGGCATAATCAGGTTTAAGGCTCAGTGCTTTTTGGAAATTTTCTCTAGCAGAATTTAATGCCTGCTGAGCTTGTCCCATTTTTTCTTTATTTTGAGTTAAAAGATCAGCTCGACTAAGATAAACCTTCCCCAATTCAGTGAAAAGAGAAGGATTTAACGGCTCGAGGTTAATCGCCTCTTGATAAGCCTTGATTGCTTCAGCGGCTCCCGCTTCGGGAATAAAAGTCAATAAATTACTATTGACCAGCCCCCGAATTGTCCAATTAGCCACATTTTTTGGCGAAGCGCTGGTTGCCGCTTGGGCGCTGTTAATCGCTTGCGCCGTTAAATTGTTTACCGTTTGAACCAATTCCGGCTGGGAAACACCTTCCTTTTGTAATTCTTCATTAATGCGAAAAAGATAAATCTGCGCCAAATCCCGCCAGTAATTGTCTTGGTTGCCTCCAGTCAGCCTGATGGCCGTTCCGAGGCGATCAATTGCTTTAAGGCTCTCACCGGCTTGAATGTTTTTTAGTGATAATAAATAATTTCTCTCAGCAAAATATCGTTGTCCCTCAAAAAATAAAATTCCCAAGCTTAAAATCACCACCGTAATAAAAATAAAAGAAATTCCTAGTCTTGGCCAGAGAATCAGTTTAGTGGTGGATTTTTTATTGCCTTCCAGCGGAGCTAATGGTCGTAGCTTAAAGGCCTTCGTCTTTCCGTTAACCAAAGAGAGAAGCGTCGCCAGAAGAAGCCAAAAAAGAAATGCTACTGAAAGATTGGCTGAATAAAGGAAAAATCCGACCACAACACTAAAAAAACTCGCCAAAACTCCCTCTAGCAAAATACAATTGCCAACATCTTCCTTATTAACTTCCTTGGCGATTAGGGTTTTTACTCCTAAAAAACCAGCCACGGCAAAAATTATGACAAAGGAAAAGAGACCTAAGATACCGGTGGTGGCTAGTCGGTCAAGAATTTCTGAAGAACCGGTGTAAAATCTGGTTTCCCAGAAAGCTGTCTGGTTAACCCCCAAAGGCTTATACTTAGAATAATCAAAGGCAAAGGTTGAGGGACCCGAACCAAAAAATAAGGAGAGAGGCGGCTGATAGTTTTTGATTGTCTTTATGGCAATCTCTAAGTTTGTTGAGAGTAAAGGTGAAACTTCTGCCGGTACAGCCCCCACTTGAAAAAGCGGAGTTTTTATCCCCAAGGAAAACAAAGAAATTACCAAAAAAACCATTGGCAAAAGCAAATATTGAAGATTAAGAATTTTACGGGTAATAGCAAAAGCCAAAACTAGAGAAGAACCAATTAGTAGGCATATCCAGGCGACCCAAAAGTTAATTATTAAGAGAAAAACCAGGCTAATGACAATAAATATCAAGTTTAAAACCTTGTTAATCTTCATCGAAGAAGTGAAAAACAAACCCAAACTAAGCGGTATCAATCCAGCCAGAAAAAAACCCAAGCTGTTGACCGTGCCAATGGTATTAAATGAAGAAAATTTAGTAAAATCAAAAGGAAGCAAAAACTTTTCAAAAATCTGAAGCAAACCGAACAGTCCGGCTAAAAGACCGGCGGCTACCAAAGGAAAAAGCAACCGCTGGGCCTCTCCTTGATGTAAAACGAGAAAATAAAACAAAACAAGGGCTAAAGAAGTTAGAAAACTTGAAGCAATATTTAAGGGCCAGCCCCAGAAACTGCCGTATTTTGCGGCGGAAAAAAGGGTGGCGAGCCCCAAAACAAAAATAAAAAAAATAACCACCAGATTAAACCGGCTAATGTTTAAAGTAATCTCTTCTTCAATCAAAGACTTCAATAAATAACAAAAAAGAGATAAAAAGACGAGCAGAACCAGAATCATCTGCTTGTTGAAATCTAAGATATTGACTGTGCCGGGGAGAAAAAATAAGGGTAAAACAAAGATTAACAGGAGGATACTTGTTTTAGAAATTTTTCCTAAAATTTCTGCTGAATTTTTTGAATTAGTCATATTTTCCTGCTTGCTTTAAAAGTTTTTCTGCTTGATAATGTTTTGAAATATTTTTCTATTATAGCAGATTATTTTGTTTAGAAAAATGTTAGTTATAACTTTTATCCTAACCTAATTATATTATTGCCTCACCTTAAGACCTTCTAAAATTCCTAAACTGATAAAACTGGCAATTAAACCAGAGCCGCCATAACTTACCAAAGGCAGGGGGATGCCGATAATCGGAAGGATCCCAAGGTTCATCCCAATATTGATGAAGATCTGCGAAACAAAATGAATGGCAAAGCCCAAGCTAAGAAGACGACAGAAATTGGTTTTTGAGTCTATCGCAATTTTAAGAATCCGCCAGATTAAAATAGAAAACAGTATTAGGATTAGCCCCACCCCAACCAATCCTGTTTCTTCAGCGAGAGAAGCAAAGATAAAATCCGTATGCGGCTCGGGTAAAAAACCATATTGCGTCTGCGACCCTTTTCCCAATCCCTGGCCAAATAAGCCGCCGGCGCCGATAGCGATTTTGGCTTGCGTCTGAGTCCAGCTGACTCCCAGTGGTTCTTGTTGAGGAAAAATAAAGTCAATAATCCGCGCCTTCTGATAATCTCTAAGCAAGGTGTTCCAGCCTAATAGAAAAAGCAAAAAACCGCAGCAGCAGAGAATCAAAAAGTGACGTATTTTTATTCCGGAAACAAATAAAATCCCAATCCATAAAGAAATCAAGACCAAGATTGATCCCATATTCGGCTGGAAAAAAATCAAAATAACCGGCAGTAAAACATAAAAACCGGAAAGGAGAATATGCTGTATCCGGTACATTTCAATGTGGCGCATGGAAAAGTATTTTGCCAGCAAAATTATTAAAACAATTTTGGTAAATTCGATTGGGTCAAGAGAAATCTTGCCTATCCGATACCAACTTTTTACCCCTCTAATTTCTGGGGCAAAAAAAATCAAGCCGGCTAATGCCAGTAGGGAAATTAGGTAAAGAATTAAGATTAAATAGGGGTTCGCGTATAAACTCCGCCAGTCAAAAAAACTTAAAGCAATCATCAAAAAAACTCCAATTGCTAAAAAAATCAACTGTTTTCTGAAATTAAGAAAATCTCCTTTAGCCAAAGAAATACTGTAAAGCGAACGTAGCCCCAGCGCGACTAATGCTAAGACGACAATGATCATTAGCCAATCAAGCTTCCGTAAATGAAGCAGAAAAGATTTCATCCTTTATTGTTTTTAAATCGTTAAATCTATTAGAGCCGGCGGTTAGCTGATCAATTTAAGAAATTCTTCTTCGTTGATTATTTTTACACCGAGTTGCTTCGCTTTTTCGAATTTTACGCCCGGTAACTCGCCAACAACAACATAATTTGTCTGATGAGAAACAGATTCTGATGTTTCGCCGCCCAAAAGCCGGATTTTCTCCCTGGCCGTCTCCCGGGTCATCTGTTTTAGGATTCCAGTCAAAACAAATGTTTTCCCTTTTAATGGTTGGCTTCCGGCCTTACCCTCTAAAAAAATGGTAATTCCCAAGGACTTCAATTCTTTCAAAAAGTCCAAATTATTCCTTTCTTTAAACCACGAAAAGATAGATTCGGCCACGACTGGCCCAATATCTTTTACCTCCTTAAGGTTCTCGAGACTAGCTTCCTTTAATTTATCAATCGAGCCAAATTGTTCGGCCAAGTCGCGGCTGGTCTCTTCGCCAACATTTCTAATTCCCAAAGCGTAAATAAATCGCGGCAGACTAATCTGCTTCCGGCTTTTAATCGCGACAATGATGTTTTTAGTTTTCTTATCGGCAAATCCTTCTAAATGGATTAAATCGCCTTCTTTTAATCTGAAAAAATCGGCCGGATTTAAGACTAATCCTTCTTCGATTAGCTGGTCAATAATTTTCGGCCCCAGGCCAATAATATCAAAAGCATCTTTAGAGACAAAGTGGTAAAGATGTCTCCTCCGCCGGGCAAAACAATTTGGATTCGGGCAGCGCCAGACAACTTCGCCTGCCGGTTTTATTAACGGCGTTTCGCAGGAAGGACATTTTTTAGGCATTTGGAATTTTTTTTCCTTTCCTATCCGCAATTCAGTTAAAACCTTAACAATATCCGGAATGACATCTCCCGCCCGGCCAACAATGACGGTATCGCCAATTTTTACCCCCAGCCTTTCTATTTCATCTTCATTATGAAGAGTCGCTCGGGTAACAGTTACGCCGCCTATTTCAACTGGCTGAAGATGAGCGACCGGAGTAATGGCGCCGGTCCTGCCCACCTGAATCTTGATGCCTTCGATAATCGTGGTGGCCTGCCTTAAAGGAAATTTATAGGCAATCGCCGCTCTCGGGGCTTTACCAACGACCCCGAGTTTGGCAAAAAGACGGTTATTATTGACGATCACCACAATGCCATCAATCTCATAAGTCAGGGTTTCTCTTAATTTTTGACAGTGTTTATAAAATTCAAAGACTTCATTAAGATTTTTACAATAACGGTTGTGCGGATTTGTCTTAAATCCCAAGGCTTTTAAAGCCCGGTGTTTTCCTTCGTGGGTCTCAATCAGATCGGTTAATAAATCATAGGCAAAGAAATCAAGTTTTCGGGAAGCAGTAATTTTCGGGTCGAGCTGCCTGATTGAGCCAGCGGCCACGTTGCGCGGATTGGCATAAAGAGGCAAATTATTTTCTTTTTGTCTCTTGTTTATCTCAGCAAATTCTCTCTTAGAAATAAAGGCTTCGCCGCGAAGAAAAAGAGGGGTCAGTGTTTCCAATTTTTTAATGACCAAAGCGCTGCTGGTTTCCTTTAGGCTGCCGGTGGCTTCCCATTCTTTTAGTCTCAAGGGAATCGCCTCAATTGTTTTTAGGTTCTGGGTCACCTCTTCACCGATTGTTCCATCTCCCCTGGTTGAACCGATAGTGAAAATATTATTCTTATAACTCAATTCAATGGCTAGTCCGTCAATTTTTAGTTCACCGAAAAAATCAATCTGGGACGCTTCTGCTGGTGTCAACAGTTTTTCAATGCGGCTCAGCCAATCCCTCATATCCTCTTGAGAAAAGGC
>CAYRJV010000014.1:10291-14813 GCA_964424745.1 uncultured Candidatus Saccharibacteria bacterium | reverse complement strand
GCGATTTGGGCTTTCAATTTTTCGATTTGCTGCTGCAGCGACTGAATCAGTTCGCTGACCGTAAAATTATTTGTCTCGGCTGCTACTGGCATATTTAGAATAATCACCAGGGCACTGATTATAAAAATAACAAGCGTAATTTTTTCTGTTTTATTCATACTAATCTTTGAATTTGTTAATAATATCTCTCTATCTTCTTTTACCGTTCACTGATTATTTAGTTAAGTAAGTTTGGCTTATGTTGAGGAAATGATTAGCTACCGCCGACCCCCTTTATTTGTTCATCGACGAAACCCGTTCTCGTTGCTGCATTTATTTATAACCAAAAACTCCCTTTTGGGGAGAAAATGCTAATTAAAGCTCCACAGAATAGGGTTAGTGCTTTTTCGTGCCTATTGCTAATAAACCTTCCAGCTCCGCGACTCTAACTTCCAATTTTTCAAACTCTGTTCTATAAACCACGCCTTCAAGCCTTTTGAGTATCATTTCATCATTTTTATCGAGTTTTCCTAATTTTTGATGAATTGAATCAAATTCCTTCTGTATCATTCCGGCAAGTTTCTCAATTGTTATATTTTTTTCCTTCATCGATTTTATTATATCCTGACGAAGCCTTATGTCAAACGGAATGGCCAGCTCATCCTTAACTCTCCCTAATTAATAATGTTTTAATCTGGCAGATTAAACATTTGCTAAAAAAAATTCCCTTCCCGAGGAGGAAAATATATAATATTACCAGCTACGAACTACAAACTAAGGTGGATCATCTACGGAACGATATCCTTCAACGAAACCCGTTCTCGTTGCTTCGTTTATTTGTCTAATTTTCTGTTATTTGTATATCCCTTGCCGGTGGCCGATACGGATGACGAGAATGTTCAGCTCTTTTTTATATATTCTATAAATAATCCGGTAATTGCCAACACGCAATGAATAGTAATCTTTAAATTTTCCCTGTAATTTTTTACCCAGATAGGGGTCTTTTTTTAAATCAAACAAGGCCGCAAAAACGTGTGGCTTATAGCTCTCGTCAACCTTCTCTAAGTCTTTCTGCGCCTGCCGCGAAAGAACAATCCGACACATAATTATCTTTTTGTGGCTAGAACAAAACCTTCTTTTCGCAACGCATCTTCCAGAGTAAAGCGTTTACCTTTTTTATATTCCGTTTCAGCTCTCTTTATATCTTTTTCCAGGTCCGGAAAATCCCTTAAGACCTCCATTGTTTCTAACCATACTTCAAATTCCTTAGCGGAAAGCAAAACAACCTTCGGGACGCCCTTTTCGGTTAAGGTGTAGTAATTAGCTCTCCTTTGAATCTCTTTGGCAATTTTAAATATCTTTTTTCTGGCCTCAGAAATAGGTAAAGTAGTTTTTGTTTCCATTTCTTTTTTCTACAATTCCTTAGTTTATAATCTATGTACATCATAGCGTACACAATATAAACATGTCAAGTAATTGTTAATTCTTCCCCAGGATTAAGACCAACCAAAAACTCCCCTTGGGGAGAGGAAACGACTTTAAGCTCTAAACTTTAGACCGTAAACTACAAATTATGGTATGGTCGTCTAGAGAATAATATTAGAACCAATGTAAGTACGGGTTTCTTTAAGATTAATTAGAATAAGCTTTTCTGGTATGATTTAAGGTTTAGTTTTCGGCCTAGGGTTTGGTCCAGACTATAAAGATCTTCGTTATAAAGTGTAATCAGCGGAATATTATACTTCTGACACATTTCTATCTTTTTTTTACTAATTTCATTATAATTTTGTGAAACACCAAGAGCGTCGGTTAGCCCAAAAAACTCGATAAAGCTTTCTCCTATCACAAAATCACAGCGATATCGTCCTTCGGGATATATCCCCTCTCTAAGATGTGGAATATTATTTTGAAAAAGCCAATCGTCAATTATTATTTCGGAAATCGATTTACACCGGTGTCCGTCTTTAGCGTAAAGATCTCTTGAACAAAACCATCTTTCATTCGGTTCGAAACCAGTTGCTTCAATGGCTTTGTTCCATGTGCCAAAATAATCACGATAAGTAACATAATCTGGACAAGAAGAGTCGTGAATGAATTCATTTTTAGTCGGAATCCTCCCGTTTCTTTCTATAAACTCTTTTATTTTTTGGATTAATATTTCTTTGGTGTATACCCGTCTCGCCTCCGCTGATTTTCTCTCGGCATCCGGAGTTTGTCCTAATCTTAAATTCCTTACTGAATTAGGGTTTCTCCCGCATGACAAGCGCCGCGGTTTTATCGGAATTTTAAAATAATAAAGCCATCGTCTTACGCTACTATGGGTAACACCAAAAAACTTTGAAATCTCAACCTGGCTATAACCTTTTTTCCAATAAAGATTGTTTAATACGGCCTTCCGCAGGGGTCTTTTGCGAACCAGAAGATTTCTCTTTGGTTTTCGGTTTAAAAACCTTAAGAAGAAAAGTGGGGGATCGACGGAATTCGCATCCGTACCGAGGACTCCACAGGTCCTAATGCTGCTATTACACCACGATCCCCATATCTTATTTAATAATTTGAATTTTCTTTTTCTAATTCTCTGCTTGTTTTTCCAAGCGCATTGACAAGATTTATTACAAAAATAGGTCCTTGTTTTAGACTTCCTTTGTAAATCAGTTGGTGTTCTGTATAATTTGCCATGGCAATAAGCACAAGTTACATATTTTCCAGTTCTTTGACTTTCGTTTTTGCATTTTTTTGAACAATATTTTCCCCAGCCGTATTTCAGAAGGCTTGGTTTTATATAGAAATTTACTCCACACATCAGACATCGGGCGTTAGGTGTCTTTTTACTACCTGTATCCATTATTTAATTATATCAGATCAGAAATCTACAAAAAATCATTATTTACTAAAATTTGCTTTGTGTCCCCGGTGCGATTCGAACGCACAACCTAGAGATTAGAGGTCTCTCGCTCTATCCATTTGAGCTACGGGGACAAATTTGTTCTCGTAAAGTGTCTCGATAATCCCTAATTTCCATCCCTTAATTTTACGGAACAATTTCCGGTTTTCTATTCTTATGGCACATGTTCCGTTATATAAACGATTCTTTCGGTAGGTTAGAGAGGTAGGCTTAACCTGGGTCTTATAAAACTGATTCAATGATACACCGGTAACTTTAGACCAGAAGCTCTCAATGTTTTTTCTGCAAAAAAGCCTATGAATAAAAATGGTGACCCTAAACTTATTCTCTGGCACAAAACATATCTCTCTAAACCATCTCATTATTAACTTAATCATTGCCGGATCTGAATTACTAAACTTAACAATCTCGGTAATATCAGACTTATCACCCTCTGCCCAATATAGCATCATACCCGCTAAAAATAAAGGATTTTTAAGAAAATTAATAGCCTCTTTTTTTGCCTCATTAACAACCTTTTTGGTTTCCTTTATCCTTTTTCTCTGATTAGCCCTTGCCAAACGATAAGCATTTTTCTGTCTTAGTTCGATATAGATTCTTTTCTGCTGCTTTTTTGATAGTTTTATGTCCCGTAACCACAATGTTAAAGTACTTTTTGAAACTTTTATCCTCTTCCTTATCTCGCCATAACTTCTTCCTAATTTTCTTAAACGGATGGCTTCTTTTTTTTCTTTAATTTTCATAAATCGAACAGGTTGATGTCTATAATACTACTATACCATATCTGTTCGTTTATAGAAATTAATAAGCCTTAATATAAGGCTTAAATTAATTACGCTCTCAAAAAAAATCGGGATAACCCGACCCCAAAATTATATCTAAGGAAATACTTTTCGTCAACTAAAATTAAGGGGTCGGCGAGGGAGTCGCACTCGTTGCTGGTAAAGGAAGGTTGAATGGATCGGGATAGGTCCGCGTCTCTGTCCCAGCCAATCTTTTTTCTCGCTCCGCCCAGATTTCCAAGATTTTTTCAAATTTTACCTCTTCAAACTGAAGGGGACTTTCTTCTGCCTGACCCTTAGCTTTTTCGGCTAAAACACTGTATTTATAGAAAACTAAACCAGCGATGATAAAAGCAAAAAACAATAAAACAAGGAAAGTAAGAAAGGCATGAACCGCTAATATTCTCGGTAGCCGAGAAAGTTTTTTGGGAATTTCTTTTATTTTATTAAAACTTATCTTTTTGGCGATTTTCATATTCGCTCATTACTTATTTGGTAAAGGCTTTTACCAGAATAATCATCTTAACTTTGGTAGTAGAAAAAATCCCACTCTCTAAACCGAGGCGGCTTTCTGTTTCAGTTGGCCGAGAAACGTTTAAATTAAGAATTTCTATCACGTAAGGTCCGATTTCCAATTTCTCAAGAAATTTCAAACAATTAGGAAAGGAACCGGTTATGGAAACTTGAAAAGAAATATTGGGCCAAGGACTGCTTTCGCTTTTTTGAGAAACGGCTGAAGATACAGTAATATCTACTTGGGATTTGGCGGCGTTATCTTCTAAAAATCCCATAAACTCGGTGGGCAGTTCGGCGTTGACAAACAATTTATCTATCTTTTCGATATCTTCCAGATGAT
>CAYRJV010000014.1:6612-10191 GCA_964424745.1 uncultured Candidatus Saccharibacteria bacterium | reverse complement strand
GGAATCATTAGTTCTCTGCCAATGAAGTCTTTCAGACCTTTCAGATTGGCGCCGCCGCCAAAAAGAAAAATTTTCTCCACGCCGTGGCCATCCGGAGGAAGATGTTCGTGAAATGAATGAGTCTGGTAATAACGGAGATGAATCTTAAGTTGTTCGATTAAATCGGTTAAGGCCGGAATCAAAGCTTCAAAAACTATTTCTCCTTTCTTTTTATCTCGTTCCAGACCATATTCAACTTTAAGTTTTTCTGCCTCCTCTAAACTAACTTGTAAGTTCTTTGCAATTGCCTCGGTAAATTTCTGGGAAGAAACAGGAATGGAGGAAGTGAAACGCAGAGAATATCCGGAAAAAATAATGAAACTAGTTCGCGTCGCCCCAAGGTCAATCAGAAGCAGCGGGAAAGAACTCACTCCTTTTTTTATCACCGCCCGGGCAATTGCCTGTGATTCTATTTCCAAAGCCACGGGGATAAGACCAGCTTTTTTAATAGAAGAAACATAGGGATCAACAATTTTTTTCGGTAAAGCAACAAGTAAAATATCGATATGGTCAAGGTGATCAGAAAAAGGTTGAACTACCTGAAAATCCAAATAGGCTTCGGCCGCCGGCAAGGGAATGTAATTTTCTGCTTCAAATCTGACTGCTTTTTTCAACTCTTCTTCAGTCATTTTCGGCACCTGAATAACCTGTAAAAATGTTTTCTCTTCCGGGAGAGAGGTAATTACATATTTTGTTTTTAGCTTTTCGCCTTTAGCCTCAAGAAAACCTTTTTTGATTATCTTGGCTAAAGATTCCTCGTCTTTAATCTCTCCTTCCAAAATAATCCCGGGAGGAATAGTTTCCTCCCCAAATGAGGCCAATGCCAAATAATCACGCTTTTTTTTAAGCTTGATTATTTTCAAGGAAAAATCAGAGATATCGAGTCCAAAGGCTTCCGTTTTTAAACTGAGAAAATCTAACATGCGATTGAATCAAGTTACTTATTGTTCAATTTCTTTCCATTCAGTTATTTCCCAGCCGCCGCCAGGACCAGAAGAGAAACTGGCATTAATCAGTCCTTCCTGGTAAACAATTTCGCTATTATTTTCCATCCGGATGGCATAACCGGTTATCTCTTTAAATTTAGCATTATTTAAAACTTTTATTAATCCCTGCAAGCTAAAAATAATTGATTGGGGATTAACCGTATTAACGTTGTTGGATAAATTTATCGCCGGATCGCCGTTGTCAAGCGAGGTGTTGGTCGAAATAAATAACAGTGTTCCACCGCTGGCACTGTCTTGGGTAATCACATTATTGGAGAATTCAATCTTCCCACCGCCAGCTTGGTCGGCTGGATTGTCGCCGATTATCATGTAACCGGCAGTCAAACCTGGCTTTAGCTTGATTCCGGCATTATTTGAGGCGGTAATTTTCCCAGTTACCCAGACTGGTCCGGTAATTATTACCGGATTATCCAGACTGTTTTGGGGAAAATTTAAATCTCCCTCAATCTTTATTGGTCCCAATGAAGACCCCGCCATCGGGGTATAGCTTCCGCTATGAACACATTCTGACTGACAACCGCTGCCATTATCACAACAAGCGGCTTTCTCCCAGTCCTGAATCTGGGCATACGAGATGGGCATTTCTTTCGTGGCCGGATCAGGACTATTGGGATGGCAATGAGGGTTGGGACCAGAACAATTTGATCCGGAAACCATGGTTGAACTATCAATGGTCTGATAATATGCGTCTCGGCTAATGGTGCAGTTAGTAATTGTATTAGCATGACCATCGGTGTCAATTTTTACATTGTCAATGAAAGTGGCGGTACCGCCGCCCATCCATGTTTTAAAATTTAAGTCGCCGCCAACACTAGTCCACACCGGGTTTTTTGCGCTCCAATTTTCGCTATATTTACCCGTCCCTAAACTATAGCTGTCAGACGTATCTTTGCCCCAGACCCAATAATTATTATCATCGCGGGAAACATCAATCATTATCCAGTAGGTTGTCCCGCCGGTTAGATTAATCGGCGGATTAAAGCTAACATCTACCCAGCTGTAATTTGCGGTTACGAGTGAGGCTCTTAAACTGCCCGAACCTAAAGATGTTTTTGAGGGGCTGCCGTTGTTATCCGTTAAAATCCTGACCGTTTGATCAGGCGGCGAACCAACCTTTTTTAAATAAAGACTAACCCGGTTAATTACTTTTGATTCGCTCGGCACAAAACTCTGTGCTGTGTCCAAATAATAGATAGTTCCCGATTTCAAACCAAAGAGAAAATCTCCATTTTGCGTGGTCCACTCTTGATCGGCTACCGCTGCCACAGCGCCGGCAACCCAAGCATCGCCGGTTATTACCGAATTACCACCGCCGGAAACACTGCCATTGGAATAAACATTGCCAGTGATGGTGGTATTATTAGCCATAGAAAGGCCGCCTTCGTCCACCTGCGCGCCGTAATGGAAAGCAATGGTCGTTGTTTCTATGCTTAAAACTGTTTTTACTTTCCTTATTGCTTGGTCCACCTCTCCGGTTGATTCAACTGTCTTTTCGTTACCGTTATCGGTAATACTGACAGCTACTGTTCCTCCGCCGACAGGAAAACTGTTGGTTGCTTCATATTTTTTGCCTTTGATAATCCGGTAAATGCTATCTTCAATTCCCGCCTCGGCAATATAGTAAGACATCATCGCTTTTCTTTCATTTTTCGCCGTCTTACTTTCATTTAAGGTAATGGTGGTAATGCTAATCGCAATGCCAACCATCACGGCTAAAACTAAAATGGCCAACAGCAAAGCAGCAAAGCCCTTGCTCTGGGTCCTTACGAGAGAAACTCTTAAAAACTCTTTACTATTTCTTCTGGTGGAAAAATCAAACATTGGTTAAACTAATTTGGTCTTAAAGAAGCCGTTGAGGTTAAGCTCACCGAACTTTGGTATTCCGGACGGTTACTTGGGTTCTGATAGTCTGCTTGAATATTAATTTGAACAGCAGAATCCTGACCAGTAACAATCTTAGTGAAATTTAAATTGGTAATTCTCACATTTACTGGGGTCAAGACAACCGGGTCACGGCCATCCTTCCGTGAACACAACTGCTCGCCGCAAAGATAAAAATCAATATAGCTAATTTCCTCTCCGGTTGGCAGATATTTCCGCGTCTCCAGAGAAAGTTGATTTGGGGTTGTGGTTGGATCATAAATAGCCTTTGCCTCTCTTACTTCCCGAGTTATTGCCTCCATTGCTTTTCTCGCCCCATTCAAAACCTCTCTCATTGTTTTGGCTTTCGTATTCGCACTAATTGACCAGATTACAAATGAAAAAATAGGGACAATAATGATAATCAGAAGAGCGACATAAACCAAGACCTCGATTAAATTGAATCCGTTTTTTCGCCGTGAAGTTACAACATGCCCGATGAAATTTAATTTTTTCCGGAAGAAAAACCTTGAAGTCATTGTTTCCAATTAGTCAAATAAGTTACTATTTCGGTTTTTCTATCTTCCCAAGAAACAATCACTGTAACTTTTCTCGTGCCGGAATCTTCACTTCCTGTTTCGGAAATATTATCGTTAGTATCGCGAAAAACCCG
>CAYRJV010000014.1:0-6512 GCA_964424745.1 uncultured Candidatus Saccharibacteria bacterium | reverse complement strand
TCCTGGCTATCAGCTAGATAATGGGCGATATCTTTATCGGTTATATCTTGAATGTAAATAATTACCTCCTGATTATTATTCCCGTTATTCCTATCTCGGTGGATACAGAGCAAGGTGTTAAAAGCATCGAGGCTATGAGTATGAATTCGGAAAGTCTGGTTAGCCCCTGCCACTAAAAAAGTTCCGTTCCAATTAAACACCGTTTTGTCGACATTAAAATAATTTTCCAGACTAACTGTTTCTGTCTGCAGAGTACTGGGAAAATAAAACTTTAGGTTAGTCGCGTTTTGAATACTCCAGCCAAGATTAAAATGGTAATGACGGGAATCTTTTATCCGATTAGTGTCAGAGGGTGACGGTACATCAACCAAGTTTACCTGACCCGAGTTTTTTATATAGATTGTTTTTGTCTCTTCTGGCCTATTAGCCAGTCTTAAAGAGATACTTCCCTCATCGGCAGTTTCGCCATCAATCTTATCGAAAACGACTTCATTCTCGACACCCAGATTAACTGCATAAATCGTAATTGTCTCGGGTAAAAAATAAACCTTATCAGAGGCTGGGTCTCGTGAACTGTAACCACTTCCTTTAAACAGAAGATACTGATTTGGGCTGGGAAAATAGACACCGTATTGACTTCCCCCCTCCGAAGTTATTGTCTGGCTTTGAGCTAATCTTAAAACGCTAATAACCTGTTCACTGGCGTTTATTAAGTCTGACTCGGACTGAAAATAACGAAAAACTGGCGCCGAAAGAAGCATCAGAATAGCGAAGATGCCAATAATTACCAATAATTCTACCAGGGTAAAAGCTTTTGTTTTTTGTTCTCTGGTCATAAAGAGTTAAGAATGGCATATATTGGCTGAATCATCGAAACGGCAAAAAAGCCAACTGCTCCGCCAACCATGAGCATCACCAGTGGCTCGATTAACGAGGAAAGATTTTTGGTGGCGTTAACCACTTCTTCTTCATAGAAATCAGCTAAATTCCCCAAAATTTCCGCCGTTTGCCCGGTTTCTTCTCCTACCTCGATCATCTGGCTAACCATTAAGGGGTAAATATTCTGATGAGGTGCCAATGATTCTGAAAGTTTAGAACCCTTACGGACGCTTTCGGCGGCGTCACTAATTGCATTCTGAAAATAACTATTCCCTAAGGCACCGGAAACAATCCCCAGGGCGGTCACTATCGGGACGCCGGAATTAATCAGAGAGCTCAATGTTCTTGTGGTGTAAGCGGAATTTGTTTTAATCACAATTGGAGAAATAATGGGAATCTTCAAAACAAAACCATCCATTAGTCTCTTGCCAGTTTTGGCGGCGACAATTCTTCTAAAAACGAAAATAAGTCCGATCACAATCAAGATGCAAACATACCATTTTTCTGCCAAAAAAGTACCCAGCCAAATGACAAACCTGGTGGTGGCTGGAAGATTCACTCCCATCTCTTTAAATGTTTCAGCCAGTTTGGGGACAACCATGATCAACATCAGCACGCCGATCCCCATCATGGCGGAGATAACGACGATGGGATAAATCAAGGCACCAATTATTTTTGACCGGAGATCATGCTCTCGTTCCATCTGATTATGAAGGGTTCTCAAAACCTCCTCCAAGGTTCCCGATTCTTCTCCAACCTTCACCATATTAACAAAAAGTTCGGAAAAAATATCCGGAAATTTTGCCAAAGAACCAGAAAAGGTTTTTCCCCTGCTTATCTCGTCGGCAATTGCCATCAGGGCATCCTTAAATTTTTTATTCTTCGATTGTGTTGCCAGAATTCTTAGAGCTCGAGGGAGGGCGATGCCGGCTTTAACCATTATCTGGAGGTTGCGAATGCACATCATTTTCTCGGTCAGCGGGACTCCTTGGGAAAAAGAAAGAGAAAGATTAAATTTCTCTTTTTTTTCCTCTCCACCTTCTGAAGAAACCAAAACATACCCTTCCTGACGAAGAAGTCTGGCCAGCTCGGTTTCGTCTTCAGCTTCTAAAAATCCGGATTTTATTTCTCCCTTAAAAGATTTTGCGGTATAAAAATAGCGCGGCATTTATCCAGTTAGAAATTTTACTTCGCTTTGTTTCGAGCTTGAAAGCTTACTTATTGAAAAAAATTTCATAAAGCTAATGAGGAGTAACTAGACCAAAATTTCTAACGGGACTTACTCCGTGATTACCCTCAGTACTTCTTCAAGACTAGTCATTCCTTGAGCTGCTTTTACAAAACCGTCTTCAATCATCGTTATCATCCCTTCTTTTTTTGCTTGAGTGTGAATTTGGTCACTCGTTGCCTGCTTAACAATCAGGTCTTTGATTGTTTCGGTCACTTCCAAAACCTCATAAATTCCCACCCGACCGCTGTAACCTTCCGGGCTTTCCTTGGTTATTCTTGGCCGGTAATATTTAATATCTTTAAAGGTATCTTTTGGTCCGATTATCTTTTCCTTTCTTAAAACCTCAATGATTTTGTCTAAGTCGCAATACTTCTTTAAATTTTTAAGTTCTGCCTCGCTTAAAGTGTAACCTTCTTTTTCCTTAAGAAGGCGCCTTACTAGTCTCTGCGCTAAAATAACTTTCACGGTTGAAGAAATAAGAAAGGGTTCAACGCCCATATCAATCAAACGGGGAATAGCGCCGCTGGCATCATTGGTGTGAAGAGTGGATAAAACCAAATGACCGGTCAAGGCGGCGTTAATTGCCAAGCCGGCGGTTTCACTGTCTCGAATTTCTCCAACCATAATCACATTTGGATCCTGCCGCAACAAAGTCCTTAGACCATTGGCAAAAGTCAGGCCGATTTTGGGATTCACCTGAGTCTGGTTAATTCTTTGCATCCGATATTCAATTGGGTCCTCAACCGTCGAAATGTTTACTCCCGGGACATTTAAGATTTCCATCATTGTATACAAGGTTGTTGTTTTCCCGCAACCGGTTGGCCCAGTTACCAAAATCATTCCGACTGGTCGACGCAAATTATTTTGAACCTTTTCTAATGCATCACCGCGAAGACCCAACCCCTCTAAGGTGAGGGTTCTGGCACTTTCGGCTAAGAGACGCATCACCACCTTCTCGCCATCAAAAACCGGCAGAATAGAAACCCTAACCGAATATTTATAATCTTCAGTTTCGATCTTAAAACGACCATCTTGGGGGAGCCGATGCTCATCTAGCTTTAAATTTGAGAGTACTTTTATTCTCGCCACAATTCCTGCCCCAGCCTGCTTGGGCAGCGTCATTGCCTCGTGCAATATGCCGTCGATCCGATAACGAACTAAAATTTCTTTCTCTAAAGGCTCAATGTGAATATCTGATGCCCTTTGGAGAATGGCATGCTTGAGAAGAGTGTCAACGATTTTAATTACCGGCAATTCTTCGGCGACCTTCAAAAGGTCTTCCTTTTCTTCCACTGCTTTTCCTTCTTTAACTGACCGGAGCAAGCCTTCCCCATCGACTTTCCGGTTTAAATCTTGCGCTTCCCGCGAGATAATCTCGCCAAATTCTGCCTCAAGGGTTTTCTGGTATTGCCGCAGAATATACTTAATGCTTTCTGGGGTAGTTAACCGCGGCAAAATTGTTAAGTTAGCGGTTTTTTTGATGAACTCAATTGTCCTTAAATCTTCTGGGTCAAGCATGGCGACTTCCAAATTCTGACCGCTTTTACGAAAAGCAACAATATTATTACTCCGGGCAATCGGTTCGGGAATGAATTTTAACACCTCTGAAGGAATAATTTCCTTTTCTAAGTTGACAAAAGGAATTCCTAAAATATAGGCTTCGAGTTTAATCAGTTCTTCCTGGGTAATTAAGCCATCGGAGACTAAAACATCGCCTACCTTTTGTTTTGTTTTCTCTGCTTTTTCTAGAGCCGCGGCAAACTCCTCGGTCGTGACCAGTCCGGCATCTAAGAGAAAAGCTTTTAGTTGTTGGGCTTCTACCTTCATAAAATTTCGCGAAATTTACACTGAAAATCAGCCGCCAATCAATGATTTACCAACGACTGCCTAAGGCTTTTTTAATTTTCTCCAGAACCTCTTCCAGGGAATACTGGGCTTTGACCAAGTAGGTGGTGGCACCAAGCTCAATCGCCTTATTGATATCCTCCATCTCTTCAAGGTGGGTCAGAACAATCACCGGGATTGTCTTCGTTGTTTCCTCCTCTTTTAGTTGCTTTAAAACGGTAAAACCGTGAACTTTGGGAAGAACTAAGTCTAAGAGGATGAGGTCCGGTTTCTCACTTTTGGCGAGCCTTAGCCCCGCTTCTCCATCCAGGGCAGCGATGACTTTATAACCCTCCTGCTGTAACGCCTCCCCGAGGGTCTTTTGCAGAGCAAATTCATCTTCAATAAAGAGAATTTTTGCCATATATTATCAGCTTAAACCAATTATTACCAGCTAAATCAATAAATGAAATACTGATTGCCACTGATTTTAATTGGTTCCCGCTGGGCTTATAATTTTTTTAATTTTTGGCTAAACTCTACTTAGATAAAAAATTATTTATCTCGGCTGGACAGGCAGAACAAACCAGAAAGTCGTCCCTTTTCCTTCCTGTGATTCAAAGCCTATCTTTCCTCCAGATTTTTCAATAATTGCTTTGGCGATATAAAGCCCCAGTCCCGAACCCTGGGTTTGATATTTTAAAGCATTTTCTGACCGAAAAAATTTTTGGAAAATATATTTCTGGTCCTCTTTAGGAATGCCAACGCCGGTATCTCTGATTTCAAAGAAAACGTTTCCGTCGACGTTCTTGATTTTGATTATAATTTCTCCCTTTTCCTTGATATAGCGGATGGCATTATCTAAAAGGTTTTCTACCACTAATCTTAACTGGGCGAAATCACCGAAAACAGCCGGCACGTTTTCCTCTGCTTCTATTTTCACTTCTACGTTTGAAGCGTGAGCAAAGGGTTGAAAATCGGAAACCAACTTCTCGGTCATTTCTTTTAGGGAGAACTCTTTTCTCATTAAAGGGAGCGCCTTCTGCTCAATTTTGGAAACAACCAAAAGATCGTTTACCAGTTCTTTCATTCGATTATTATTCTCTTTTAAAATTTTGAAATAATCTACTTGCGACTCCTGAATCGGACCCAATCGGCCGGACATTAACAGTTCAATTGCCCATTTGAGGTTTGACAGGGGCGCACGAAGTTGATGGGAAACCACGCTAATAAATTCTGATTTCATCCGATTAGCCTCGGCTAATCTTTCAAAGCTGTTGACGATGATCGAAGCAATCGTCAACAAAACTGCGGTTAAAATCAAAACGATTAAGGCAACTAATTCAATATCCGCCACAAAAAAAGTACCAATAAAAAAGGTGATAATGGCTGTACCAATGATAATTAATCCCATGACTAAGAAAAGAAACTGAGGGCATTGCCAGAGAGTTAGGCCGTGGCGACGGCACAAACGCGAAATATTTATTTGTTCCAATAATTTTTTGAATTCCATTAGTTCAGTATACCATTTACCAGTCGCGAGTAAAAGGATAATAATTGACCGGCGGCGAAAATTAAAGTAGGATTTAATGAGTTAATCCGAAAACGGGGTGTAGTATACCGGTAGTACGTGTCCTTTGGGAGGATAAAGACTGGGTTCAATTCCCAGCACCCCGACAAATTATGACAGATAAAATTTCTTAATGCTGTTGACAGCTTTTTTTACTGTTATATGATAAAAAATAGTGATTCATCTCCTTCGGCTGCCCCTTTGACCCAAGGGGTACCAAGAGACACTACCTCCTTTGGTGATAGCTTAGGTTATCTTTCCTCCTGTTCCAGACCTAAGCTTTTTTGTTTGAACGGTTAAGAAAGTCTTGACAAGCGCTTCCGACCTATAATACATTAAAATTAGCACTGGTTCGCCACCTTTTTGGCGCCTTCGGAGATCTCTTCCCGTCTCCGGAGAAACGGTGGTAAACCACCTCGGATCTCGTCATGAGATCTTTTCCCTTCCCCCCTTCGCAAGGGCTAGGCTAACCTCCCCCGGTGGCCTAGCCCCTCCTTTTTTTATTTATCGGAGGGTAGTCCTTCCATTAATTGACAATCTGTACCGATTAGGTAAAATCTTAATGGGATCTTCGAAGGAAGAAGATAAACCGCCAAGATATCTTTAAAGAGATATCTTAACGGTTCACCTTCTCCCGCCAAAGAAGGTTGCGTCAGGGAACGGTGCCTTACGTCCGCGCCCCGAAAACAAAAAGGGGCATACACTGGCAAACCTCCTGGGAGAAGGTGACACACTGCTCCTCTTGAGACTGCTGGGCTTGGGGATCAAGCCCAGCAGAATACAATCAGGGAGACCGCCGGTTTCCCTGTTAACAAAGCTAAGCCTCCGGGCTTAGCTGTTTTGTTTTCTGAAGCAAATAAAATGGAGAGAGATAAAGCGTTTGCTTTTAATGATTTTTATGTTAATTTTAGAATTGATTTAATATTTTCTCTCGCGGGTGTCGTATAGTGGTTATTACCCGGCTCTTCCAAGGCCGTGACGAGGGTTCGATTCCCTTCACCCGCTCCA